>CANPXZ010000089.1 GCA_947587485.1 uncultured Oscillospiraceae bacterium | reverse complement strand
CGGAGGTCATGCTCTTCGACGAGCCCACCTCCGCCCTGGACCCGGAGATGGTGGGCGAGGTGCTGGACGTGATGAAGAGCTTAGCCAACGACGGCATGACCATGGTGGTGGTCACCCACGAGATGGGCTTCGCCAAGGAGGTGGGCGACCGCATTCTCTTCATGGACGGGGGCGTCATCGCCGAGCAGAACACCCCCGCGGAGTTTTTCGACCACCCCCGGACCGACCGGGCCCAGGCGTTCCTGGCCAAGGTCCTCATGTGATCCGCCGTCCCCGGAATGGTCTTTTTCCGGGGACGTTTTATTCCCTCTTTCGACGCCCTCTTTATTCGTTTTATTGACTAAAAAGATAAAGCGGACATGCGGTCAATCCTTGTCATTCCTACAAACTTTTTTTGCCACATTGACATTTGATTTTCAAGACCCTATATTTAATTTAAGTTTTCATTCGGGACGACCGTCCCCGTGAACAAAATACTTGGAAAGAGGTAAGAAAGAATGAAACGCACCAGCAAGAAAATGCTCTCCTTCGTCATGGTCCTGGCCATGATGATGAGCCTGTGCACCGTGTTCGCTCTGGCTGACGAGGGCGAGGCCCCCATCAAGATCGGCGGCATCGGCCCCCTGACCGGCAACGTGGCCGTGTACGGCGTGGCCACCTACAACGGCGCCCAGATCGCCGTTGACGAGATCAACGAGGCCGCCGGCAAGACCGTCATCGAGTACAACTTCCAGGACGACGAGGGCGACGCCGAGAAGGCCGTCAACGCCTACGCCAACCTGAAGGACTGGGGCATGCAGATCGTGTACGGCACCACCACCACCGCCCCCTGCATCGCCGTCTCCGCCGAGACCAACGCCGACCGGTACTTTGAGCTGACCCCCTCCGCCTCCTCCACCGACGTGACCGCCGGCAAGGACAACGTGTTCCAGATGTGCTTCACCGACCCCAACCAGGGCGTGACCGCCGCCAGCTACATCAAGGACAACGGCCTCGGTGAGAAGATCGCCGTCATCTACGACAACTCCGACGCTTACTCCACCGGCATCGCTCAGGCCTTCGTGGCCCAGGCCGCCGAGATCGAGCTGGAGGTCGTGGCCCAGGAGGCCTTCACCGCCAGCGACACCGACTGCACCTCTCAGCTGAACGCCGCCAAGGACGCCGGGGCCGACCTGGTGTTCCTGCCCATCTACTACAACTCCGCTTCCCTGCTGCTGAACAAGGCCAATGAGATCGGCTACGCGCCCAAGTGGTTCGGCGCCGACGGCATGGACGGCCTGCTGACCCTGGAGGGCTTCGACGCCTCCCTGGCCGAGGGCCTGATGCTCATGACCCCCTTCAACGCCGCCAGCGAGACCTCCGCCGACTTCGTGGCCAAGTACGAGGAAGCCTACGGCGAGACTCCCAACCAGTTCGCCGCCGACGGTTATGACTGCATCTACGCCATCTACGCCGCCTGCCAGAAGGCCGGCATCACCGGCGAGACCAGCCCTGAGGACGCCTGCGAGGCCCTGATTGCCGCCTTCACCAGCGAGGACTTCTCCGTGGACGGCCTGACCGGCTCCGGCATGACCTGGTCCACCAACGGCGAGATCTCCAAGGCCCCCATCGTGGTGGTCATTGAGGACGGCGCTTACGTCAACATGTAAGCCGCCCCTCTCGTGGTCAAAGTATTGTATTCTTTCTGAGCGCAGGGTTGCCGCTTCACCGGCAACCCTCGCTTGGTATTTTCAATCTCTAAAAGGAGGTGCAGGATATGATGGGTATCCTCTCCAACCTGATCAGCGGCATCAGTCTTGGGAGCATCTATGCTATCATTGCACTGGGCTATACCATGGTCTACGGCATCGCCAAGATGCTGAACTTCGCCCACGGCGACGTGATCATGGTGGGCGCGTACATATGCTACTGCGCCATCAGCTATCTGGGTCTGCCGCCCCTGGTGGGCATCGTCATGGCGATCTGCGTGTGCACCGTTCTGGGCATCGTCATCGAGGGGCTGGCCTATAAGCCCCTGCGCTCCGCGCCCAGCCTGGCCGTACTGATCACCGCCATCGGCGTCAGCTACTTTTTGCAAAACTCCGCGCTGCTGATCTGGAAGAGCGACCCGAAGGTCTTCCCCTCCATCGTGAAGTCGATGCAGCCCGTCCAGCTCTTCGGCGGCCAGCTGGCCATCAGCGGCATCACCATCGTGACGGTGCTGTGCTGCGTGGTGGTGATGACCTGCCTGACGCTCTTCATCAGCAAGAGCAAGACCGGCAAGGCCATGCGTGCGGTGTCGGAAGACAAGGTCGCGGCCCAGCTGATGGGCATCAACGTCAACGGCACCATTTCCGTGACCTTCGCCATCGGCTCGGGTCTGGCGGCCGTGGCCGGCGTGCTGCTGTGCTCGGCCTATCCCACCCTGATCCCCACCACCGGCGCCATGCCCGGCATCAAGGCATTCACCGCCGCGGTGTTCGGCGGCATCGGCTCCATCCCGGGCGCCATGCTGGGCGGCATCCTGCTGGGCATCATCGAGCTGTTCGCCAAGTCCTACATCTCCACCCAGTTCTCCGACGCCATCGTCTTCGCCGTGCTGATCATCGTCCTGCTCATCAAGCCCACCGGCCTGCTGGGCAAGAAGGTCAGCGAGAAAGTTTGAGGTGCGGGATATGAAGAGCGTAAAAAAGACCCGGCGCAAGGACTTCATCACCTACGGCATCGTCGTAATCGCCTTTATTGTGATGCAGGCCCTGGTCATGACCGGACACATCTCCAACTCCCTGAAAAACCAGCTCATCCCCATCTGCGTGTACATCTGCATGGCCGTGAGCCTGAACCTGGTGGTAGGCGTTCTGGGCGACCTGAGCCTGGGCCACGCGGGGTTCATGAGCGTGGGCGCCTTCACCGGCATCATCGTGGCCATGAGCCTGCAAAACGCCATCCCCAGCGGCGCGCTTCGTCTGGTGCTGGCCATCGCGGCCGGCGCTCTGACCGCCGCCGTGGCCGGTATCCTGGTGGGTGTGCCCGTGCTGCGGCTCCGGGGCGACTATCTGGCCATCGTCACCCTGGCCTTCGGCGAGATCATCAAAAACATCATCACCAACCTCTACGTGGGCGTGGACGGAAACGGCATCCATTTCAGCTTCAAGGACGCCATGAGCATGGGCATGGGGCTGGACGGAAAAGCCATCATCAACGGCCCCATCGGCGCGGTGGGCGTGACCAAGCTGTCCACCTTCACCGCCGGGTTCATCCTGATCATGGTCATCCTCTTCATCACCCTGAACCTGATCAACAGCCGTACCGGCCGGGCCATCAAGGCCATTCGGGACAACCGGATCGCCGCTGAATCCGTGGGCATCAACGTCACCAAGTACAAGCTGATGGCCTTCGTCATCTCCGCCGCCATGGCGGGCATGGCCGGGGCCCTGTACGGGCTGAACTACTCCGGCCTGGCCGCCAAGAAGTTCGACTTCAACACCTCCATCCTGGTGCTGGTGTTCGTGGTCCTGGGCGGCATCGGCAACATCCGGGGCTCCATCATCGCCGCCACGGTCCTCACGGTCCTGCCCGAGGCCCTGCGTCAGTTCTCCGATTACCGGATGCTGATCTACGCCATCGTGCTGATCCTGGTGATGATCGTCACCAACAATCCCCTTCTGCGCAGCGTGGCCGACCGGTTCATCGGCTCGCTGACGGGCCTGTTCCGGAAAAAGCCCGCGTCGCAGACTGCGGAAGGAGGCGCTGACAATGGCAAATAAAGTCAAGCTTGTCCCGGTCCCCAGCCAGAGCGTCATTCCCGAGCGGGACATCGACAAGTCCCCCATCCTGGAGACCCACCACCTGGGCATCGACTTCGGCGGCCTGGTGGCCGTGGACGACTTCAACCTGACCATCGGCCGCACGGAGATCGCCGGTCTCATCGGCCCCAACGGCGCGGGCAAGACCACCATCTTCAACCTGCTGACCAACGTCTACCAGCCCACCCGGGGCACCATTCTGCTGGACGGCAAGGCCACCAAGGGCCTCAAGACCAGCCAGGTCTGCAAGATGGGCATCGCCCGCACCTTCCAGAACATCCGCCTTTTCTCCGAGATGACCGTCATGGAAAACATCCTGGTGGGCCTGCACGACGAGATGGACTACAACACCCTCTCCTCCATCCTGCGCATGCCCTGGTTCTTCCGCAGCGAGAAGATCGCCCGGGAGCGGGCCATCGAGCTTCTTAGTATCTTCAACATGGAGGACATGGCCGACGACGTGGCCGGCTCCCTCCCCTACGGCGCCCAGCGCCGGCTGGAGATCCTCCGGGCTCTGGCCACCAATCCCAGCCTGCTGCTGCTTGACGAGCCCGCCGCCGGCATGAACCCCTCCGAGACGGAGGAGCTGATGGAGAACATCCGCCGCATCCGGGACATGTTCCAGATCGCGGTGCTGCTCATCGAGCACGACATGAACCTGGTCATGGGCATCTGCGAGGGCATCTGCGTGGTCAACTACGGCAAGGTCATCGCCAAGGGCGACCCGGACCAGATCAAGAACGACCCCGTGGTCATCGAAGCCTATCTTGGCAAAAAGGGGGCGAAATAAATGATGCTGTCCGTTGAGAACATCGACGTATTCTACGGCGCGATCCACGCCATCAAGGGCATCTCCTTCGACGTGAACGAGGGCGAGATCGTGGCCCTGATCGGGGCCAACGGCGCGGGCAAATCCACCACCCTGAAGACCATCTCCGGCATCATGCACCCCAGAAACGGCAAGATCACCTTCCTGGGTGAGGACATCACCCACACCGACGGGTATAAGCTCCCCGCCAAGGGCCTGGCCCAGGTGCCGGAGGGCCGGCGCATCTTCCTGCAGATGACCGTCATGGAGAACCTGGAGATGGGCGCGTTCGTGCAGAAAAAGCCCACCGAGGAGGACTTCGAGAATGTGTTCACCCACTTCCCCCGCCTGAAGGAGCGCCGCAGCCAGATCGCCGGCACCCTGTCCGGCGGCGAGCAGCAGATGCTGGCCATGGGCCGGGCGCTCATGAGCCACCCCAAGCTGCTGATGCTGGATGAGCCCTCCATGGGCCTGGCGCCCATTCTGGTGGAGGAGATCTTCAACATCATCCGGGAATTCCACGCCGCCGGCACCACCATCCTGCTGGTGGAGCAAAACGCGGAGATGGCCCTGCAGGTGGCCGACCGGGCCTACGTGCTGGAATCCGGCGTCATCGCCCTGTCCGGCACCGGCAAGGAACTGGCCGAGAGCGACGCCATTAAAAAGGCGTACCTAGGCGGCTGACGTCGAAATGCTCCTGAAGACGATGGGGACCTGCAAGCAGGTCCCCATCGTCTTCAGGGGCATTTCTCCTTTCCCCACGCGACAGGCGTGCCGCGTGGGGGCCCCGGCGTCGGAATGGCTCTGAAGATGTCGGGTCCCCGCGAGCGGGGACCCGACATCGGTCAGCGCCATTCCTCCTTTTCCCATCGCAAACGCTGCGCTGGTTTGCGATGGGAGCCCTATCAATAATGTTGCCGCCCTGACGGGCGGCGATTTTTTACGCCCGCTGGCGGCGGGACCAGCGCATGATGGCGAAGGGGGTGCACAAAAGGCCGATCAGCACCGGTACGGTGATGAGAAGCCAGGGGGACCAGATGTACTTCCCAAAGATATGGAAGGTATTGGTGCGGAATATGTCCGCGCCGCTGCCCACCAGAGGCAGTAGCTCCAGCGCTTTCTGCACGCCCACGGGCAGGTACTGGGCGGCCACCGCCGGGCCGTACACCGCCGCCAGACTCGTCAGCAGCGCCAGCACGTTGCTCTTTACCAGCGCCGACAGCAGCAGCACGACCCCCGCGTATCCGACGGCTCCCAGCAGCGCGAAGGCGTACTCATATACCTCCGCCTGGAGCATATTCATGGGAGCCACGGCCAGGAGCTTTATGGTCTGGATGGGCATATCCCACCCGTCCGTACCCAGCCAGACCAGCTGTGCCGCCACGCCCCCGACCGCCAGCAGACCAAACAGTTCCGCCGCGAAGGCCAGCCCGCTGAGGACCTTCGCCAGAGCCAGACGCTGCCAGCCCCCGTCTGTGGTCAGCAGCAGCGGCGCGGTGTTGTTGTGCCACTCTCCGGCGAAGGCGGGCGAGAGGATGATGGCAAGAAACAACGCCATGACGACGCCCACATCCGGCAGCATATTGCCCAGCAGCAGCTGCCAGCCGCTGGTCCACCGGTACCGGAAGGGCTCCTCCACCCGGGCGTCCATCCCCCGCAGCAGCTCCCCCTCCGCCCCGGTCCACTGGCCCTGGCTGTGCAGAAAATCCTCCAGCGCCGCGTCCCGCCGGGCGTAAAAATCCGTCAGCCGCGACGTGTCCACATAGTAGGCCATCAGGATGGAGTAGAGCCCCCGGTCCCGCTCCTCCAGCTCCGGATAGAGCTGGCCGAGCCAGCCGTTGAGCAGCGTCCGCTCGCTGCGCCCCAGCAAGCTTTCCACTCCTGCGGCGTCGTATTGCTGCAGGTCCGACACCATCTGTTGAAACGCCTCGTCCGTGAGCAGACCGCCGTACCGGGCCGCCTGGGCCTGGCTGGCCCGTATCTCCGTCCGACCGTCGAAGCGGTTTCCGAAGGCGCTGGTGGCGTCGCCCTCGCTGCCGAGCCCGAACCACTGATAGTTCAGCGCCCCGCCGAATATGACCACGTAAATAAAGCACAGCCCCACCGAGACCCGCACGCTGGTCTTTCGCCACAGTTTTTTGTGTTCCAAAGCAAATAAGCCCATCTCACGCCTCCTGACCGAAATGATACAGATACAGGTCCTCCATGGTGGCCCGGCAGGGCACGGCGTCGTCCGAGGGCCTCTCATCGGCGATGACGCGCAGCACCGCCCGGTCCCCCTCGTGGCGGAGGTTCGCCACCGTGGCCCGTTTCTCCCAGGCCCGCGCCTGCTCCGCCGGGACGGTCAGCTCCCAGACCCTTCCCTCCGCTCGCCGGACCAGCTCCGGGACGGTGCCCCGCAGGATGAACCGGCCGTTTTTCATCACCAGCACCTGGTCCGCGATGGCCTCCACGTCCGACACGATGTGGGTGGACAGGAGCACGATCCGGTCTCCGGCGTAGTCGGCCAGGAGATTGCGCAGATGCACCCGCTCCTTGGGGTCCAGGCCCGCCGTGGGCTCGTCCAGGATCAGCACCCGGGGATCGTTCAAAAGGGCCTGGGCGATGCCCACCCGCTGCTTCATGCCTCCGGAGAATGTCCGCAGCTTCTTTCTGGCGGCGCCCAGCAGCCCCATCGTCTCCAGCAGCTCCCGGATGCACCTTTGGGCCGTCTCCCTGGGTATCCCCTTCAGCATGGCGATGTAGGCGAGGAATTCGGCGGCGGTGTAGCCGGGGTAATAGCCGAAGTCCTGGGGCAGGTAGCCCAGCACGTTCCGGTAGGCCGCCCCCATGGCCGTCACCTCCTGCCTATCCCAGAACACCTCCCCGGAGGTTGGCTCCAGAATGGCGCACAGCATCCGCATCAGGGTGGTCTTGCCCGCCCCGTTGGCCCCCAGCAGGCCGTAGACCCCCGGCGTCAGCGAGGCGCTGACCCGGTCCACGGCGATCCTGCTGCCATAGTGCTTCGTCAGCCGGTCAAACGACAGTTCCATACATCTTGCCCTCCTTATCCGCTTTGACGAGAAAGCATATCTCTCTTGTGAAAAACGCTCCGAACACCGCGCACGCGGCGATCCATACCCCCACTGCGGACAGCTCATACAGCCCCGGCGCGACATGGGAGGACGCCCGCCAGAAGAGGCAGGACCCCAGCGCCATGGCGGCGCACTGCCCTATGGCGTCCTTTTTGCGGCCACGGATGAGGCGCAGCAGGAGCGTCATGCCGGCCAGATACGGCACCAGGCAGTACAGGATCATCCGCCCCAGCTCCCGGCTCCTGCCGGTCAGGCGCACCTCCAGCCACAGCAGCGCCGTCATGCACACCAGATTCGCCGCGCCCGACAGGATCAGCCTGGCCAGCGCCAGCTGGGCCCCGGAGGCGCGGGTGGCCGCCTCCAGCTCGCCCGTCCCACAGTATTGTCCCCGGAAGAGGACGGGCACAACAGCCAGGACGAACAGCGGGACATAGACCGGGATATATTTCAGTTCCTTCGGCGCGCCATACAGGAACAGTCCCACCAGCAGCAGCGCGGCGGCCTGACAGGCCCCGATGGACGCCCACTCAAAGCGGAACACGCCCGACAAAAAGCCCCAGAAGCCCAGCCCCGGCTCCGCCGGGCCGGTCTCTTCCTCCACGATCCGCCGGCACAGCTCCGCCGTCTCGTCCAGCCGCCGGGGCGTCGTCTCCCGGCCCAGGACCCGGCTGAGCCGGGCCTCCAATTCCCTTTCACGCATCCTCCAACACCTGCCTCATGATCTTCAGCGCCCACCGGACCCGGCTCTGGGCCGTGCGTGGGCTGCACCCCGTCGCCGCCCCGATCTCCCGGAAGGTGAGCTGCTCCCCGTACCGCAGGAGCACCGCCCTTCGCTGCTCCGGGGTCAGCGCCTCCAGCAGCGCCTGCACCTGGACCCGGTCCTCCGCCCGGCCGATGCCATCCCGCTCGTCCGCCAGAGACTCCCCCTCCTCCAGGGGGTACTGCCGGACCCGGCGGCTCTCGTCCACGCACAGCCGCTCCGCGATGGTATAGACAAACGCCCGGAACCGGTTTCGCTTCCTGTAATCCGGCAGGGCTCTGAACAGCCGCAAAAAGGTTTCCTGAGCCAGGTCCTCCGCCCGCTCCCGGTCCCCGCAGCGGTTCCGGCAGTACCGCAGGATGGAGGCATAGTAGCGGCGCACCAGTTCCTCGGCGGCGTCCGCGTCGCCCCGCCGTATCCGGTCCACCAGCTCGTCGTCGCCCACAGGCCCCGCCTCCTCCCGCGTGTATCTCTGTTTATCATAACGGATGGAGGGGCAAAAATGATCAACGCGCCCTTAAATCTATAAAAAAATACGGCCCGAAGGCCGCAGGATAAAAACGGAGGCGGAGGATCTCTCCCCCGCCTCATGGGTATTTTACTGGTTCAGATACTTGGTGACCTCCGGGCCGAAGTCCTTCGGGTCGGCGGAGACGGTCACGGTGAAGGTGATGCTCTCCGTCTGGCCGAAGCGCTCCATCCAGGCCAGGAACTGGGCCAGATCCTCCTCCGAGGCCGGCCGGATGATCTTGAAAAGATTGTCGATGAACACATGGGTGATATCGAAGTTTCCGGCAGCCAGGCCGCTGAGGAAGCCGCGCATCAGCTCGATGGAGTTGATCCCGTACTGAGAGGCGTGGATGAGCCGCGCCTGATAGGGGATGTCATATGTAAGGACCTTGTCCTTCTCGATGCAGATCACGTCGCCGTGCTCCTCGTCCACCGCTTTGCGCACCAGCTCTACCAGCTGTTTTGTTTTGCCGGTCCCTTTGAGACCCATGATCAATCTTATCAAGAGATCATCACGCTCCCTTCTGAAGTTACCCCCATTTTAACATCTTTCCCGCTGCATAGCAACGGGAAAGATGTTAATTCTTTGGAATTTTTTACGTACCGGGCTTTCCCAGCATCCGGAACATGTTCTTCTTATATGCCTCCACGCCGGGCTGGTCGAAGGGGTTGACCCCCAGCATATAGCCGCTGATGCCGCAGGCCATCTCGAAGAAGCACACCAGCTCCGCGAAGCCCTCCTCGTCCCGCCGGGGCACGCTCACGCCGATGTTGGGCACGCCGCCGGCCACATGGGCGGCCTTGACCGCCTCCATGGCTACCCGGGAGATCTCGCCCAGGCCCCGGCCGGCCAGGTAGTTCAGCCCGTCCGGGTCGCCCATGACGAAGGGCATCTCGTAGTCCTTCCGGGGCCGGTCGAAGCTGACCACCGTCTCCATCAGGGTCCGGGGGCCGTCCTGGATGTACTGGCCCATGGAGTGCAGGTCCGCGTTGTATTCCACGCTGGCGGGATAGATGCCCACGCCGTTTTTGCCCTCGCTCTCGCCGTACAGCTGCTTCCACCACTCCGCCATGTAGCGGAACGTCGGCTCGTAGCTGGCCAGGATCTCGATCTTCTTGCCCTTGGCATACAGGGCGTTGCGGGTGGCGGCATACTGCCAGGCGGGGTTATCGGGATTTCTCAGGTCCAGCTCGTACATGGCCTCCGCCGCCGCGCCCACCATGGTATGCACGTCGCAGCCGGCCGCCGCCAGGGGCAGCAGGCCCACGGCGGACAGCACGCTGAACCGGCCGCCCACGTCGTCG
>CANPXZ010000088.1 GCA_947587485.1 uncultured Oscillospiraceae bacterium | reverse complement strand
CGCAGATTATCCCGTCGCAGTTCTTATACTTCGGCCTGTTCCACCACGTCAGCGTCAGGATTTGCCGCTTGCTGAACCTCCGGTAGGTCATCATCCGCTATATCCTCCTGCGTGCTGTCCTTGATGGCGTCCAGCAGATTATTAGGCTTTGCGTTTTTATTCTCACCCTCGCCCAGCAGGTCAAGGAAAAGCTGAATAGCATATGTATTGCCACTCTGGGCGGCCTTCATAATTCCATCCGCCACCAGCATTTTCTGCGTCAGGTCGTCGGGGTCAATGCCGAGGTTGGTCAAACGCTTGCGCACGCGTCCGTCCCTGATGGGCAAGCCGGAATAGGTTTCTAGCAATTCAGCCATAGCCTTGCGTTTCCGTATCTTCTCTTGACTCGCTTTACCGCCCATAGACCGGATAGCCTGTGCCTCTTCCTCGGGACGTTCGGTCAGCGGGATTAAGTTTTTGTCCTGCGGACGGCTACCCATGGCCTATTCCTCCTCACGGCCCTTGCATCTTAAAACGGAATATCAACGTACAGGTCAGCCGGTATCGGCGTAAATGAATAGCTGTACCCGAACCGTTTTTGATTGCGCTTCAGCCACCGGTCGGCGGCAGAATTATAGTCCTTACCCGTCATACGGGCGTTTTTGACGGCCTTTATAAAGGCGTTGGCATCAAACTTCGTGCCCTTGGTGAAAGAGTAAGCACCTTTGTCACCAACGGCCACAACACCACGCGCGGCAGTCAAGGAGGCGTTTAATAGGTCACTATCAGAGAAATTGCCACCAGAAGGGTGATTGTGGATAACCACCTCACCGGCACGGCCAGAAATGCCCACGCTAGTAGCCCCACCATGTACATACTGGGTTACAAAGCCCGCTTCATCTACAGTGACAGCGCTTTCCCAGGCGTCAAGGGTGTGCTCGACCCAAAAAGCCCGCAAGGCTTCGTCGTAAGACCGTGTTGCGCCGGACATCTTCACGTTTATACGGGCAGGTAAATCTCTGGTATCATGCCCGGATCCGCTGCTGCTCGCGTGCCCAAAGCTGAACGTGTCTAGCCCGGATCCACTGCCGCGCCCACCGTTATACACAAACTCGATCTGCTTCAACTTGCCGATAAGGTCAGCTACAGTCATGCCACCCACATCCACGGACAGCACGTCGTCCAGCTTGCGACCCCGCGCCAACGTCTCTCCCGTTGCGTAGCTCCACACCTCCAGAGGCCGCCGAAGCAGGATCACATCTTTGGTCAGGCGAACACCGTTAAGCTGCTTGAACTCATGCCGAAAACGGTTAAGCTCCATTGTGACTTCCTCCCGCGCCCCGCCAGGGGCCAAAACGCAAAAAGCCCCCGGCGCAGCTCTCTATTGAGCGCGCCGGGGGCTCTGGTGTTTAGTTTACATAAAAAGAGACACACCATTTGACGTGTCTCTTTTGGCAGTCAACCGGAATTGAACCGGTGCCTCATCTATCAATGCGTTCTGCCAGCCTAAACTATCTCCTGCCAAGATGAGTATACCACAATGCCCGCACTCTTGCAACCATAGCCTTTTCTTCCGTGGTAAGGTTGGCCGCGCCTTTCGGCCCGTCGTTTTCGTTATGCTCGTAGCCGTGATGCACGTGTGGCCTTATACCTTTATGGTACTGCTTTAGGTCAATCGTTTTTGCCCTCTTATTCTGTGTGTCAAAATAAGTTATGTGCAATAGATCCTCGCCACCCACAGTCACGTATACCCGGCCGGGTGTCATAGTTTCCATGAGCGGTTCAGAATCGCGGGCGTTTTTCTCTACAAATTTGATATTGCCGGACTGCAAAACGACGTGGTATTGGCTGCCGTATTTTGCTTTCAGGTTTCCGTATTTGTCAACGGAAAAGCCGCTTGAAGATCCTCGGCCGCCCATGCCGTCACCGCTTGCGCGGATTTTTCGCCTCCCGCAAGGTATTCTTGATTCGGGCCAGCTCCGCCCGGATCCAGTCGTCGCTCTTGCCCTGCAAAGATGCCGGCCGCGGGGCGCCCTGCAGCGTGGCCTCCAGACCCATGGCCCGATCAGTCAGAATTTCACGCTCATCTGCTGTCAGCTCTTTCGCCATTGTGTTTGCCTCCTTACCGCGTGAGCCGCCTGCTCACGATAAAGGCGTCACGGGTCACGGCGTACATATAACCAGATCCCATGTCCACCACATTGTAACCCAGTTTCAGCGCGGCTTGCGCCTCGCCGTCGTTGGGGCTGTACGTGCGGCCACTTCCGCCACCGGTATGCCCCAAAGACCGCTGCAGCTTGGACGACATGGCGCCCATGCGCTGCTGCAAGTCAGAATAAGAAATGACGCGCGCAGACGGGGCAAGCGCCATACGCTGCACCACACCGTTGCTGCCACCGGACGCCCGCGCATAGCTGGACGCCGTGTTGTGCCAAGGCGTAAAATAATAGCCGTCGCCGTATATACCGTTGCCCACGTGATTGTACTGCGCATCGATCATACGTTGCGCGGACGTCCTGCCACTCCAGCCACGGTAATACACTTGCTGCCCTGTCTGCTGCACGTAAGCATCAAAATCGGCGTCGCTCAAGGCCACAGGTTTGCCCTTGACACCCAGCCGCAAAAGCAGCTTATTCAGGGGCAGATCATAAAACACGTAGCCGTCCGCGTAGTCGGCAAAATCCACCTTTTGCTCTGTGCCATGGAGAAAGCTTGCGGTTTTATCGTCTTCCTGCCCTTGGTACTTCACCAATTCAGGATTGTTATTGTCAGTGTAATCACCGTTCTGCTGCCAGTTAGCCCCACCACTCACAGCGGCATTATCCCAGGCCTGCACCAACGATGCAAGTGTGACAGCGCTCATACCGGACTGACCTCCGCGTCCTCCCATTATACACCATCCTCCGTCTTGCCGCAACGCCGTTTAAGTCCAGTCTGGAAGGCCTCCAGACGCACGATATTGCCAGCACACCCCTCGGGCACCGTCCCATAGAAAAACACCACAGCGGGCCGCAGACGCTCCATCATAGCCTCATAGCCCGCCAGGAACAGCGCACGCGCCCGGCGGCTGCCCTGTGTGCCCACACTGGACACAGCCACGGCCCCGCCCACAGGCTCCCCGTCAAAGCACCACGTAAAGCTTGTTTCATCGCTCCAGCCTATTGTCGGGATCACCGTTATGCCGTTCTGTTGCCAGTAGGCACCCAGCCAGTGCTTGCGGTAATGATTGTAGATCTGCAGGGCCACAGGAAAGTCCGTATAGGTGGAAAAATCCGGCGTGCACACTGCCCTGAACTTGCCCAGCGTATCCAGGTAGTTATCTGGTGCCGTCCACAGCCGGGTGAACTGGTAATCGTCAATAAAGAAATGTACGCCGCAGCGCTCCGGGGATTTACAGCTTTTGGCAAAATTGAAGCCGATGAACTCCCGCACATCGGGCACCTCCGGGGAAAGGCGCGGGATGCTATACGGCCCTGTGCCGTCAAAAATGGTCTTTTGCAAGTTCTCATAATTGCGGCCTTGCCGATATCCCACAGCCCGCGCCTCCTTTCGCCGCCTGTTACAGCTCGATACCCTCCATGATCGCCCGCGCCTCCAGCACGGCGATGTAGTCCGTCATAGCCTTTATCTGGATGCTGTAAGTGCTCCGCGGGCAGACGGGGATAAAATCGTCAAGTTCTCCGCAGTCCCATGCGTCCAGCATAGCCGCAAGCCTGCGATAGCGGATCACAAGCTGATAATACTCCGCCTTGAACCGCTCCCGGTAGTCCGGGGAAGTCATAAAGCCAATGGTATCTTTCAGCTCCATGCCGGTGATATCAGTCGTCTTCATGCTCGTCTCTCCATAATATCGCCCCGGGCTATCCGCTCCACTGATGGCGTGGGGGATGTCACCCGGGGCAGTAACGCTCACACGGCCGCGAACAAATGCAGCTCCATCAATCTGCGGCCGGAGAAAAGGCACAGCGTCTGGATACTCTGCCCAGACGCTGTGCGGGATCGTCGCCACCGCCGACAAGGCGGCAATGCCGGAGGCAAGCGTAGCCGCCCCGGTGCCAACAATCCACGGTGCCAACAATCCACGGTGCCATTATAACACAGAGCTACGGGACAAACGGGACAACTTGCAGCCGGACGCAGATCCCCCGTCATGGGTGCTTTCGCAAATGGCGGTAACAGGCCTTCTTCACGCTCTCCGCAGTGTTGCCGCCGCCAATAGACGCCGCCACCTGCGCCCACGGCAGCCCGCTGATAAAGCGCAGACGATATATTTCCCGGGTCAGCGAATCGTCTATGCCAGCTATGTACTGCTCCAGCTTGGCTCGCTCTTCTTGACAGCGGATCAGATTGCTCTCGATGGTCTGTTGGATGCTCGCAATCGCTACAGCGTAACGTTCCGTTTTTCTGCCCACCTCGGACGTCCGTGGCATACCGTCCGCAGGCGCGGCGCCCACCGCATAAGCGCGGCCTTCCAGCTGCTGTAGGCGCTCACGCTCATTTTCGATCTCCCTATTCAGCCAGTACAGTTGTGATAACTCTCGCAGCGTCATTTACGCAGCCTCCCATGCTCTCCACAGGCGCGCTTTCAGCGCCTGCAATAACCGCTCCTGCCCCGCGTCCTTATCGCCCAGGGATGCAATCACATCCTCGTCGCGGCCGCCCTCAACAACCAGATTATGGACTATGACCGGCCGGGTCTGCCCTTGCCGGTGCAGTCGCTTATTGGTTTGCGCATAGTATTCTAGATTCCATGTCAGCCCAAACCAGATAATGTGATGTCCTCCACCCTGCAGGTTCAGCCCATAGGCGCAGCTTGCCGGCTGCAATAGCAGCAGGTCGATCTCCCCCGCGTTCCATGCCCGCTCTTGCTCTTCGCCCTGATACACCTCTACACGCAAACCTAGAGGGCGCAGCGCCGCCTGTATGCGCGCCAGATCATGCCGGAAATTATAGCAGATCACAGCGTGCTCGCCACCTAGGCTCTCCACGCATTCCAGCAGCACGCCGATCTTGCAATTGTGCACGGGGATCACGGTCTTGTCTTCATCATACACAGCGCCATTGCACAGCTGCAGCAGCTTGCCGTCCAGGGCCGCCGCGGTGCCAGCCGTTATAACGCTCTCCGGATCAACCTCCAACAGCGCGTCATGCTCCAAACGTTCATAGGCCCGTCGCGCCGCCGGATCCAGGTGCACGGGAATATCGTTGTAAATAAGCTCCGGTAGCTCCAGGTAGTCCTCCGCCTTCATGCTTATGCAGATGTCGGACAGCCGGGAAAAAATGGCCTCCTCCGCGCCGGGGATAGGCTTATAGTCAAAAATCGTCGTCTTGTTTCGGCGGCCAGGGGTAAAAAACGTCTGCCGGTACGCTGTAATAGTCCGCCCCAGGCGCTTACCGCTGTCCAGCAGATAGATCTGCGCCCACAGATCCTCCAGACTGCGGGGCCGAGGCGTACCGGTCAGCTCGATCATGCGGTTTATGTGCGGCCGTACAGCCCGCAGCGCCTTAAACCGTTTCGCTTGATGATTTTTGAAGCTGGATGCCTCGTCGATCACTACCGTGTCAAAGGGCCACCGGTTTTGATAGTGTCCCACCAGCCAGGCCACATTCTCCCGGTTGACGATGTACACGTCCGCAGGTGTCTGTTCGGGCAAAGCCACGCGCCGTTGCGCCGCCGATCCTAGGACGCGGGACATGCGCAGGCCGCTAAGGTGCCTCCACTTTGCGGCCTCTTTGTCCCAAACGCTCTCTGCTACGGCTTTTGGCGCGATCACCAAAGCACGCCCACAGGCCCACCGTTCGTACTTCAACCGCTTTATGGCGGTCAGCGTCACAACGGTTTTTCCAAGCCCCATATCAAGCCATAGGGCCACATGGGGCAGCTCCAGCAGCTTCTCTACGCAATAGCTCTGATACGGCCACGGGTGCCACTCTTTCATCGTTTCCAGCCTTTCTCCAGCAGCATGATGCCCCGGCATATCTCCACAACCATGTCCACCTGTTCATAGCTATCCACGGAAGAAAAAACGGTAAACCCCAGTTTGCACAGCCACTCTTGCACCAGGCGTTGCCGGGGCCGTTCCTTCTTGCCCGGTTGCTTTAACTCCACAAAAATCACACGGCCGCCCGGTAACAGGATCAAACGGTCAGGTACACCAGTGAAGCCGGGGGACACAAATTTCAAGCACCGGGGCCGCAGCTTTTTCGTGCCCAGCTTTTTGATTCCCGTGTGTAACCGGTTTTCGATCTCGCTCTCCAGCATTTGCATTCTCCTTTTTTGTCCGCCGCTACAAACTACAATTTTTTCTTATATACTCCCATATTTATAGGCGCTATAGCGCGTATAGCGTGAAACACGTTATAAACCCTATAAATATAGTTATATTGGAAAAAGAATGTAGCGTGTAGCAAAACACCGCAAAGCCTTGCAGTTCTAAGGATTGACCCGCTACAAAAGTTTATAGCACACTGTAGCACTGTAGCACTCACCCGCTACAATCTATACCACGCCACAAAGTTTGTAGCGAATTTCGTAGCACTAAATATCCCGTGTAAAGCACCGTTGATTATTGTACGGCCCACACCGTAACACGGCCGGATGCCATCCAGCCATACGCTCCAGCACGGCATTGATCTCCCGCGTATCACTATTTTTAGCTTCACGCGCCCGCCCGCCAAACAATTCACACCATACCTCTGCAGCACAGATGCGGTCACGCTCTACCAGCTCCGGTTCAGCACCGTCAGGTGTGTGGATCCCGCCGGCCCAAAAATCACGCCGACGATCTAACGTCCACTTTTGCCAGTCAACAGGGACTTTCTTTTTCGCAAAATCCAGGATCATCCCTTCGCGGATAGAAACTTCTCGATGCTCTTCTTGCCTCTCACGCGCCGCCTCTTCCAGCTCACCGGTCAGATGTAACTTTTCCCCGCACTGCCACCGGGCCTTGGCCTCGGCCCACACTTGGTCTATCACCTCGTCGGTCAGGTCTTCCCACACGTTGCGCCCATGCTCCAGCACGCCCACGTCCACCGGCCAGAAGCGCCGGTTGCCGGTCGTGTCCTGCAAGAAGTCGGAAGTGTTGGTCGTCCCGAAAAACACGCAGCAGCGGGGCAGCTCTTTAACGTGTCGCCCGTAGGCCGCCCGGTAGCGGTCTGCCCGTAGACTCAAAAACTGCTTGATTCGGGCCACATCCGTGCGCCGGAAGGCGTCCAGCTCTCCGATCTCCACCAGCCACACCCCCTGCAGCAGCTCGGAAGCGTCTTTGCCTTCAAAAGTCCGTATCGAATCGTTGAACCAGCCGTGGGACATCTTATCCAGCAGAGTGCTTTTGCCGATGCCCTGCGGGCCGCACAGGATCACCATGTTGTCGAACTTGCAGCCGGGGGTCATGGCGCGGGCCACCGCAGCCGTGAAGGCCTTGCGGCATACGGCGCGGGTGTACGGGGTATCCTCGGCACCCAGGTAGTCCACGAACAGCGTGTCCAGCCGAGGCACGCCATCCCAGGTCAGGCCAGATATGTAATCCTGCACATCGTTGAAGGCGTGAAGGGAAGCATGAACATCCAGGGCGCTGTCGATGTTGCCCTTGCCCGTATGGCCGTAGGCGCACTCCATGTACCAATACAGGGCGTTGCTGTCAGTGTCGCTCCACATCCGCCGCCGGGTGTAATGCTCATCCCAGGGCAGCGCCCCCAGCACCTCACCGCGCCCGGCGAACAGATTCAACGCAAAGCAGCCGGACAGCCGTGGATCATGCTCCAGGATCAGTACGGCGTTGTTAATGGTGTTTTTGATGGTGCCGTTTTGATTGTAGCGCAGCTTGGACATCCAATCCGCATCCGGTGACGGGGGCGCAGCACCCACGCCGTCGCCGGGGCCGGCCAGTGCACCAAAGTCCGCTTGCACCTGCGCTTGCCGCTCGTGGGCCATCGTCGCACACACCGCGCCGTCGTTCAGCGCCAGCCCGCACATCGCCGTGTAGCTCGCCATCTTCACCGTGGGCGTGTCCGGCGCCGCGTCATCGTCCAGGTCGCCGAACTTGTGCAGCCGCACCAGGTCGAACGCGTTGACCAGCCGCCCGCCGCAGGGATCCGTTGCGTGGTGGGAGAATAAGAACTTGTCGTCGTCATAGATCACCGCGCCGCCGGTCGTAGATCCACCAAGGTAAGTGAAGCGGTTGTCGTCGTTGTCCACCGGCTCGTAGATGTTCGGCAGAAAAGTGTCCATGGCCTCACGGATGCTGTAAGTCCGGCAGAAGGCACCCACAACGCCGTTTTTGTCGGTGGGGTCACCCTGTTTCATAGCCAGCTTTGCATAGCTCACCGCGCCGGGCACCACGGGCCAACTCGTCAGGTCGCGCCAGTCGGCGTAAGTAGACAGCAGGAAGTCAACGCCGATCAGTGGGCCGTCCGTGTACGCCCGGTACACATACTCGCTGTCAGCGCAGCAGGAAGGCCAGTACATCAGGCGGCTTACCTCAAAGGTCGTCGGGTCTGCCATCCCAATGCCGATGCTAGAGGCCACACGGCGCGCGCACGGCTCGTATTCGTCCGGGGTCGCCGTCCTATCTAGGGGAACGATCACGCGCAGCCGGGGCGCGCTCGGGGCGTGCTTGCGGGTGCTGTACACACAGTAGGCACAACCTAGAGCGGCCACGGCGTCCAGCACCATGTCCGTTTTCCAGCCGGGGATGTTGTCAAAATCCAGGGTGATGACGTCCCGCCCGGTCACGTTGCCGGCCTTCCGCCGGAGGCCGGACAACGCGCCACCCACAAAACCGCCCACGTCTTTCAGGGCGTCCTGTTGGGCCTTTTTCATATGCAGGTACTCGTTCAACGTCTCGGTGCCCCGTACAGGCGTTTTCAGCCGGTCGAACAGCTCCGATACAGTCAGGTGGGCTTGCGCCCAATTCAAATCCCGCCGGTTGGTGCCGGTGGAGATTGTCAGTTGTCTATCCGTCATAATGCTTTCTCCTCGTCCTCCCCCTCACCGCCGGGCGGAGAAAAGGGTTTTTGTTCGCCGCTGTGTAGCCGCCTTACCCCTGCGCCACCGAGCCGTAAAGGTATGTCCGCCAGACGTTTTGGTATTTCACACCATGAGAGCGCATCCATTCCGCAATTTCACAGGCCGTGTTCCGATCCACGCCGCGGGTGCTCATAAGCAGCTTGACCAGGCGTTTACGGCTCCGGCACCGGAGAATTTTTGGAAGAGCAAAGCAGACTTCCCATTCCCAATCTCCACGGACAGCGCCAATCCAATTATTACCCGCCTCCGGTGCCTCCACCAGAGCTTGTACCGGTTCCTCAACAGCTCGCATCTGCCCTCCCGGGCCGATAAGATAAAATTGCCCCGCGATATCGCTTTTCTCGCCCATCGTCACACCAGTTTTCATAGCATCCGTGCCAGCACGTAGCAGACAGACACCACCACCACGCACAGGCTTATCACAAGTAGCCCACACATCGCCAGCAAAAAGCCCAGCCATAGGTCACCCAGCACGCGCTCCAGGTATTCCTTCGTCCTATACCACCTCTGGTTATTATCCACGGGGCACCTCCAGCAGCTCTCCCGCAGGCAGAGACGGGAACAGGGCCTTGGAGATAGTTCCCAGATCCCGCGCGCCTCTTGTGCTTGTGTAATAGCACCGGTTGTGATCCGTCAGCATCTTGCGCGGCTCACCGTTCCACAGAATCACATATGCGCCGTCGCTGTCCAGGCTCACGTACCGCGCCTTGGTCAGCTTGCAGAGTGCTATTTCCTCGTCTGTCAGGGCTATGCCCCGCAGATCCCAGCACCGCGGCGGAAGTATAGTCGCCACCGCTCGGGTGATATGGCAGCGGCTCCGGGTTCCGAAATCGTTACAGCCGGTGAAGAACAGGCAGCCCTTGCACTCCACTACAGATACCACACCGTAATTTGTGTCCCACGGCTCCACCTCCGCTCCGCAGAAGGGACACAGCAGCTCACTGCTCACCGTCCGCCTCCCCTATTTCAAAACCGCGTTGACGGCTCTATATACCCATACCGGAATATCTCCCGTCATAAGCAGGGATCCCCAAAAATCAATGGCAAGGAATAGCGCCCCTAGTGCTAAAATGGTAACAACCGCAAAGCAGAGAATTGCGGTGATAACCACAACAACCTCTTTCCAAGTGTCCACTTGCCGCGCCCCTTTCTATTTTCCATGGCCCCCCGTGATCCGCTCCAGCAGATCATAGCCGGAGGCGTCCACCACCACCAGCTTGCCCACGTACTTTGCATAGGCCACCTCTACCCGCGCGCCGCCGCTGTCTCTCCAGCCGTGCAGCGCCACCACG
>CANPXZ010000087.1 GCA_947587485.1 uncultured Oscillospiraceae bacterium | reverse complement strand
CTGCGATCAGTCATTTTCTCAAAGTCATTTCTGCCGTACAACAGAAACAACGTCCCATCTTTTACAAGATATACATTGGATGTATCTTCCGCTTCTTTGATCTCAAAGCCAAGTACATCTCTATAAAAGCGGATCATTTTCGCCATATCTTCAACAAATAATCCAAAGCCGTCCAATCTCATAATACGATACCTCCAAATTTTGATTTATCCTGCTGTCAGATTACAGGTTTCGTCGCAAATCGCAGTCTGCCAGCCGTTTTTACCTTGATCTATCAGTCTTTTTCAGTCCTGTGGCTTCATTGTGGGGAAATTGATCAATACCAATTTTCCCTCATATATCAGCATTTTCCCACTGTCTTCATCTTGTTATTATACGAATTTATACGAATTTCCGCAGGATTGTTTTTATCTTCGTTCAGCGTCCGACCCGCCACAAAAGCAAAATAGGATCGATCCTGCCGAATTTGGAGCTGTTTTTCTCTGTTAGTTGTCTGCTGTTCTCAGGGTCAAAATAAGGTGTTTCCAAACCGACGCTTAACAACAGCCAGCCCGACAGACGGAAAGTCATCCCTCGCCGAAATCTTTTATCATCAGCTCGCGGATGTCCTGGCGCAGCTCGAACATTTTCATGTAACCGAGAAAGTCCTTTTCGAGACGCTCAACAGTGATCCCGAAGGTTTGCTCAAGAGCCTGCGCTGTATTATCCGCGCACTGCTTATAGAATTTAACGTATTTTTCCGTACCGAAGCGGCCGATCAGGTATCCTGTAAACGCTCCTGCGATGGGATAGGTCAGCGTACAGTCGTATTCACGGAAATTGCCGTTTTCAAGCAGAGCGGCTACAGATGGAGCCTTTCCCTGCTCGATATACCACCGCGTCCAGGAATCATTGTCGATACCCCACCAGTAACGGTCGAAAAACATGGCAAGTCCTTCGCTGATGAAGCGCGAATTTGGTCTGCAGATGGAATAGGAAATGATATGTGCGTCTTCATGGAAGCCGATGCATTTTATCGTTTCGCTGTATACAGCAAAAACATGCTCCATACCGTCCTTGCTCATAGTTGCTGGAAGAGCAAAGCCGTTGCAAGGCTCGTCATCATCTTCGTCGTGGATGATTGCGTATTGCTTTCCGACCTCTTGTGGCGTGTCGAACAAATGATAGTGGATCTTGCCCTTTGCGTCAGCATGAAGGCAGTCACTGATAAACGTGTAGCATCCTTCCTGCTTGTCAGCAATCTGATCTATCTCTCTTTCAGCCAAGCTGTTTTTCTCATAATGAAAGACATAATGCTTTGTTGACATTTCCATACTGGCTTCACCTCCACAAACTCCGATTTGCCTTTCCGCAATAGTAGCACAGCCAACCTCCGAAGTCAACGACGCCCGGTCTGCGCAAAAAAGAAAAAGCCTTGATCTCTCAAGGCTTTTTCGCACATATGTCAATCCATCGGCTTCATCGTCGGGAACAAGATCACATCCCGGATGGTGTCCACGCCGGCAAGGAGCATAACCGCCCGGTCGATGCCCATGCCCAGGCCGCCGGTGGGCGGCATGCCGTACTCCAGGGCCTCGCAGAAGTCCACGTCCATGTCGCTGGCCTCCTCGTCGCCCTTGGCCTTCAGGGCCATCTGGGCCTCGAAGCGGAGCCGCTGGTCCAGAGGGTCGTTCAACTCGGAGAAGGCGTTGCCCATCTCGCAGGCGCCCACGAAGGCCTCGAACCGCTCTGTCAGGCGGCCGTCCGCCGGGCTGCGCTTGGCCAGAGGCGACACCTCCACCGGGTACATGGTGATGAAGGTGGGCTGGATGAGCTTTTCCTCCACCTTCTGGTCGAAGGTCTCGTAAAGGGCGTTGCCCCAGGTGGGCTCCTTGCCGTCCATATCCACCCCGGCGGCCTTGGCGGCGGCCACGGCGTCCGCGTCGTCGGAGATCGCGCCGAAGTCCACGCCCGCGTACTCCTTCACCGCGTCGATCATGGTGAGCCTGCGCCAGCCGGGGGCCATGTTGATGGCATTGCCGCCCCACTGCAGCTCATAGGTTCCCCGCAGTTCCATGGCGGCGGAGGACAAAATGCCCTCCACATAGTCCATCATGGTCTCGAAGTTGGCGTAGCTCTCATACATCTCCAGGGTGGTGAACTCCGGGTTGTGCTTGGTGTCCATGCCCTCGTTGCGGAAGATGCGGCCGATCTCATAGACCCGCTCCATGCCGCCCACGATGAGCCGCTTGAGATTGAGCTCCGTGGCGATGCGCATGTACATGTCCAGGTCCAGGGTATTGTGGTGGGTGACGAAGGGCCGGGCGGCGGCGCCCCCCTGGATGGTGCCCAGCACAGGGGTCTCCACCTCCAGATAGCCCCGGCTGTCCAGATACCGGCGGACGTGGCTGATGAACCGGGTCCGCAGCTCGAACACCCGGCGGGAATCCTCGTTGGTGATCAGGTCCAGGTACCGGCGGCGGTAGCGCTGGTCCGTGTCCGTCAAACCGTGGTACTTCTCCGGCAGGGGCCGCAGGCTCTTACTCAGCAGTTCGATCTTCTTCACATGCACGGAGATGGCCTCCGTGCGGGTCTTGAACACGAAGCCGGAGGCTCCCACGATGTCGCCCACGTCCCAGGTCTTGACCTCCGCCAGGCCCTCCGGGCCCAGCTCGTTCACGCTCACGTAGAGCTGGATGCGGCCCTGGTCGTCCTGCAGGTCCATGAAGCCGGCCTTGCCCTGTACGCGCTTTGCCATGATCCGCCCGGCCACCTGCACGTCCTTTTCCTCCAGGGCGTCATAGTTCTCCTTGATCTCCCGGGAGAAATGGCTGCGGGTGAATTTGGTGATCTGGTATGGGTCCTGCTGGGCGTCCTGGAGCTTGAAAAGCTTCTCCCGGCGCACCCGCATCTCGTCGGACAGGCCCTCCGGCTCTGTCCTGTACCCTGGCGCGTATTGAAACATGTCTTTCTCTTCCCTTCTACGATGTATCAGAATGTAACGTTCAGGATCTCGAACTGCAGGTCTCCGGCGGGGGCCTCGATGGTGACGGTCTCGCCGATCTTATGGCCGATCAGGCCCTTGCCGAAGGGGGAGTCGTCAGAGATGCGGCCGGACATGGGGTTGGCCTCCTGGCTGCCCACGATCTGATACTCGCTCTGCTCGCCCAGCTCCACGTCCAGCACCGTGACCCGGCTGCCGATGCCGATGACGCCGGCCCGGTGGGTGTGCTCCACGATCTCCGCGTTCTCCAGCAGGTTCTTCAGCTCGGCGATCTTGGAATACAGCTTGCCCTGCTCGGTCTTGGCCTCGTCGTACTCGCTGTTCTCGCTCAGGTCGCCGTAGCTGCGGGCCTCCTTGATCAGCTCGGAGACCTCCTTTTCCCGGACGGTCTGAAGATAATCCAGCTCCTTCTGCAGCTCCTCAAACCGCTCCCGGCTCATCTTATACTTGGTGTCCGCCATGCCGCTTTACCTCCCGATGTTTTATTCGTGACAACATATTATAGTAAACCAAAATCGCTCTGTCAAGGGCCAAGAAGCCCGATGGCCGCCCGGACCTGGGGGTCGTCCTCCGGCTCCAGCCAGCCGGTCTGGTACAGGGTCGCCTCCTCCTCGGACAGGGCCGCCTCCGCGTCCGGAACAAGGCCGCCGGCCTCATAGAGATCGGTCCGGCTGGGGGTCAGATAGGAGTACTTGGAGATGTGCACCGCGCTGCCGTCCCACAGGGAATAGGTCACCTGGCTGCGGGCCTTGCCGGTGGTGGGCTCCCCCGCGATCTTCGCCCGGTCATAGTCCCGCAGGGCTGCGGCGAAAAACTCCGCCGCGCTGTAGCTGTCCCGGTTCACCACCACCGCCATGGGCAGCTCCACGCAATCCGCGTCCGAGGTCTCCGCCACCTCGCGGCCCTTCCTGTCAGACCGGATGAACACGTCGCCCTCCGGCAGCAGGTGGTCCAGCAGGGCCACCAGCTCGGACACCTGTCCGCCCGGGTCGTTGCGCACGTCGAACACCAGGCTGTCCACCCCCTGGTCGATGAGCGCGTCCACCGCGTCGATGGCCCGCTTGCCCGCGCCGTCGTGGAAATTGTCGATGTCCACATAGCCGATATGCCCGTCCAGGACCTGATAGCGCACCGGATCCGTATAGATCGCCTCGCAGGAGACGGACACCTGCTCCTGCTCCCCGCCGGCCCGCCGGACGGTGAGAAGAGCCTCTTTCCCATAGTCCGCCTGGATGAGCGCGCGCAGGTCCTCGGTGGTCCCGCCCCGGACGGATACGCCGTCCACCGCCAGGATCACGTCCCCCACCTCCAGGCCCGCAGTCTGGGCGGGGCCGTCCTTGTTCAGCAGCACGATGGCAAAGCCGCCGGTGGCCTCGTCCTGCCGGATCGTGACGCCGATGCCCTGGTAGAGGTTGGCGGAGTAGTCCTGATACTCGGAATAGCTCTCCGCGTCCATGTAATAGCTCCAGTCGTCGTCCAGACTGGCCACCGCGTTGGCCAGGGCCGCGTCCGTCACCGCGTCCAGATCGCTCTCGCCCACGAACTGGGTGCGGATGATGCGCAGCACGGAGGCGAACTTCGCCGCCCGGGAAAAGCCCCGAAAGCCCCCGAAGCCCATGACGATCACGGCAAAGGCCGCCAGCACCCCGCACAGGGCGCACAGCGCCCCGGTGAGAAGATTCTTTTTATAGGAAGGTCCCTTCACGCTCATCCCTCAAAAAACCGGGCGACATCGGTCGCCCGGTCCACAGGTCGTTATTTTCCCATTAGAAATAGCCGAAGCTCATCGGGTCCATGGCGATGCCGGAGGAATTGCGCACCTCAAAATGCAGGTGCGGCCCGGTGACTCTGCCGGTGGCGCCCACCAGCCCGATGACCTGTCCCTGACTCACGCTCTGGCCATTGGACACGGAGATGGAGGACATATGCCCGTAAAGGGTAGTATACCCATTCCCGTGGTTGACCATCACGCAGTTTCCGTAGCCGCCGTTCTGTCCGGCGAAGATCACCGTGCCGTTGGCGACGGAAAAGATGCTGGAGCCGTAACTGGCGCCCACGTCCACCCCATAGTGGAACGCGGGTTCGCCCGTCACGGGGTGCTCGGCCCGGGGGCCGTACCGGTCGGTCAGATACCGGGTGTAGCTGGGCCACATCATCCATGTCCCGCTGCTGGAGGGCGCCTGGCTGGCGCTGCCGGAGCTGCCGGAGCTGCTGTCGTCCGTGTCGGCGTCATCGCCGGACCCCTCGCCGCCCTCGTCCGGGACCTCGCCGGGCTCCTCGTAGCCCTCGTCCGGGACCTCGCCGGGCTCGCCGCCGCTGTCAAGATCGGTGTCGCTGGCGTCGACCACGTCGCCCAAGCCAACATCCGGGGGCTGGTCGGAGGGCTCCTCCTGCTGGGGCGGCTGCTGCTCTCCGGACTGCTCCGCCGCCTGTTCGGCGGCGATCTGCGCCGCGACCCGCGCCGCTTCCTCCTCTATCCGGGCCTGGGCCAGCTCCTGCTCCTTCTGCACGATCAGGGACTGGACCATGGCCTGGGTCTGGGCCTCCTGCTCCAGCACCGCCGCATAGTCGTCGCTGTCCTGCTCCATCTGCTCGATGAGCAGGCATGCCGCAGCGATGTCGGCCTCCAGGCGGCTCTGCTTGGCCTCCAGCTCCTGGCGGCGGACGGCGTTCTCCTGGAACATGACCTCCGCCTCGGACTCCAGCGCCTCCGCCTTCTCCCGGGCCTCTATGTACTCGCTCTCCAGCTGCTCGTCATAGCTCATGACCTCCTGGACCAGGTCCAGCCGGGTCAACAGGTCCGAAAAGCTGGTGGCGTTGAACAGCACCTCCAGATAGCCAACGCTGGAGTTCTCCTCCATGGCCCGCAGCCGGGCCAGCCACAGGTCCCGCTGGCGGGTCTCCTCCTCCCGGGCGGCCGCCAGGTCCGTCTGGATGGAGCTGATCTTGCCGTCGATGATGTCGACCTGCTCCTGGATCACATCCAGCTCCTGCTGGGCCAGCATATTCTTCCGGTCCAGGTATTCCTTTTTTTGCAGCGTGTTGGCCTTCTCATAATCCAGGCTGTCGATCTCCGCCTGGATCTCGTCCATCCGGCTCTGGATCTCGCTCTGCTGGCTGCTCAGCGCGTCGATCTCTCCCTGGATCTGGTCGCTGCCGTCCGCGTAGCCCGGGGATACGATCATCACGATGAAGGACAGCACCATCAGAAACGCCAGCAGGACGCAGACGGCCTGTATGAATCTCTTGCGCTTTTTCATGGGTACTCCTTACCTTACACCTGCAGGTAGTTGCGGATGGCGATGGAACTGCCGAAGACGCCCACGACCAGTCCCACGCCCATGTAGACCGCCATGACCGCCAGGCTCATGGAGGCGAAGGGGATCACCGTGATGAGCCCGCCCAGCATGGCCATGATCCGGGTGGTCACCACGTCATAGATGCCCCACTCCAGCAAAAAGGCCAGCGCGCCGCCCAGCAGGCCCAGTACCAGCCCCTCCACGACGAAGGGGAACCGGATGAACCAGTTGGACGCGCCCACGATCTTCATGATGGCGATCTCGTCCCGGCGGCTCAGGGTGGCCAGCTTCACCGTGTTGGACATGATGAACACGCTGACGATGACCAGCACCACTACCAATATCAGGCTCACGGCGCTGATCACGTTGCGCACGGTGACGAAGCCCTCCGCCACCTTCAAATCGGCCCGCACCCAGGCGATGCCGATGATCTGCTCCAGCTGCTCCTGGGTCTGGCCCATCAGGGATATGTCCTCCAGATGGAGCACATACCGGTCCCGGAGCACGTTGGCGGGCAGGTCCTGGAACATGGCCTGATTCTCCTGCTGGGAGGCGAATTCCTGCATGGCCTGCTCCCGGGACACGAACTGGCAGGAGCTGATGTTGGAGATGTACTCGATCTGGGTCTGCAGCGCCCGGGCCTGGTCCTCCGTGAAGGTCTCCTCCACGTAGGCCACCACCTCGTTCTGGCTCTCCAGATCGTCCAGCATGGAGTCCACGTTCACCGCGATCAGGGTGAAGCTGCCCATGATGACCAGGCAGGCCACTACGATCGTCACCGACGCGAAGGACATGAACCCATGGGTCAGTATGCTCTTGAAGCCCTCTTTGGTGAGGTAACCGATCTTACTGGATCTCATAGCTGTAATACCCGTCCATTCCGTCGGAGATGACCTGGCCGTCCTCGATGGCGATGACCCGCTTGGAGAAGGAGTTGACCAGCTCCTTTTCATGGGTCACCACCAGGACCGTAGTGCCGATCTCGTTGTCGTTGATGCGGTCCATGAGGAGCATCAGCTCCAGGCTGCGGGCCGGGTCCAGGTTGCCGGTGGGCTCGTCGGCAATGAGAAGCTGGGGGCTGTTGACGATGGCCCGGGCCACGGCGGTGCGCTGCTGTTCGCCGCCGGACACCTCCCGGGGATAGCGCCGCTCCCGGCCGAACAGCCCCACCAGGTCCAGCACGTAGGGCACCCGCTGCCGGATCTCCCGGTTGGACGCGCCCACGATGTGCATGGCGAAGGCCACGTTGTCATAGATGGTCATATCCTCGATCAGGCGGTAGTCCTGAAAGATGACGCCGATGGTCCTGCGCATGCGGGGCAGCTTCCGCCGCCGGATGTGGCGCAGGTCGAAGCCGTTGACGTTCAGGGTCCCGCTGTCCGCCATCACCTCGCCGGTGATGAGCTTGATGATGGAGGTCTTGCCGCTGCCGGAGGGGCCTACCAAAAACACGAACTCGCCGTCCTCGATGGCAAAGCTCATATCGTCGATGGCCGGCACGTCCCCGCCGGGGTAGGTCATAGATACGTTCTCGAATAGCACCATGGGAAAAGGGTCCTCCGAAGGATATCAGTATCTGGTGTTCTGGGAATCCAAATATTGCTTGACCATCAGCGCCACCTTAAAGACGATGGCGTGGTCAAATTCCCGCAGGTCCAGGCCGGTGAGCTTTTTGATCTTCTCCAGCCGGTACACCAGGGTGTTCCGGTGTACGAACAGCTTCCGGCTGGTCTCCGACACGTTCAGGTTGTTCTCAAAAAACTTGTTGATGGTGTACAGGGTCTCCTGGTCCAGGCTCTCGATGGGACTCTTCTTGAAGACCTCGTTCAGGAACATCTCGCACAGTGTGGTGGGCAGTTGATAGATGATGCGCCCGATGCCCAGGCTCTCGTAGCTGATGACGGTCTGGTCGTTCTCAAAGACCTTGCCCACCTCGATGGCGGTCTGGGCCTCCTTGTACCGGTCGGCCAGCTCCCGCAGGTGCAGCACCGGCGAGCCGATGCCCACCACGGAATGGATGCCCATGTCCTGCTCCAGGCTCCGCTGGATCTGCAGAGCGGTCCGCTCCAGTTCTCCGGTGTCGAAGCCCGGCTGCAGCTCCCGGATGATGACGATGTCCGTCTCACTCATGCTGAGGACGAAATCCTTCTCCCGGGAGGGGTACAGGCCCTGCAGGTACTCCAGCACAGCCATCTCCGCCCCGGCGTTCTGCCGCACCACGAACACGCCCCGGGGCGTCTCAGCGTTGAAGCCCAGCTCCTTGGCCCGGACGTATACGTCGCTGGGCAGGATATTGTCCGAGATGATGTTTTTGACGAAGGTGGTGGTGTCGTGCTTGTCGTCATAGCTGCTCTTGGCTTCCGCAAGGGCCACGGAGATCAGAATGCAGATGCTCCTGGCCGTCTCGTCCTGGCCGTCCACGAAGGCGATGTACGTGCCCCTGCCCCCGGCGCCGATGACGCGGCAGGTCCGCCCCGCCGCCACGAATAGGTCCGTTCCCGCTTCCTGGGCCGCAAGGTGGATCTCCCCGATGGAAAAACCCATCAGAGACAGGTCGCTGCTGGCGATCACATTCCCTTGCTCGTCCACGACGCCGAAGCAGCGCTTGCTGGCGTCCTTCATCTGCAGGATCACGCTCTGGAAAATTCGGCTAGACATAGATCTCTACCCCCAGTATATACATGCGCATATTGTAAAGCATTTGCTGTCATTTTGCAATAGAAAACCCCTTAAAAATTGTAAACTTTTTCACCCCTTTGCCGCATTTTGACTACAAAACGTATAAAAACGTCCGCAAATCTTATTACAATTCATAAAAATATGGAAGCAATTTCATTTTCCAAAATCGGTCTTATCCCGCCGGGGGCCAGACTCCCGTCCAGCTCCAGGCCCCCGACGGACACCCGCCGCATGGCCAGCACCCGCCGTCCGCAGGCGGCCAGCAGGTTTTTCACCTCGTGATATTTCCCCTCCGTGACGGTCACAAAGGCCCGGGACAGGTCCGCGTCGTCGATCTCCAGCAAGGCCGGGCGGTAGGCCGTTCCGTCCGCCAGGACCACCCCGGCGGCCAGGCGCCGCACGTCCTCTGTGCCCAGGGACCCGTCCGTTTGCACCTCATAGACCTTGCGGATCTCCGACCGGGGGGCGGTGACCCGGTGGGCGAAGGACCCGTCGTCGGTCAGCAGCAGAAGCCCCGTCACGTCCGCGTCCAGCCGGCCCACGGGAAACAGGCCCCGGGCCCGCAGATGCCGGGGCAGCAGGCCCGTGACGGCGGGATACGCCCCGTCCTCGGTGGCGCAGATGGTGTCCGGGGGCTTGTTCATCATATAATACACGAACTCGGCTCCGTCTATGACCTGGCCCCGGGCCACGATGCGGGAGGCCCGGTCCGTTTTGGTCTCCGGCCGCCGGACCGGCAGGCCGTCCACGGTGACCGCGCCGGCCAGGATCGCGCTCCTGGCCTGGGAGCGGGTGTAATATCCGGAGCCGGCCAGGATCTTATCCAAACGCTCAAGGGGCATACATACACCTCATACCGGGAGAATAGAATGTACCATGAAAAGATTCATGACACCAAAGATACGGACGTTTTTGATCGTCCTGTGCGTATTGGCGTTCATCGCCGTGCTGTTGATGGTGGGCACCGCCGCCGGGGGCGTGAAGCTGCTGGCCCGGGACGTGGCCTCCACCACGGAGAAGCGGACGGCCTTTCTGGCCGAATGCGGCTGGGAGGTGGACCCGGCCTCGGAGCAGGCTCAGCAGATCCTGATCCCGGAGCGCTTCACCCCCGTCTACGAAAGCTACAACGACCTGCAGCGCCAGCAGGGCTACGACCTGAGCAAGTTCTGCGGCAGGACCTGCACGCTGTACACCTACACCGTGACGAACTACCGGGACAAGGAGCAGACCGTGATCGCGGACCTGTACATCTTCAAAAACCAGGTCATCGGCGGCGACATCCACTCCACCGACCTGGGAGGGTTCATGATCGGGTTGAAGTAACGAAAAATTCCCCCGGCATCGCCGGGGGAATTTTATATTTGACTTGTATTACTCCTCGACCTCGATGACGACGCCGGAGCCGACGGTACGGCCACCCTCACGGATAGCGAAACGCAGACCGACCTCGATGGCGATCGGGGTGATCAGTTCCACGTTCATGTCCACGTTGTCGCCGGGCATGCACATCTCAACGCC
>CANPXZ010000086.1 GCA_947587485.1 uncultured Oscillospiraceae bacterium | reverse complement strand
CTCGACGGGCTGAAAAATCACCCAATAAAATTTGACAATTCCCTCTTGCGCCAAATCCTCGAATGTGTTATAATAGAATCCAAAGAGAGGATTAAGGTTGTCTTTACCGGCGGGCTCGAAGTGGAACAGACGCTTTATTAAAAAGGCGACTGACCGCAGTCGCCACCGAATCTGAAAACACAAGACATTGTCGGTGAGAGTTCAAGTCTTGTCACCAAAAAGCCGAAAAAATCTTTTTTATTGTAATTTGCCATCTAGAGACAATAAAAAAGATATTGTCACCGAAAAGCCTTGCGCCGCAAGGCTTTTCGGCGTTCTAAGGGGCGAAATTTCGGGATTCAAAACCGTAGATATAAAATGCGTTTTTTCCGCTTTTTGTAGACTTGAACCCTCGTGGAAGCCAAATATCGCAAAAGTTAAGATGAGCAGGCAGGAAAAATCCCGCCTGCTTTTCGTTTTTTCAGAGCCAATCGTTTTTTCAAACGGTTGGCTTTTTATTTCATCGGGAACGGAAGGAAAATTTCGCAAGCACCGTTCACACCGCTTTCCATTCTACCCGCCGGGCCTCCCAGGGCTCCGGCGGGACCAGCTTTTCCAGCATCCGCCGGATCTCCCCCTCCGGCACCATGGCCCGGCGGGCGGCGTTCCGGCGAAGAAGGGTCTGCCAGTCCGTTTCCAGATAGACGATGCGCACCGCTGCGCCGTAGTTTCCACACAGACCCGTCACCCGTCCCCGCAGTTGAGGGGACAAATTGGTGGCATTCCATACAAATTCCCGCTTTTCCCGCAGATACTGACGGGCCTCCTCCCGTGCTGCCTCCGCCACTTTCGCCTGAGGCTCGGTTGGGGAAATTTTTAATTGTGCCCGTAGGGCGTCCAGAGAGACAACAGGCAGCTCCGGATAGTTTTCTTCGATCCAGGTGTCCTTACCCGTGCCGGGGAGACCGGAGAGAAGCGTCACAGTACCCCAGGTGTCGTCGTATTGCGGAACTTCGGGAAAGTCCGTTTTTCCCGAATAATAGCGAAATGCGGTGTGCTCTGAGGGAAAGACCCTGGGGCCGGAAAAGCATCCGGCTTCCCGCGCCAGCTCCCGGCAAAGCGCCACCCGTTCCAGCAGCTCCTCCCGGTCCTGGCAGACTCGGCCCAAAATATCCGCCTCTGCCAGCAGGCACAGCATTTCCAACTGAAAATCCGGCAGCACCATTCCATTGGCGGCAACCCGGCACAGCGCCCTGGCTCCATCCCCCCGCAAAATGGCATGGACGGGAAGGGTATGATAGCGAATGAGACAGCAAACCGTCTCCCGGAACGCCATGCCCGGTCCGGAGAGCTGGGGCCAGAGCTGCTGCCGGACCCAGGAAGCGCCCACACTGGCATGGTGGGGACTGACCGGACGGCCGTCCTCCCACCGGGTGCAGGGCACTTTCCCCAGATCGTGGAGCAGCGCCGCTAGAAAGAGGGCCTGCCTCCTCCGCTCCGGCAATGCCCGGAAGCCGGGCAGGTCCGCCAGAGCTTGGCAAACCAAACGGGTGTGGGTCCATACGTCCCCCTCGCTGTGATATGCCGGGTCCTGGGGGGTATCGGCCATGGCGGAGAAGCAACTCCCCAGGGCGGTGTCCACCCAGGCATCCCAGGGAACGGACCAGTCCGGGGGACAGGGAAACAGGGATTTATTTGCCATGGTCCCCATCCTTTGCCAGGAAGAGGCTGTCCATTTCCACCGCCAAGCCGTTGGGGACAATGGGCCGGTCCAACCAATGGGTGGCGGAGACTTCTACCGTTTGGGTGAAGGAGGGGCGGACAAATTTCAACCGCTCCAACACTTGGCCGTTCTCCTCGACCTTTATATAAAGACCCTCCATGGTGGCGCTTTCGTCCGTTTCCCGGCACTGGCGGTCCGGGTCCAGGCCCAAGCTTTGGCTGATCTCCCGGAGCCGGCGGATATGATTGTTCGTAATAAACCGGGAATGGCTCAGCAGGGAAGTCACTGCCTCGGCAGAGTCAAACTTGCCCTGGGCGAGTACCGGCACACTGACCACCGGCAGGGGCGCCAACAGCCGCCGCCGGGAGGGAGTGTCCAGAAAAATGCCGTTCTGCCGGTCATAAACGTCAAATTCCAGAAAATAGTGGGGGAGTGCGTCGTAAAACACCGTGTGCTTTGCGTAGAGCCATTCCCCGTATAAAAGATACCGGCTCCCCAGCACCCGATAAAATTCCTGGGCATGAACGCCGGCCCACTGCTTCATGAGGGCGAAGTGCCGTTCCCGATAGCCGCCGGTGAGGTAATGCCCCCGGCTTTGGAGCAGCAGCTTCCCGTCGGGGGAAAAGGATATGGCGGAGTTGGCCCCGTCCACCTTCTCCTCCACCACTAGATTTCGGCCTCGGAGCAGAGAAAAGGGAACCTGGGAGAGATCTTCGTCCCCAGGCTGAAGCCGGGAACCCACCAGATGGGGGGTGCGGGGATATTTGAGCAGGGGAGTTTCCATATAGCCTCCTAGTCGATCTTGGCGGTGAGTACCAGATGCCCGGGTACTCCGCCGAAACGCAGTTTCCGGCAGCCCGCTTCTTCAAAGAGGGCGGTGAGACGGTCCTTGGTCAGAAGATGAATGTGCTCCGGGTTGTTGTCCGGCTTGGAGGGAACTGTGACGATTACATATCGCCGTGCCAGCCGGACGACGGCCTTTACCGCCGCCTCCACCTGAGGAATGTGTTCCAGCACTTCCAGGGCGGTGACAACGTCAAAGCCCTTCTCCGGTCCCGGCCAGGCGCACAGGTCCGCCTTTTGGGCGTTCAGCTTTGTCACGCCGCCGGCGGAAAGGCTCTGCAGCAGTGCGATCCGGTAATCCAGCAGGTCCAGGCTAGTCACTTCCACCTCCGGAAATTCCGTCAGGAAGGGGAAGAGGAAGACACCCCGCCCGCTGCCCACGTCCAAAAGCCGTTCCGGGTAGATTCCTTTCAGTATTCCCAGCACCGCCCGGACACGGGGCAGAAGTGCGGTTTTCTTGAATCGGTACATTTTCAGCCCTGCCGCTTCTCCTAGGGCAAGCAGCTGGGCCATCTCCGGCCCAGTCAGGTCCACTAGGGCCGGCCGGGACAGCGTATCGGGCACGGGCACGGTTCCACAGCCCCGTACATAGGCCGCAGCCAGGGGCAGATAAACGTCTTCCGGTTGCATGGACATCGCCTCCTGTTACACATCTTATCATATCATGGCGAGGATGCAAGAAATTTTTTTCCGATTACAGAAAGAATATGGACAAACAAGGCATATTTTGCTATATTATATTATTAAGGAATCCCCAAAGGAAAAGAGGAGGGAGTCAATTGTCAGATTTTACGTATAATAATTTTTCCTTTCCGTCTCTGACTAGCTATGTGGTGGAGACCCGAAAACGTCTGCAATCTCCGCTGCAGATCCCGGAGTATGCCGTGGCTGGGGAGGAGGTCCTGGCGCCGCGGGCCTCCGCTCAGATGAAGGGCGATCCCTATCTACTTCGCCGGGCAGTGTTTCAGGCCCAGGAGGGGCAGAACGCAAAGTTTCGCCCCAACACGCTGCGGCCAATCCCCTTTGAGCAGTACCCCAAGCTCTACCGGGCGGCGCAGTTTACCATGGAGGCGGCCAAGGAATTCGCGGACCTGGATGTGATGATCCAAATCTATCAGACCGATGAGCCGGCCTATGTCCATCAGGCCATGGCCTTTGCCTTTTTGTCAAAAGCGTGGCTTTATATCTCGGAACACTGCTTCTTTGACAGGGAAATGTTTGAAATCTCGGAGATTTGCTATCTTCTGGGCCATGAGCTGGGGCATGCGCAGTGCTGCCATACCACGCTGGAGCTATTGACAGGGGTGTCCCTGGGAAAGAACGTGGAGTACTCGGCAGACCGGGCGGGGATGATTGTCTGCGCCAAGTGGCTCCACAGCCAAGGGTGTTCTGCCGATGAGCTGCCTTCGAAGGCCCTGATCTCCTGTACCGCGGCCCTGGACAAGCTGATGACGGCGGACTCCCAGGAAACGATCAACTTGCACGCCTATGACTATGACGCCTTGAAGCAGCGGCTGGACGAATGGATCAGTGCGCCCACCAGCCTGCCGCGGGACCGGAGCACGACCCATCCCAACCTTGCCCGCCGGGCGCTGGCACTGTATTATTTCGGCCAGTCGGAGATGTTCTACCGCTGCCTGGCCCTGACACAGGAGAAGAGGCACCTGTGCGACGATAAACAGCTGCAAACCCTGATGAACACCCTGCTGACCAAAATGGGAGGGAAGGCGTAATGGATTTGAATGAGCTTTTGGATCAGCTGCGCGCCCTGCTGCCGAACTGCGGCGTGGACACCAGCGAGGAGCTGCGAATTTTGGAGGAGAGCGGCAAACGGACGGACAAGCCCGTGCTGCTGGTGGTGGGCGACGAACCTGGCCAGCCCACAGACCTGATTGAAGGACTGGGCCTGAAGCCGTTCCCGCTGCCGAAGTGCCCAGTGGAGTTTTCGTATGGAGAACATCCGTCCGTAACCGCATGGGACCAGGCAGGGAAAATCCATCATTTTCAGGATGTTTCCAGCTACCTGACCATGGGGTCGGAGACGCCCCAGCGGCTGACTGTTTTCTGGAACAGCCCGGTGCTTCAAATTGCCAATGTCCGTTTCCTTCAGGCGGAGACGGTGGGAGAGGTGAATTTGAGCAGTCAGGTAGGGGACTGTGCCGGCTGCCTGCTGGTGCTGAACGCTACCGCCGGAGCGCCGGCGCCGGCTATGACCCAGGTGTGCAGCTGGCTGGGGAAGCTGCCGGGCATCGGCGGCAGAATGACGCTGGTACTCAATCACGCGGAGAACACCTTTCCCAACTATGCCCTGGAGATGGGTCTGCCGGTGAATGTGGCGGAGACAGTGATTTGCGATTATCAGTCCCTGCCTGGCAGCGAGGAAGGGCCGGAGGCGGTTCTGCTGACCGCCGCGAAACAGCTTCCGCCGGGAAAACAGGCGGCGGACCGGGAGCAGGTGGCCAAGGCCTGCGCCAAAGCGGTGGCGGAGCGGCTGCTGCTCCGGGCGGAGAAGTTGGAGGCCCAGGCAAAGTCCGCCACGGCCAACGCGGCCTGGTTTGCAGCTACCGCCAAGTCCTACCGCGCCAAGATGGAGATGACTCATGCGGCGCTGCATTTGACGCTGACGCCAGAGGAAAAGGAGGACTACTCCCGGGATTTGCAGGCCATGGTCAATGCCCTGTCCAACGCGCTGCCGGTGATGAGCCAGGAGTTGCTGCAAGCCCGGCCGGACACCGCCAAGGAGGATGTGGCCAATTTGGCGGACAGCTATGTGGAGGCGTTGAGTGGAGCGTACTTACAGCACCTCTGCGGAAAGATCATGACGGAAAAGCTGCAACCCAAGGCGAAGAGCGCCTTCCAGGAGGCGATTGACTCGTTCCTTCAGTTGATTGCCGAGGCGCCGGTTCGGCTGGAGGAGTGGCGAACAGAGGACGGAACGCTGCTGAAAGCCATTCAGCTGAATATGAGCGACTATGTGGACCCATTGACCAATTTGGCTTTGGTGGCCATGCAGAAGGGCCTGGGGTACAGTGCGTCTATACTGATGCGGGTACTGCGCCTCGACGACCTAAGCTACCCGGCCAGAATCTTGGTGGAGAAGGTTTTCAGCATCTTCACCGGGCCGCTGCGGGAGAATGTGGGCCAGTTCCTCCAGTCGAAATTGCCCGCCAAATTCTATGTGGAGAAGTTTGTCAAAGCGCTGCGGAAGGATTTGACGGCTCTGCCGGATCAGATGTTTCAGACCCTGGACGGGACGATTCTGCCCATGCTCACCGCTGACGCGGAGGATCAGTTCAAGACCATGGCGAATCAGCAGCATCAGCTGCTGCTGACCCAGAGCACCGTACTGGCCAGAGATGCGGACAACATGACCAAGGATGCCGCGGCGGCCCGAGACAATGCGGCGGCTCTGCAAAAGCTGGCGGCATAAGGATACGCAAGGAGGACAGATATGCAAGAACAAAAACTCATTCAGGCGCGGGACAGTCTGGCCGGCGCGGTGGAGCGCCTGGCCGCCGTGACGGAGGAAATGGGCGACACCTTCAATACCGCCGCTCTGCGGCTGCTGCTGCCCCGGATGCGGCAGGGCCTGGTGCGGGTGGCGGTGGTGGGCGTTACCAGCTCCGGCAAGAGCACCGTCATCAACGCGCTGCTCCGGGATTTGGTGGTGCCGGAGAATCCCAATGTTTCCTCCCCCATTCCCGTGTGGATCGGCTTTGAGGAGAATTTGCCGGAGCCAAAGGTAACGGTCTTTGAGGCCAGTAAGGAGAATCCGGATGTGATCCTGGAGCAGACCTATCCCATTCCCGATTTCCAGCGGCGCTACTGCTATAACGCCGAGCATATGAAAAAGCGGGATATGGACACCTTCAGCCGGGTGCGCTGCGGTTCTGTTTCGATCTCCAGTCCCTGCCTGTCCACCGGTATGGTGCTCATTGACACTCTGGGCATCTCTGCCACGGACATCGACAAGGCCAAGACCCTGTCGGTGTTGGAGGAAGGGGTGGACCTGGTGCTGTTCATCACCAAAAACGTGTCTTTCAACCAGACGGAAATTGAATTTTTGCAGGAGGACGTGCTGGGCGTTCTGCCGGAACGGCGGCAGGTGGTCCATCCCGTGGCGCCGGAGAATATCCTGTTTGTCATCAATCCCTTTGGTATTCAGCAGGGGCCGGTCATCGGCAGTGCGGTGGAGGCCAGTATTCAGAAGGTCTTTGCCAAGAGCAATCTGAGCGACGACGCCTTCGCCCGGATCCTGCGCGACAACGTATACCAGGTCCATGCGCTGAAGGGCCGCTATGTCCTCTGCGGCGCCTATCCCTACGTGGAGCGGGCACCGGAAGGGGCAACGGATAAGGAGCGGGCCTTTCTGGAAAAGCAGGAAAATGCGGAGCGGAGTGTTCTGTCAAAGTTCTCCAAGGAGGACTTACTCTCCGCCTCCGGCATCCAGACCCTGACGGGCGGTGTGTTGGCGCACGTCCGGGATCTGAGTTATGGCCAGAATTCGGCGGTTGTCCACCGGACCCGGGAGCTGACCGAGCTGACCAAAAAGGTCCTCCTGGCGGCGGGCGAGCGGGTGAGCGGCCTGCAGAATAAGGCAGCCGCCCTGCAAAAGACCCGCCAGACCTTCCAGAGCCAGAAACAGGAGATTCAGAAGGAAAAACAGGCCATCACCACGGTGCTGGACAAGCACAAGCAGGCGTATATCGCCAGTTTGAGCAAGGTCTATCAGGCTACCTACAAGATCATGGTAAATGAGTGCGTCGGCTTTGCGGCCGCCATGCCCATGCCGCCCACATTCCAGCTCCGCTGGGGCCAGTTCAAGCATCTGGACGACCAGCAGAAGCGGGATTATGTCTGCGCTTTTCTGCCCGCGCTGAAAAAGCAGATCCAGGAGTACTGTGTGGAGACGGTGAAGAAGCAGCTCTCCCTCAATGAGCCTGGCCGGATTCTGGAAACCTCTCGGCAATACATTGAAAACTGCGGCATCGCCTTAGCCACCCGGGTCAGCGCCTTGGAGCAGAGCGGCGCGGGGAGCCTGGGCCTGAGTCTCCCCACCCAGAGCTCCGTGGAGGCCCTCTATGGTCAGCTCAAAAGCACCTTGGAGGAGAGCATGGCCAACGCCATCAATCAGAGCCTGGCGAATGCTGGCTATCGCTTTGACCAGGTCATGGCCCAGCATGTGGCGAATATTAACTGGGGTTGGCTCTGGGGCCTGCTTCCCCACGGTGCCAAGGCCCTCTGGAACAAGACGAGGGATGCGGTGCTTCTGCCTCTGGCCAAGCAGCTGGTGGGCGAGGTGGGGATGATCGCCTCCGGCACCGGCGCGGCCCAGTCGGATCTGGCCAAGCAGGTCAGCGACAGCTATGATCGGATCAAGGACAAGCTACGGGACAACTTGACCGAGCTGAGCGTGCGGGTTCAGATCCGCTTAGAAAACCTAGACGAACAAATTCGGAAGGGCCAAGAGCCCGCCGAGGCGGAGCTTCGCAAATATCAGGATTTAAAGCGCCGCTGTGATAAGCTGATCCAGGAATTTGCCAAATGGAACGAAGCATTTCTGGCCGAAAAGTAGGAGGCGCCTATGGAACTAGATTGGGAGGACCCTCTCTTTGATGAAATAGACCCGGAGGAGGAACAGCTGGCCTTTGACAAAAACCGCCAAAAGCTGAAGGAACAGTTTGCGTTTTATGACAGCCTGGCGTCTCAGCTCTTGGAACAGGTGGATGCGTTGAATGTGCCGGAGAAGGACGCCGTATTGGAAAAGCTGCGTTCCCTCCGCTTCCGGTTGAGCCAGGGACCGGTCCGGATGCTGGTGCTGGGCGCTTCCAGCTCCGGCAAGAGCACCCTGATCAACGCGCTGGCGGGGAGGGTCGTGTCCCCGGAAGGCTCCTGGACCACGACGCGGGTCACCTCTTGCATCCAGCCGGGAGAGCAGCAGGGGACTTACCCTGATTACTATCAACTGAAATACCCCGACCCGATGGATGAAACGGGGTACTACTGGACCGGCCCCCAGTTTCTGAACAACTTTTGCTACTGCCCTGGCACCCGGGCCGAAAAGACGGAAGGCACCCGGGACGTCATTCTAGTGCGGGTGAAGGGTGGTTTCCTGGAGGAGGTGGGGCTGACCCTGCTGGATACGCCGGGCGTGGCCCAGAACGAGGCGGATACGCAGACTGCCCTGTACACCATCGACATGGGCGCGGAGCTGCTGCTGTTCACCATCCGAAGCAATGTGTTCAACGAGCGGGAGCGGGAGATTTACGCGGGACTGTTCGACCGGCCGGCATTTTCCAACCTGGAACCCCAGGAGGAGGTATTCTGCGTCTACAATGAGGACCCGCTGGTCCCAAAGCCCCTTAACGTCGAAAGCGCTTTCTTCGCCCTGACGGAAAAGCAGCCCATGGCGCGCCGGGTGAACATCGAGGACCGCGTTTACTCCGTCAACGTCTTGGAGGAGCGGCGGAAGGCTGAGGCCTACCTGTACAACGCCTGGGCTCCCATGAGCATCAACCGGGATACCGTGCCGCAGTTGAGCCAGTGGGAGGCCAAAGAAATCGAGGAGCACCAGCGCCTCGGTCACCAGGCCCCCGGGGAGGAGATGGAGCGGCTGAAAAACGATCTGCGTTTGCAGATTCGCCTGCTCTATGCGGACCCGGAGCGTATCTGCCGACCCATTGAGGAAACGCTGCGGCAGGCATTGGAGCTGGTAAGGGCCGATCTCGATCAACGAATGGAAGCCGCGGCACGGCAAGCCTCGGAGCAGGCCGGCGAGGCCCCCGACGAGAGCTTCCACAGCGAGCAGGTGGATAAGACCCGGCGGAAGCGGGACGACCTGGCGGAGAAGGCCGATTCGGTCCGTCGGCAGAAGGAGGGCTATGCCGCCGCTGCCGACCGGTTCCTGTCCAGGGTGAACCAGGGTCTGTCAACACTCTCCGGCGCCAAACCGGATACCAGGAAAGTGCTGGTGGGTATTCCTACGGATCATGACAGCTTCATGAATCGTCCGTGGGAGCTGCTGAATGCTGTGTCGGAGAGATTCCGGAAAGATGCGGCGGTATGGCAGGACATCTTAAAGGAGGCGTATAAATTCACCAAGCTTCCCAGTGCGCAGGATCTTCAGGAGGCGCTGGATGAGATTGCGGCATGGGCGCCGGAGAAATCCGAATTACTGGAATGGAACGCCGAAGGCCTCCTCAGACTTCGCAGGACTTTCTTGGAGGACGCCCAGGGTCGAATGACCAGGGCTGTGGAGCAGGAGACGATGATTAGCGCGCTTTGCCAGGAGCTTCGATCGGTGATGGACCGCTATCGGTCTCATATGCGCAGCGAGCCGGAGGGCTTTCTAGCCCGTCTCCTCTGGTCGCTGGAGGGGCCCTCTCTGACGGATACGCAAAATGCCTTCCGCAGCTGTGTTACGACCTATATGGAACAGGCAAGACTGAAATACCGCGAGGCGTATATTGAGACCGTCAAGGGCTATACAGCGTACTTCCAGGCGCGTTTTGAGGACGACAAGACGGTGTTCCAAAACAAAATCCAGAAATTGGAGACACAGATAAATGGCCTAAACGAGTCGATCAGCATCCAAGTTCAGGTCCTTCGGGAGCTGGCTATGCGGGAGGCGGCCCAGGCGGCCTGTGAAGAATTTAAGGAAGAGCTGTCGGCGTTACAGGAGGATCTAAACAAATTAATTTATACAAACCAAGAACCCCTCCCGGAATCGGATTCGCCCCCCAGCGGCGTCGGCAGAAAGGCCAAGAAGAAAAAGAAGAAGCGTAAGCGTTGATTTGACATATACTATATAATATATATTATAAGGAGGAAATCGCGATGACACAAGATTTTGAACAGTTTTCCAAGCATTGGAATCGGGCGGTAAACGGCCTGGTGGGCCGGATCAGCACCGACAGCCGCGCCATCTATACCCGCAAGGACATGGATCAGATGTG
>CANPXZ010000085.1 GCA_947587485.1 uncultured Oscillospiraceae bacterium | reverse complement strand
ACGGCCTATGTGTCCGCCATCGCCTGGAACATCCTGGGCCGGACCATGACCGCCCAGGACGTGGAGGAGGTCACGTCGGACGCCTTCGTGACACTGTGGAGGAACCGGGAGAAGGCAAGGCCCGGCCGGATCAAGGGGTATCTGGGCCAGATCGCCCGGACCCGGGCCATCAACCGGCTCCGGCAGGCGGAAATGGACCTGGAGCTGGAGGAGGACCTGCTGGTGCTGCCGGGGGCGGACCCGGAGGCCCTGGCGGAGGGCCGGGAGCGGGACGCCGCCGTGCGCTCCGCCGTCCAGGCCATGGACGAGCCGGACCGGGAGATCTTCGTCCGGCACTACTATTACTGCGAGAGCGCCCAGCAGATCGCGGGGCGTTTGCACATGACCCCGGCGGCGGTGCGCCAGCGGCTGAAGCGGGGCCGGGACCGGCTCCGGGACGTATTGACGGAAGGAGGAACGAGCGATGATCGTGCGGTTCAGTGACCTGATGGAGCGTTACCGGGACGACGAGTACGACCTGCCCGACCGGGGCTATGCGGACCCGGAAAAGATCAAATCCATGACGGCGGCCAAAACAGACGCTCTGCGCGGGAATGCTCCCGCCCGGGAGAAAAAGCCCCGCCATATCCTGCGGACCGTGCTGCTGGCGGCGGCCTTCGCCGCGCTTATGAGCGTGACGGCCTACGCGGTGTACCAGCGGACCATGGCGGACCGGGTGCTGGAGGGCGGCCACACGGGCACGGCCCTGGACGGCAGCGCCATCGTCCAGTACAGCGCCGTGGGCGGCAGCGGCACAGAGACCTCCGCCACCGCAGAGCCTACCTCCGCCGGCGCGGAGCAGTACGTCACGTACTCCGACGAGGACGGGGCCGTTTACAGCACCATGGGCAAGAACAACGAATACGAGGCCCAGAAGGAGTGGGCGGAATTTTACTTCAGCGACACGCCCCTGGACGCCCGGGACATGCTGGATTACTCGGACCCCCACCGGATGATCTACGGCGTGGCCTACGGGGTCCTGGCGGAGAAGCTGGACGTCATCGCGGAAAAATACGGCCTGCGGCTCATGCAGAGCATGGCCCTGCTGGACACGGAGCAGGAATTTTTCGACGCCCTTGCCCTGGAGCCCTTCTATCCGGTGGCGGAGGACGCCGACGGCCAGCACACCCTCTGCGTCTTTGACGACGGCAGCTTCGAGGCCAGCGGCCTCAGCATGGCCCTGCCCGGCAGCGATACGGTCCTGGGCTTCAACGTGATGCGGGCGGTCCGGGGCACCCTGACGGATTTCCTGCTGCTGGGCGGGGACCCGGCCCTGGCGGACTTCGAGACCTATACCACCGCCTCCGGCACGGAGGTGGACATCGCCCTGGAGGATACGGACTCGTTCCTCTTCGCGGACATGGAAAACTGTCACGTGACCTTCTGGCTTGACGGCAGGCGCGTGGGCCTGACCATGGCGGACCTGGAGGCCGTGGCGGACAGCATCGGCTTTGCCGCCCTGGACGAGATCAACGTGCCCGCCGTGGCCCAGAACGTGGCCGAGGGCATGGCCCAAAACATGGAGGAAAACCCCGGCTTTTACCGGGAGGTCACCGACAAGACCCGGCGGGTCTACGGCGAGCTGGGGGACTATTCCCTGGAGGGTCTGCTGCCGGAGGGCTGGCAGTTCACCGTCTCCTATGCCAACGCTGCGGAGGACATGGCGGAGTACCGGAACAATCTCGGCGACAGCGCTCCCGCGCCCGGGCCCGCAGACTACTACGACAACATCAACATCAACTATTATCACCCGGATATCAGCGGGTCCTACGCCTCGGACAAGTGGGTGACCCTGACCTATGAGCGGTACTGGGGCGACCCGGACCGGGCCGTGATCCGCAACGCCCAGGCCTTCCACGACCGGCGGACCACCTCCATCTCCGGACCGGCCTACGTCGGGGAGACGGAGATGACCTCCTGCGCGGTGGACGGCTTTGACGGGTACTACGCCGTGTCGAACCACTTCGGCAGCCGGGTGGATGCCCAGGGGACCTATCTGACCTGGTACGACACAGACAAGCAGCTGCTGTTCACCCTGTCCGCGCCCATGCCGGAGTTCAGCGTAGAGGACACCGTGGCCCTGGCGGAGGACTTCGCCGCGTCCATCCGGGACACGCCGGGCCCCACCCCCACCGGGACCGTGTCGGACGAGATCACGGCGCAATAGATGTGACAAACGCACAAGGGCGCACCTTATCGACAGCCCCCTCTGACGAGGGGGCTGTCGAGCGTCAGCGAGACTGGGGGAGAGACAAGTTACCTCCCGTGCCGGTGTATCTCTCCCTCCGTCTTGGCCTGACGGCCAAGCCACCTCCCTCGTCAGAGGGAGGCTTTTGGTCCGGCAGTGACTTATTGCCCCCCTTTACACAAGGGGGGCTTTCATGTACAATATCCCCGGAAAGGGCGGGATGACATGGAAAACGCCGTGGTCACACTGAAACCGGGAGAGGGCCGGGCCCTGAAGGCCGGCGGCCCCTGGGTATACGACAACGAGGCCGCCTCCATCGAGGGGGCCTTCGCCGACGGGGACATCGTCGACGTCCGGGATGCTCAGGGCAAATTCCTCTGCAAGGGGTTCATCAACCGCAGATCGAAACTGCTGGTCCGGGTGATGAGCCGGGAGGAAGGCGCGGTCATCGACCGGGATTTTCTCCGCATGCGGGTGCAAAACGCCTGGGAATACCGCAAACGGACCGTGGATACCTCCTGCTGCCGGGTGATCTTCGGGGAGGCGGACTTCCTGCCGGGGCTGACGGTGGACAAGTTCTCCGACGTGCTGGTGGTCCAGTCATTGGCCCTGGGCATCGACCGGATGAAAGGCGTCATCCTGGAGCTGCTGCTGGAGATCCTGGCGGCGGACGGGGTGCATATCCGGGGCGTATACGAGCGCAGCGACGCGGCCGTCCGGGAGCGGGAGGGCCTTGCGCGGGTCAAGGGCTTCATCGGCGAGAGCTTCGACACCAAGGTGGAGATCGTGGAAAACGGCGTCCGGTACCTGGTGGACGTGGCCGAGGGGCAGAAGACCGGGTTTTTCCTGGACCAGAAATATAACCGCCGGGCCATCCGGCCATTGTGCAAGGACGCCCGAGTGCTGGACTGCTTCACCCACACGGGGTCCTTCGCCCTGAACGCGGCCCAGGCCGGGGCAAAAAGCGTGCTGGCCGTGGACGCCTCGGAGCTGGCCATTGCCCAGGCCCGGGAGAACGCGGCTTTGAACGGGCTTGCGGACCGGGTGACGTTCCGGTGCGCGGACGTGTTCGAGTTCTTGCCAGAGCTCATCAAAAAGAAGGAAAAATTCGACCTGGTGATATTGGACCCGCCGGCCTTCGCCAAGAGCCGGGGAGCGGTGAAAAACGCGGTGAAGGGGTACAAGGAGATCAACCTGCGGGCCTTGCAGCTGGTGAAGGACGGGGGGTATCTGGCCACCTGCTCCTGCTCCCACTTCGTGGACGCGGCCCTGCTGGGCCAGACGGTCCGCCAGGCGGCCAACAACGTGCGCAAACGGCTGCGGCAGGTGGAATTTCGCACCCAGGCCCCGGACCACCCCATTCTGTGGGGCGCGGAGGACTCTGACTACCTCAAATTCTTCATCTTCCAGGTGTGCCAGGAGCACTGAAAGGAGCGGCATATGTACGAACTGAACATGCTCACGGAAAAATGCGGCTATATCCAGAGCCCCGCCAAGGCTGGTCTCGTCCGGCTGAACGACGCCGAGGTCTGCCTCATCGACAGCGGCAGCGACAAGGACGCGGGCCGGAAAATACGCCAGATCCTGGACGCCAACGGCTGGCGTCTCGCGGCCATCTACAATACCCACTCCCACGCCGACCACATCGGCGGCAACCGGTACCTGCAAAACCAGACCGGGTGCAAAATTTACGCCCCCGGCATCGAGTGCGCCTTCACCCGGCATCCGGTGCTGGAGCCGGCGGGACTTTACGGCGGCTGGCCGGGGAAGGACCTGCGGCACAAGTTCCTCATGGCCCAGGAAAGCGACGCGGAATATCTCACGCCCGAGGTCCTGCCGGAGGGGATGGAGCTCATCCCCCTTCCCGGTCACAGCTTCGACATGACGGGCTTTCGCACGGCGGAGGGCGCGGCGTATATCGCCGACTGCCTGTCCAGCCGCCAGACCCTGGACAAGTACCGGGTGGGGTACATCTGGGACGTGGGGGCGTATCTGGATACCCTGGAGAAGGTGAAGGCCATGGAGGCGGCGGTGTTCGTCCCGGCCCACGCGGACGTGACGGAGGACATCGGCCCCCTGGCCCAATACAACATCGACGCGGTCCACGCCGTGGCGGAGGACATCCTGGACGTGTGCAAAACGCCGTCCTCCTTTGAGGCGGTGCTGCAAAAGCTCTTCACCAAGTATGAGCTGGTCATGACCTTCGAGCAGCACGCCCTGGTGGGCAGTACGGTCCGGTCCTACCTCAGTTGGCTGAAGGACGTCGGCCGCCTGACCGCCGGGTTCGAGGACAACACGCTCCTGTGGGCCACGGCATGAGCGCCGCGAAGGGACATCGGAAGTAAATATCGCTGTCAGTCTCCCCCGCAGACAACATGGCTGCGGGGGTCTCTCTATGTCGGAAAATTACACGGAAATTACATCTCCGTTTCAATTCTCTGGTATAATTCAATTGTCTGACATTGCCGTTGGGAGGGCTGCGCTGTGAAAAACCGCATTCTGATCGTGGAGGACGACGAGGGCATCGCCAGCGCCGTGGCGCTGAACATGCAGTTCGTGGGGTACGACTACGCCCTGTTCGACGACGGCCGCCGGGCGGCGGAGTCCTTATCGGCCGACCACGCCTACGACCTGGCGCTTTTAGACATCATGCTGCCGGGCATGGACGGGTTCGAGCTGTTCGGATATATGGAAAAGTATTCCATCCCCGTGATCTACATGACCGCCAAGACCGACTCCGCCTCGGAGATCAAGGGCCTCCGGGACGGAGCGGAGGACTACATCGTCAAGCCCTTCGACATGCTGACCCTCATGGTCCGCATCGAGAAGGTCCTGCGCCGGACGGGGAAGCTGAACACGGTCTACCGGGTCCGGGACGTGGAGGTCAACAGCGAGACCCGCTCTGTGACCAAGGCTGGCGCGCCGGTGGAGCTGCAGCCCATGGAGTTCGACGTGCTGCTGCTCCTTCTGAAATACAAAAACCTCACCGTCTCCCGGGAGCAGTTCCTCTCGGAGGTGTGGGGCACCGACTTCATGGGCGAGACCCGGGCCATCGACATGAAGATCGCGGGGCTGCGCAAAAAGCTGGACCTGGCCGACGTGATCCGCTCCATCCCCAAGCGGGGCTACCGACTGGAGGACCGGTGAGATGAAGCTGTGGCAAAAGGCGTCTCTGCTGTGCGCGGGCGTGCTGCTCGTGGTGGTGGCGGCCTGCTCCGGGGTGCTGCTGCGGTACGCCCAGGGCACCATCCTGGACCTGGCCCGGACCCAGACGGAGGAAAAGCTGCGGACCCTGACCACCTCCTTCACGGAGATGACGAACTATTATCTGCTGGACTCGGACCCGGCCTCGGTGCGGGAGAGTCTGGTGCGGTACTGCTTTGAGCGCCTGGGGGACGCCGCCTCCGTGCTCATGCGGGACGGCGAGACCATCTGTACCCACCTGACCTTCTCCCCTGCGGAATACTTCCCGGAGGAAGAGCTCGCCGACGATCCCCCGGTCCTCTCCGTCCGAAACGGGGATGACCGGCTTCTCGTCACCGGCGGCCGAGTCCTGGCCGGCGGGGACACCTACGCCGTTTACACGGTCCAGGACGTGTCCGGCGTCTACCGGAGCGTGCGGACCATGACGGGGGTGTTCGCCCTCATAAGCCTTGCGGGCATCGCCCTGGGAACGCTTCTCATCACGCTGTTGCTGCGCCGGGGCACCCGGCCCATGGCCAGGCTGGCCGCTGCGGCAAGGCGCATCGCCGGCGGGGACTACGGCTTCCGGGCGGAGGTGTCCGGCCATGACGAGGTGGGGGCCCTGGCGGCGGATTTCAACACCATGGCCGCCGCCGTTCAGTCAAGGGTGGACGCGCTCACCGACACCGCCCGGCGGCAGGAGCTTTTCATCGGCGGGGTGACCCACGAGTTCAAGACCCCTCTTGCCTCCATGCTGCTGCACACCCAGCTTCTCCGCTCGGCCAACATGTCCCCGGAGGAGACCGACCGGTCCCTGGCCCGGATCGAGGACCAGTGCCGGTGGCTGGAGCGGATGACCCAGACCCTTTTAAAGCTTCTCACCCTCCGGCAGGACGTACCGGTGCGGCCGGTGCCGGCGGCGGAGCTGGCGGACCAGGTCCGGGACAGCGCGGAGCCCCGCCTCGCGGCCCTGGGGGTGACGCTGCACACGGACCACGACGGGGGGACGCTGTGCGTCAACCCGGAGCTGATGCGCTCGCTGCTGGTGAACCTTGTGGACAACGCCGCCAAATCCTATGACCCCGGCACGCCCGACGCCGCCGTATGGCTCACGGTCCGGGACGGGGTGATCGAGGTGCTGGACCGGGGCCGGGGCATCCCGCCCGAGGCGCTGCCCCACATCTTTGAGCCCTTTTTCATGGCGGACAAGTCCCGCAGCCGGAAGCTGGGGGGCAGCGGCTTAGGGCTTGCCCTGGTCAAGGCCATCGCCGACGCCCACGGGGCGAAGCTGGAGGTGACCAGCGCCCCCGGCGCGGGCACCACCGTACGGGTAACGCTGAAATTACAAGATGATTACAACGAATTGATAGATTCTCCCCCCGACCCGGTGGCACAATGAGCCCACCACGAAAAAGGAGGAAACATCCCATGAAGAAAACCCTTTTGATCGCCCTCATGCTGCTGGCCCTGGCCCTGAATCTGGGGGCGGGCCTGCGAGACCCGGAGCCTCTGGGCCTCCCGGACGAAGAGCTCGGCACGGAGGAAACAGACCCGAACGATGACGGCGGCTCCCAGGTGATGGAGCCCGAGGTCCTGGGGCCCTACGTGCCGCCCATCACCACGGGTCCGGACAACAGCGCCCTGTACGAAAAGGCCGCCGCCTATACGGGCGGCGAGAGCCTGTCCACCCGGCTGGGTGACCCGGACCGCTATGAGAGCGCGTTTGCCAGCAAGGACGGTACCCTGACGGTGGAGGCGGACGCGAAGGTGATCGTGCCGGACGCGGACAAAGCGCCCCTCATCCGGGTGCGAAACGGGACCATCACCCAGGAGCAGGCAGACGCGCTCATGGACGCGCTGGTCCACTGCGCCCTCTATCCCGTCGGCGGGCCCGCCACCAAGGAGGAACTGGCACAGACCATCGCCGAGTTGGAGCAGGAGCTGGACGGGGCGGACGGCCTGGATGAGCCGATCGGTCCCGACACGGATATGACCCGCCGGGAGTACGCCGAGTCATGCCTTGAAAAGCTGCGGGCGGCCTATGAGAAAGCACCGGACACGTCGGACCCCCAGCCCATCAGCGGCCAGTTCGAGCCGGAGTTCTTTGGCGACGATCTCGTCATCCGGGGCGAGGGCGAGAGCGAGGAATACGGCACAGAGTTCATCGAGATCGACGTGAGCGACTATCTCGGCGGCTCCCACGCCTATTATGAGCGGGACGGATTCAACATCCATCCCTTTAGCCAGGCGTTGGCCCGGGCCGCAGACCCGGACAGCGTGGAGGATATCCAATGCACCGCCAAGGAGGCCCAGGCCCTGTGCGACCCCATCGTGGAGGCTCTGGACGTGGAGGGTATGAGTTTCCGGTCCGCGCTGAAGAAATATGACGACAGTCTGGACTCGCCGACACGCTGCTTCTGGGCGCTGCAATACACCCGTGCGCCGGGCGGGCTGCCCATCACCTATACCATCGCCACCGGCGACGTTTTAACGGACCAGGAGGTATATATGGTGCCCTGGGAGTACGAGACCATGACCTTTTACGTGGACGACAGCGGCGTCGTAGGCCTCCGGTGGGAATCCCCCTACGACATGGGCGAGCACGTGACGGAGGACGCGGCCCTGATGCCCTTCGACGAGGCCATGGCCGTGTTCGAGAAGATGTTCCCGGTGGCCTATGACACCGACGGCCTGCCCTTCGATGTCGAATACCCCGTGCGGATGGCCAGATGGGACGATAAGGATGTCCACATCCAGGTCAATGAGGTCCGCCTGGGCTATACCCGCATCGCGGAGATGGACAAGGAGAAAACGGGCCTTCTTGTCCCGGCCTGGGACTTCTTCGGCGTCATCACCGACGAGGACGGGAACGTGCTCCTGGACGACCCGGAGGTCAGTCTGTTCACGGTCAACGCCGTGGACGGGGACGTGATCGACCGGGGCTTCGGCTACTGAGCCGGCCTGTGCTCAGGCCAGGCCGTGGCCGGGCTTGGCCCGGGTCCGGCGCTTTCGCAGGATGGAATTGGGCGGGGCGCAGACCGGCAAGGTCATATGCAGCTCCATCTTGGGATGGCTGGCGGCGGGGACGGGCATGTCCCCGCCGTCCCGTATTTCCCCGGAAATGAACGCCAGGGGCTCCGCCCCGGGCCGCAGCAGCTCCAGCTCGTCCCCGGGACAGAACCGGTTGCGCTGGGTCAGCACCGCGTTGCCCGCCTCGTCGCACCGCTCCACCACCGCCACAACATCGTACCGGGAGAAATAACAGGCGTCGTCGGTATACTGGCCCGGTTCACCAAAATAAAACCCGGTGGAATAGGGCCGGTGGCTGACGGCCAGCACCTCATCCCGCCAGACCGGGGCCAGAGGCTCCCCGGCCAGGGCCGCGTCCACGGCATGACGGTAGGCGTTCGTCACCGCGGCGGCGTAGTAGGCGGACTTGGTCCGGCCCTCTATTTTGAGGCTGGTCACCCCCGCCGCCAGCAGCTCCGGCACGTGGTCGATCATGCACATGTCCCGGGAGTTGAAGAGGTACGTGCCCCCGTCCTCGGTGATCTCCATATACTCCCCCGGCCGCTTTTCCTCCGCCACGTGGTACCGCCACCGGCAAGGCTGGGCGCAGGCCCCCTGGTTGGCGTCCCGGCCCGTCAGGTAGTTGGACAGCACGCACCTTCCGGAGAAGGACACGCACATGGCCCCGTGGCAGAAGGCTTCCAGCTCCAGCTCCTTCGGCGTCCGTGCCCGAAGGGCCGCTATCTGCTCCAGGCTCATCTCCCGGGCCAGCACCACCCGGCTGGCCCCCAGGTCATAAAACGCCCGGGCCGTGACCGCGTTCATCACCCCCGCCTGGGTGCTGATGTGCACGGCGGCGCCGGGGGCGTACTTTTTCGCCAGGGTCAGCACCCCCAGGTCGGAAACGATGAGCCCGTCCGCCCCGGCGGCCTCCAGGCTCTCCAGATATGCCGGCAGAGCGTCCGTCTGCCCGTCGGTGGGGATGGTGTTCACGGTCACATAGACCTTCACGCCCCGGCCGTGGCAGTATTCTATGGCCCGGGCCATGTTCTCCGGCCCGAACGTCCCGGCGGCGGCCCGCATGCCGTAGGCGGGCCCGGCCAGATACACCGCGTCCGCCCCGTAGGTCGCCGCCATGACCAGCTTTTCCCGGTCCCCCGCCGGAGAGAGGACCTCCGGCCGTTTTGCGTTTTCCATGATCATTATTATCACCGGCTCTACTATATAACGCCCCGGCCCCTTTTGCAACCGCCCGGGCCGGGGTGTCGCCGGAAATCCCCGCCGCGCCTTGCAATGCGGGGCGGATGGTGGTATCCTAATGCAAAAATGACCGGGAGGAAGAAGATCATGAGATCTGTTTTAAAGAATAACGGAGCAAAGCTGCTTCTGGGTGTGCTGGCCCTGCTGGTGTGCCTGGGCGGCTGCGCCAAGAAGGACGCTCCCGCGCCCGCCGCAGGGGAGGACGTCTGCTACGCCGTGATCGACATCCGGGACTACGGCACCGTCACGGTCCAGCTGGACCGGTCCGCCGCCCCCAAGACCGTGGACAATTTCGTGTCCCTGGCGGAGAGCGGGTTTTATGACGGCCTGACCTTCCACCGGATCATGGAGGGCTTCATGATGCAGGGCGGCGACCCCGACGGCAACGGCACCGGCGGCTCGGACGAGAAGATCCCCGGGGAGTTTTCCTCCAACGGCTGGGACAATCCCCTGTCCCACACCAGAGGGACCATCTCCATGGCCCGGAGCAATGACCCGGACAGCGCCAGCTCCCAGTTTTTCATCGTCCACCAGGACAGTACGTTTTTGGACGGCCAGTACGCCGCCTTCGGCCACGTGACGGAGGGCATGGACGTGGTGGACGCCGTCTGCGCCGACGCAAAGCCTACGGACGACAATGGCACCATCCCCCCGGACCAGCAGCCCGTTATCACGAGTATCACGATATCGTCGGAAGAACCGTGAGTTCTGTTCTCGGCCCCCTCTGACGAGGGGAGAGACAAGTCACCTCCAGTGCAGGTGTATCTCTCCCTCCGACCCGGCTTCGCCGTGCCACGGCAGAAAGTCAAGCAAGTGCAACACTAAGGACTTCAGCAGGGGTGCGCCATTTGAGGCATTTTCTGGGGCGGGAG
>CANPXZ010000084.1 GCA_947587485.1 uncultured Oscillospiraceae bacterium | reverse complement strand
TGGGGGCCGTATTTGTGGACGTTGATGCCGGCCTGCCGGTATGTATACACATTCCCTGCGATGTGCTCCCGCCGGTCGATGACCAGGCACCGCTTCCCGGCGCTTTTGGCCCGTTCGGTGAACACCGCGCCGAACAGTCCCGCGCCCACGATCAGATAATCATATCGTTTTTCCACTATGCTTCTCCTTGTTTTATCGCTTCATCAGCGGTCTTATATAGGAATTGACCAGCGCCGCCGCAAACAATCCAAGTTTTCTCGGCGTATGCCGGTAAAACGTATTCAGCAGCCGCCTCGCCATATCAGGATGATAAGCCCGCTTCGGCATGCCCGCCCACGGCGTTTTCGCCTGAACGCGCTCCCATTCCTTTGTGTACGGATGCTCGCTGCCCTCGATCCATGGCCGCCGGGAGAGAAAGGAACTGGTAAAATGCACGACCACCGGATGTTCCTTCGCCTGCCTTACCTCTTCCTTGGAATACGGTCCGCTCTCCCGCCGGTAGACCGCCGCTTCTTCGTATGTAAAGTCATACAGCAGCGTATGCACGTTGTACCGTACCGGCAGGGTGAGGATATCCCCCCTGCACACCTCGTTGACACACCCCTGGTCCACATAGGGCACCAAGCCCTTGTGCCGCCGGATGCACCCGGCGAACCGGGGAATGATATCCTCTGCCCGCCATCTGTCCAAGTCGATCAGCATGACCCCGGAATTGTAATAGGGTTCTGCCTTCGCAAGACGCACATTCTTCTTATGCAGCCCGCTCGTCTGTTCCGAGACGGCGGCACAGCTGGCCGTTCCCAGCGACGTGTTCCATAGCTGTGCAACATCGTCAACGACCAGCGTGTCACAGTCCAAATACAGGACCCTCTCCAAATCCGGCAAAAGCTCCGGCGTCAGCAGCCTCGCATACGCCGCCAAACTCCATCGCTGGACGTCGATATATTGCTCACAAAGTTTTCGGATCGCTTCATCGGCATCGACCAAAACGATCCGCTGCCGGTACCCGTCTGCCACCGCCCGCAGCCTTGCCATGTTCTCCTCTGACACCTCGCAGCACAGCACACAGACCGTCAGTTCGGTATCGCCCCCGCAGTGCTCCAGCAGCGAGGCGATGGAGACGCCAGCCAGCATGGCATAGTTATCGTCGCAGGCATATACGACCCGTATACCGGTACTGCCTCTATTTCCAGCGGCCCGTCCCATTCAGGCCGCCGCCATTTCTTCACAGGGCCCAGCCCACACACAGCCGGGAAGCTCAGTTAGACTTCGTACCCCCCCGTGGCGCTCCTTTAGGGACTTTTTATACAGCGCGCCGTATTCCCGGGCCATGACGACCTGGTTCAGCTCCGCCGCCACGCGCTCATGGGCCGCGTCCGTCATCCGGCTGTCGATCCCGTTGTCCAGAAGGTTTTGGATCACCTTCTGGTACTCCTCGAACGTCCCGCAGATATACCCCGTCTTCCCGTCCGATATGGCGTCCACGTTCCCCGGTATCCGGCTGACGATGCAAAGACGCTTGAAGTACATCGCCTCCATTATGGAGAACGCCAGGCCCTCATACAGGGACGTGAGCATGAACACGGATGAGTCCATCATCTGCCTGACGGCTTCTTCCTTCGCCACCCAGCCCGTGATCTCAATGTTCGGGCTGGTCAGCTCGCCCTCCAGCTCGCCGCCGCCGATCCAGGTGAACTTTACCTCCGGGAAGGCCTCCGCGATCCGGTTGAACATGGCCGGGTCCTTCTGCGGCACCACGCGGCCCAGCGTACATACCTTTATTTCTTCCGGGCGCAGGTCCCAGTCCAAACCAAACCGATCTAGCTCCGCCAGATTCACCCCGTTGTTGATATAGGTCGCTTGACGGGACACCCTCTTCGCCGAATCATACTCTCCCGCGCACGATGCCACGGTGACGCTGGGCCGAGATCCCAGCAGCTTCTCCAGCACGTAGTACATCCTCCGCTTTGCGGCGCTGCACTGGTACATGAGGAAGCTGTAACCCTGAGGCGAATAGAATACCGGCGTATTTTTCCCGTCCAGCGCCAGACGGCCGATGGCCCCCGCCTTTGTGGAATGCAGGTGGACCACATCCGGCTGTATCTCATCAAATACCCGCCGCACCTCGCGGATCGCCGCCAGGTCCTCCTTGGGGCTGATCTCACGGGTCAGATGCTCCGAACGGATGAAGCTGATGCCAGGCTTGAAGAGATTTTTCGCTTCCTTTGGAGACTCTGCCCGTTCGGTATAGAGGATGTACTGCTCAAATTCGTCGTCCAGCCCATTGGCCAGCGTCTGCAGTGCGCCAAGCACGCCGCCGGCAAACGCCTCTATGATATGCAATACCTTGACCATCTCACGCCGCCTCCCTTCCGGAGACGGCGCATTGCCTCTCAGGCGCTATCAGATAAAACGCAGGAAATACTTCACCAACTTCAGTTAGGAGACGTACCCCCCCCGCGTGTGATTTTTTCGGTCTTCATCATATGTTTATCCTTTTTATATTTGTGCATAGCCGGCGTGATATACAGGGATATGACCCGCGAAGATTCCACCGCCAAGCGCTTCGGTACCGCATGGCAAAACTTCGTATACAGCTTTTGCATACCTGTACGGGGATCATCCCATAACGGCGCATCCTTCCACGGCGTCATCGCTCTGTACGTAAGGTATTTCTGCACATAAGGATGCTCACACCCCTTCATCCAGGGGCGAACGGGCAAATAGAAATTGCTTGTGAAGTGGACCATTACCGGTGCCTCTTTTGCACTGGTCACTTCTTCCTCGGAGTAAAACCTTTTCACCGCTCTGACGCGACACAATTCTTTATAATTAAATGCATATATCTGCGTTATGGCATTGAACCGCAAGGGAAGCAGTTTGACCTTTCCGTCGAATACTGCGTTGAGCACTCCCTCGTCCGGGAATGGGATATATCCGCCCTCCTTCTTGATGAACTCCAGGAATGCACGCTCCACGTTGTTCTCGCGCCAGTATTTCAGATTCACCAGTATCAGGCCGGAATTGAAATAGATCCCGTCAGCCGACAGCCCAAGCAGCGTCCGAAATGATGCGTTCTGCGCGCAGTCCACCATCCCGGCCGCATACCCAGAGATGTCCGTATCCCAAAGCTCAGCGGCAGAGTCGACAAAAACCGTGTCGCAGTCGACATAGATCACCTTATCGATATCCGCTGGCAGCAGCGACGCAATGAACAGCCGCCCGCAAGTCGCCATCCGGTTATAGCCGGGGATGACCACATCCACACCCGCCAGTTTTTCGATGTCCGGCATGGGGAGAGTGATGATCGTCCGGCCATATGCTGCCGCTATCTGCTGGAACTTTGCCTTGCTCTCCTCACTGATGCCGTTCTCGATGAGATACACGGTTATCTCATTTGCATCCTTATTGTTTTCAAACAAGGACAGAACAGCAGTTGCAAACACGCTCGCAAACCGCTCATCGCTGTTGTAAACTACTACCATCTTGCTTTCCCTTTTCAGTACGCTTTCTTTTCGTGCCAGGCCCAAGCGTGGCGGACGATGGTGTCGATATCCCCGTACACGGGCACCCAGCCCAGGACACGCTTCGCTTTTTCGCTGCTGCCCACCAGCACCGCCGGGTCACCTGGACGTCGGTCCGATAGAATCACTGGAATGTCACGTCCAGTAACCCGCTTCGCCGCCTCGATCAGTTCCAGCACGCTGGTGCCCTTCGTGTTCCCCAGGTTCAAGAACTGGCTTGGCTTCCCCGCCTCCAGGTGCCGCAGCGCCAGCAGGTGCGCCGTCGCCAGGTCAGACACATGGATGTAGTCCCGGATGCAGCTGCCGTCCCGTGTCGGATAGTCCATCCCGAACACCTTCACGTTGGGCCGCTTTCCGCTGGCCGCATCCAGGATCAGCGGGATGATGTGGGTCTCCGGATCGTGTGCCTCGCCTATCTCTCCCTCCGGGTCCGCTCCCGCCGCGTTGAAGTACCGCAGCACCACGTACTTCAGCCCGTAGGCTCTCTCATAGTCCCTGAATATCCGCTCCACCGCGTACTTGGTGAAACCATAGGGGTTGATTGGATTTTGGGGCATATCCTCCGTGATGGGCATTTGCGCCGGTTCTCCGTATGTAGCGCAGGAGGACGAAAAGATGATCTTGTCGCAACCATATTTGCGCATAACCTTCAAAAGGTTCAGCGTACAGCCGATGTTGTTGTAGTAGTACTTCTCCGGCTCCGCCACTGACTCCCCCACATAGGCATAGGCCGCAAAGTGGAACACCGCCTCGATGGGATACCGCTCAAACACCGCCTCGATCTGGTCGATGTTCTTCAGGTCCCCCTCGATCAGCGTCCCCCACTTCACCGCCTCACGGTGGCCGTAGATCAGGTTGTCGAATACCACCGTCTCATAGCCCTCATGGGCCAGCAGCTTATTTATATGTGAGCCGATATACCCGGCTCCACCTGTCACTAAAATCGCCATACTTCTTACAGGGCTCCCCTTCCTGTGAACACGACCTTCACCGTCTCAAACAGGATCTTTATATCCAGTCCCAGACTGCGGTGCTTTATGTAGTACTCATTCAGCTCGATGCGCTCGCTGAAATCCGTCTCGCTTCGGCCATGGACCTGCCAGTAGCCCGTGATCCCCGGCCGGACGGACATCACCTTCGCCAAGTGCCCGCCATATGCTTCTTCCTCTACCAGCAGCGGCGGTCTCGGACCCACCAGGGACATCTGGCCCATCAGCACGTTCCAGAGCTGGGGCAGCTCGTCGATGCTCGTCTTGCGGATGAAGCGGCCAATGCGCGTGATCCGCGGGTCATGGGCCAGCTTGAAGTTTTTGGAGAACTCCTCCTTCTCCTCCGCAGAAAGCTGCTCCAGGACCTTCTCCGCGTCCGGCCGCATACTTCGCAGCTTTACCATCCGAAAGGGCTTGCAGCCCTTCCCGATGCGTGGCTGGAAGAAAAACGGCGACGCGCCATCCTCCAGCACGATAGCAAGCATCGTGACCAAAAGCACCGGCGAGGCCACAATAAGCCCGGCCACCGACGCTGCGATGTCAAACATCCGCTTGATGACGCGGTAGCCTGTACCCGGCCCTGTTTTCCGGACCTCCGGCTCCGTTCTCGTCCTGCGGACAAGACTTCTTAATATGCCCCCCCGCCGCGGACGACCACACCGACCGTCTTAGCCAGTATCTTTATGTCTGTCCACAGGCTCTGTTCCCGTATGTATTTGAGGTCCAGCTCTACCCAATCATCAAACGACACATCGCTCCGTCCCGACACCTGCCAATAGCAGGTCAACCCGGGCGTCACGCTCAGCCTCAGCATCTGATAGCCGGTATACTGCCTGACTTCCCGCGGGACCGGCGGCCGCGGCCCTACCAGGCTCATGTCGCCCCGCAGCACGTTCCAAAGCTGGGGCAGCTCATCTATGCTGGTCCTGCGGATGAAGCGGCCAATGCGCGTGATCCGCGGGTCATTCTTGATCTTGAACACCGGCCCGTCCACCTCGTTCCGGTCCATAAGTTCGTCCAACTGGGCCTCTGCATTCACGACCATGGAGCGGAACTTATAAAATCGGAATTCCTTTCCGTCCTTGCCCACCCTCGTCTGCACGAAGATGGGCGGCCCTTTCGGGTCATCCAAGACGATGAGCGCACTTATGACCAGCAGCAGCGGGGACAGCACTATCAACCCAAGGAAAGACGCCGCGATGTCGAACGCGCGCTTGATGAATCGATAGCCCGGGCCGCCTCCTGTCTTTTGGGACGCAGATGCCGTCTTTGTCCCGGCACCCTCGCTCGTTCCTGTGGCCGGTACAGCCAGCAGCAGAGGCGCACAGAGTACTGTTTTAAGAAAAGCAGCAGCAAACCTGCGCCGACGTGACGGTCTGTGAATACGCCCTTCAGTATGCACCCCCCCGCGGACGACTGCGACAACGGTCTTTAGCACCAGCCGCACATCGGTCCACAGGCTCTGTTCCCGTATGTATTTGAGATCAAGCTCTATCCAATCATTGAAGGGTACGTCGTTTCTTCCGGATATCTGCCAGTAGCACGTCAAACCCGGTTTTACCATCTCCCGCTGCCGCTGGTAGGCGTTGCACGCCAGTTCCTCCGCCGTAGGCAAGGGCCGGGGGCCGACCAGGCTCATATCGCCTTTTAAAACATTCCACAGCTGCGGCAATTCGTCGATGCTGGTCCTGCGGATAAACCGGCCCACCTTCGTCACTCGCGGGTCGTTCTTCATCTTGAACACAGGGCCGTCCATCTCGTTTTGGTCCATCAGCGTCGACTTGATCGCGTCCGCGTTCGTGTACATACTCCGCAGCTTGTAGAACGTGAACTCCCGCCCGTTCAGTCCGATCCGGGGCTGGTGGTAAAATACCGGCCCCTTCGGGTCCTCCAGCTTGATGGCCGCGCCTGCAATAATAAACACCGGGATGCAGAGGACAAGTCCGATGGCCGACGCTGCGATGTCAAACGCACGCTTTATGAACTTGTATGTGCGGCTGGTGTTGCCGGTAAGCTCCGTTATCTTCACCGGTGCGTCTGCCACCGCCATCGTCCTGCTCTCTGCGTCCAAATGATCCACTCCTCACTTCATGCCCGCAGCATGAGTCCCGTATAGTACTCTATCGTCTTCGCCAGGCCCTCCCGCAGCGGCACCTTGGGCTCCCAGCCCAACAGTTGCTTCGCCTTGGTGATGTCCGGACGACGCTGCTTCGGGTCGTCCTTCGGAAGATCGTGAAACACCAGCTTCGACTGGCTTCCCGTCTGTTCCAGCACTTCCTCCGCCAGTTCCAGCATCGTAAACTCTCCCGGGTTACCAAGATTCACAGGGCCCGTTACTTCATCCGGACTGTTCATCATCCGCACGATCCCCTCAATCAGGTCATCCACGTAGCAGAAGCTCCGTGTCTGCTTCCCGTCGCCATAGACCGTAAGGTCCTCGCCCCGCAGGGCTTGGTTGACAAAGTTGCTGATCACCCGCCCGTCGTTGGGGTCCATCTTCGGACCGTAAGTGTTGAAAATGCGGATGACCTTGATCTTCACGCCGTACCGACGGTGGTAGTCAAAGCACAGCGTCTCCGCCGCGCGCTTCCCCTCGTCGTAGCAGCTGCGGATGCCATCCGGGTTCACGTTCCCCCAGTACGTCTCCGGCTGGGGATGCACCTGCGCGTCGCCGTATACCTCCGAGGTAGAGAACTGCAACACGGTGGCGTTATGCTTTCTCGCCAGCTCCAGCATGTTCAGTATCCCGAACACGCTGGTCTTCAGCGTGTGCACCGGGTCCGCCTGATACGCCGGCGGGCTGGCCGGGCATGCCGCGTTGTAGATTTGATCTACCTCCAGTTCGATCGGCTCCACGATGTCATGCTCTATGAACCGGAAATTGGGCTTGTCCAGCAGCTCCCGGATGTTCTCCATCCGTCCCGTCTGCAGGTTATCCAGGCAATACACGTAATTCTCCGGGTCCTTCACCAGCCGCTCGCACAGGTTGGATCCAAGAAACCCCGCGCCGCCCGTCACCAAGATACGCATTCCGTCTTACCTCAGTCCCGATGGTATTGATCTCTCGTGTACAGCTTGTCCGCCGCCGGCGCAAGCTCCTCGTCATACCGGTTCGCGATGATCACGTCGCAGCCGGCCAAGAACGCCGCCAGGTCGTTGTTTACCGGATACCCGTTGAAGTCGCTCTGGCCCTTCAGCGTAGGCTCGTAAATCACGACCTCCGCGCCCTGCTCCTTCACCTTCGCCATCACGCCCTGGATCGCGCTCTCCCGGAAGTTGTCGGAGTTGGACTTCATCGTCAGGCGGTATACGCCAATGACCGGATGCGCCTTCCCCGCCACGCGCTTCATCACCTGATCCGCTATGTGCTGCTTGCGTACGTCGTTGGTCTCCACCACCGCACGGATCAGCCGCTGGGGAACGTCCGCACAGTTGGCCAGCAGCTGCTTCGTATCCTTCGGGAAGCAGTAGCCGCCGTAGCCGAAGCTTGGGTTGTTGTATCCGTCGCCGATGCGGTAATCCAGGCACACCCCGTCGATGATCTCCCGGGCGTTCAAGCCGTTCAGCTCCGCGTATGTGTCCAGCTCGTTGAAGAAGCTCACCCGCATGGCAAGATACGTGTTGGCGAACAGCTTCACCGCCTCCGCTTCCGTGAAGCCCATTACCAGTACGGGCACGTCCTCCCGAAGGGATGCTTCCTTCAAAAGTCCGCCGAACTTCTCAGCAGCCTTCACCAGCCGCTCGTCTTCCGTATCCGTTCCCACGATGATCCGCCGGGGATACAGATTGTCGTACAGCGCTCTGCTCTCCCGCAGGAATTCCGGGCTGAAGATGATGTTTTTGCAGCCCGTCTTCTCACGCAGGCTCTTGGTGTAGCCCACCGGGATGGTCGACTTGATCACGATGATGGCGTCAGGGGAATATTCCATCACCTGATACACCACGTCCTCCACCGCGGAGGTATCAAAATAATGCTTCTGCGGGTCATAGTTGGTAGGCGTGGCCACGACCACCAGGTCCGCACCGGTATAGGCCTCTTTCCCGTCCGTCGTCACCGTAAGGTCCAAGTCTTTCGTTGCCAGAAATTCCTCGATCTCCGCGTCACGGATGGGGGACTTCTTCTCGTTGTTGAGCATGTCCGCCTTGGACTGGTGTTTGCAGGTAGCAACCACCTTGTGCCGCTGGGACAGCAGCACCGCCATGCTCAGGCCCACATATCCAATGCCCGCTACCGCGATCTTTTCCTTTTTCTCCGTCATACCGTTAGTCCAATCTCTTTTTCATTTTGTAGTCTATTGTGGAAGCTTGACAGCCCAGCTCCGAAGTGCCCTTATCCTTCTCCCGGAAGGCAGAACAGATCTATCACCAGCTGCTGGAGCTTCTGTTCGTCCGGGTAGAATTCGATCAGTTCCTTCTTTACATTCTCACCCTCCGGGGAGATGAATCCCTCCAGGGTGTAATCCGCCAGGCTTCCGGTCAGGTCAGCCAACGTATCCAACTCGCAGTCCGTGACCAGATAGTCCGCCACGGCCCCGTACAGGTCCAGCACAAACGAATCGTCTGTCTCCATCTTCTCCCGAAGCACCTCTGCCAGCGCCGTCACATAGGCGGCCTGGCGGCGCATACGGGATGTGTTCGCGTCGTCTATCATTCGCATACGCTCATGGACAAAGTTGTACGCGTGTTCTCCCATGAGATGTACCGTTTCGCCTTTAACAAGCGTGTCGTCCACGCCGGTAAAGTCGTCCTCTATGGTCACCGTCACACCGCCCACCGCGTCGTTCAGCGCGGGGATACTACCCATCGTCAGGGACAGGTAATTATCAATGGGCACACCGCAGAGCAGATGACTCACCGTATCCACCGTGTTTTCACAGCTCAATTCCAAACCGTCGCCGTATACGTGGGCGTAGCAGATCTGCTGCGTGGTGGTGCCGATGGACTTCCCGTCATTGCCCAACACGGGGATGCTCGCCATGGTGTTGCGGTCGATCTGCAGGATCGTGCAGGTCTTGTCCGCGTTATCAAGGATGACCAGCGCCAGATAATCCGCCAGGGCCTGGTTGCGATAGCCCTCGTGCTGCTCCAGCTCCATATCGTCCGTTCCGATAATGAGCAATGTGGAGAGGTTCGGATCGAGATAATACTCCTCGCCGCCGATGGTCACGGTCTTGTAAGCGGTCACTCTTCCCACGGGGATGGAGGCGGTGCCGGCGCCCTCGGGGGCTTTTTCGCTCGCGTGCTCAAGCCTGTTGGCCAGCACGATCCCCGCCGCCAGCAGCACAATGACCGCCACTACGGCAATAACGCCCTTCAACGTGGATCTCTTCATCCGGCGCGCCTCCTTAAACAGTTTTCCAAACCGGGCATCCGGCACGATGGCCGGATGCCCTTTCCGGCCGCCCTGTCGGGCGGACATCCTCACCCGGATGCTGGGGCCTGACGCAGGTCGTTACGCCGGCTTGTCGGTGATGGTCACCTTGACCTCGGCCTTAAGGCCGCCCTCTTCGTCCTCGTCGCCGCCAAAGACAAGCGTGTACTCGCCTTCCGCGCCACCCTCGGGCACTTTGACCTCAAGTCCGTACCAGTCGCCGTCGTAGAAGTACAGGCCGGTAGTGGGCTTGTTGTCTTCGCCATAGAAGAGGACCACGGGAACAGAATCCTTCTCGTTGCTGCCGTCCGCGAACTTGATGATGGACAGAGCACTGCCGGTGAAATCTTCAGGGTCAATGCCCAGCTTCTCTTTGAGCTTATTAAAGGCATCAGACTCCAGAGCATTTTTGACAGCCGACTCCTCATCGTTGAAGGGAGCGCCAGCGGGGACATCGTTCGCATCCCACGAGACAACTGTGAACGTATCACCGCTCTCAGTTGTGCCCGTGCCCGAAACCTCCTTGTCCTGCAGCACAGGGGGCTGCTCCGGCTGTTGCACAGGGCTCACCTGCCCGGCGGCAAACGCCGTGGCGGACAGTGCCAGCACCATGACGACGACCAGCAGTACGGAAATGGATTTCTTCATTGGATATTCCTCCTTTCTTCCAGATTTGCT
>CANPXZ010000083.1 GCA_947587485.1 uncultured Oscillospiraceae bacterium | reverse complement strand
CCCTCCTCCAGGAACCACTTATAGGAGTTCTTCTGGATCTCCAGCAGATTGGGCATGTCTTGGATCTCATCGACACGGGCAAAGCTCTTGCGCAGAGTCTTGCCATAGTAGACTTCCTTCGGCATGAAATTCGATCACTCCTTCGGTAAATGATACACCAGGGTAAGTTGTTACAAATTTTGTCTTTTGCCTTGACTTTTTCTGTGGATGTGTTATGATGTGGCTTGTAAAGGATGGGATGGGATGCCCATCTTTTACGCATAGCAAACTATTCTAGCATTTTCCAAATACCTTTGTCAAGACAAATATCAGAATTTTTCAGCGGCGGGAGGACTCGCCGCTTTTTTCCTGTTAGGAGGGCGTTCTTTGGACTACCGGGCCACCATACTGCTCTACGGAGAGCTGCTGTTCGCGTTGTACCTGCTCTGGCGGGAGGGGCTTTTCGCCTCCCGCGTCCAGCAGACGGTCATCCTTCTGCTGGTGCCTCTGGCCTTCGTGCTGCGCTACTGCTTTTTGACCTATGAGACCCTGGACTATCAGGACTGGCTCAAGGTCTGGATACAATCTTTGCGGGACAACGGGCCCTGGAAGGGCCTGGGGCAGGAGATCTGGAGCTGCAACTACAACGTGCCGTATCTCTATTTTCTGTCCCTGTTCTCCCTGAGCGACGTCTACGACCTGCTGCTGGTGAAGCTTTTGAGCATCTTCTTCGACGTGGTGATGGCCTGGGCGGTGATGCGTCTGGCGGGCGTGCTGACGGGAAGCTCCGTGAAGAAGCTCTTCGCCTTCGTGCTGGTGCTGTGGCTGCCCTCGGTGGTGCTCAACGGCGCGCTCTGGGGCCAGTGCGACGTGATCTACGCCTCCTTCGCAGTGCTGGCGGTCTATTTTGCTCTGGACGATCATCCCGCCCTGAGCGTGGTATCCGTCGCCCTGAGCGTATCCTTCAAGCTCCAGGGGGTGTTCATCCTGCCGGTCTGGTTCCTGTTTTTGCTGACGGGCCGGATCAAGTTCAAGCACATCCTCCTGTTCCCGGTCACCTACGTGCTGAGCATCCTGCCGGCCGTCTTTGCGGGCCGGGGTTTCTGGGAGCTGCTCACCCTGTACGTGCGCAACACCGGCACCATCGGGGACGGGCTGAACTACAACTCCTCCTCCCTCTACGCCCTTTTTGACTTCAGCGGCATGACCAACGACGCCGCCGCCCGGGTAGGCATCGTGCTGGCGTTCTTCTTCTGCAGCGGGCTGTTCGTCTGGTTCGTGATCCGCTTCCGGGCCATGGACAACAGGGCCATATTCGGCGCGTGCCTGCTGTTCGCCATCGGCGTGCCCTTCTTTCTGCCCCACATGCACGACCGGTACTTCTTCGTGGCGGATATGCTGAGCCTGGCCCTGGCGGTGACGGAGCCCAGGCTGTTCCCGGTGGCGGCGGGCGTCAACTTCGGCTCACTGCTGGGCTACCACGCCTATCTGAAAATGCGCTACCTCATGCCCATGCGCTACGGGGCCATGGCCATGCTGGGGAGCCTTCTGCTGACGCTGGGCTATACGGTCTTTTGTTCCTATCGGAAGAGCCCCGCGCCTGCAAAGCCCGCCAAGACCAAGGCGAAGGGATAAAACAGAAACGAATTTTTCACGGAGGTGACCGGCATGAAAGCCGCCTATTTCCTGGGCAAGGAACGCATCGAGACCAGGGACGCGCCCATCCCGGAGATCGGACCCGAGGACGTGCTCGTGCACGTGGCCGCCTGCGGCGTCTGCGGCACCGACGTGCACATCTACCACGGGGACAAGGGCTCCGCCGCCGTCGCGCCGCCGGTGATCCTGGGCCACGAGCTGGCCGGTGTGGTGGAGAGGACCGGCAGCGCCGTGACCTCCCTCCGGCCCGGGGACCGCGTGACCGTGGACCCCAACATCTACTGCGGCAAATGCCGGTACTGCCGGATGGGCAAAAAGCATCTGTGCGAGGACCTGTTCGCCGTGGGCGTGAACCGGGACGGGGGCTTCGCGGAGTACTGCGCGGTACCGGAGAGGCAGTGCTTCCCGCTGGATCAGGACATACCCTTGCGCTATGGGGCCATGACGGAGCCTCTCGCCTGCTGTCTGCACGGCATCGACCGGGCCCATATCGCGCCGGGCGGCACGGTGCTGGTGGTGGGCGGCGGGGCCATCGGGCTGCTGCTGCTCCAGCTGGCCCGGCTGTCCGGGGCGGCCAGAGTCGTTGTGAGCGAGCCGGTGGCCATGCGCCGGGACGCGGCGCTGCGCCTGGGCGCGGACGGGGTCATCGACCCGGTCCGTGAGGACGTCCCCGCCCGGCTGACGGAGCTTTTGGGCGAGCCGGGGGCCGACACGGTGATCGAGTGCGCCGGCGTCCCCGCCGCCACGGAGCAGGCATTCCGGGCCGCCAAGCGGGGCTCCACGCTGCTGCTGTTCAGCGTCCCCCGGCCCGGCTCCACCTACGCGCTCCCGCTGGAGGACGTCTACCAAAAGGAGCTGACCATCGCCGGCTCCTTCATCAACCCGGACACCCACGGCCGTGCCGCCGCCCTGATCAACAGCGGCGTCATCGACCTTGCGCCGGTCATCACCCACGCCTACCCTGTGGAAAAGCTGGACGAGGCCATCCGCATGCAGATGAGCGCCCAGTCTTTGAAGGTGATCGTAGAGCCCTGGCACGCAGATTGACACATCGCCGTCCGGCGGGAGGACCCGCCGGACGGCGATGTTTCGTTATTGGGGAAACCGGGACCTCTCCGTCCCTCACCACATCGCGGACCGGAGCTCGAACTCCCGGGCCTGGCTGAGCCTCCGCTCCTGGGTATAGTACAGCGTCACGCCCAGGGCGCACATCGCCAGGAGAAAGTGCAGGATGCAGCAGCTGTGCTCGTCGGGGCCGGCTCCCAGCGGCGTACCGTCATCCAGGATGACCACCTCCTCGCTCAGCGTATAGGCCCGCTCGTTTCCCGCGGCCGCATAGGCGGCCGTACTGAAACAGCCAAAGATCATAAGAAATGCGATCGCCAGCGCGATCAGTCTCCTGGAAGCGCTCATGCCTCTACCTCCTGATATGCCCTCCGGTATATTTTGACTCATAAGAAATCGCGGCTCAGGGTCATTTTCCTCTTTACTGGACGGAAGAAATGAGGTAAAATATATAAGTTCTCCTTGCCGTCGTACGGTGATCCCTTTGCTTTGTCTCTTTAAAATATAAGACGGAAAAATCCGGAAAACGGCTCAAAAAATTTTTAGATTTTCTTATTTTTCCCGTACATACCCTGTTTTCACGACTCCTCTTTGAAAGGAACGTATCCGTATCATGAGCGACCAAGACAACCGTTCGTCCGCCGGACCCGATTCCGGCGACGAGCTTCTGGAGCAGATCATGCCCAAGCTGGGCATCGAGGCTGCCAAGCCCACCGGCCGGTACAAAAGCCAGGCGCGGACGAACTATCTCGTCCCCAGGGTCGTCACCCTGTGCGTGCTGCTGCTGCTGATCGCGGCGGCGGTATTCGTGCTGCTGCTGCCGTCCCGCTTCCGGGGCGTGGTCCTGGAGGAGAAGACGGACCGGGCCCGGCTCACCTTCCGGACAGACCGGGTGATGCTGCTGGAGAGCGTGACCGCCACGCTGGACGGCCGTCCCGTCGGCGTGACCATGCTGGACGCGGGCGTCTATGAGCTGGAGGTGCGCAAAAACGGCCGGCTGGACGTGGCCGCCCGCACCTTCACCGGCCGGCGCAGCGACTTCTCCATGACCATCGACTGCATCGACGATGCGCCCCCCTTCTCCTCGCAGGACCAGCTGGTGGGCGACGACCTCTACGTGTACCTGACGGACGGCGAGGGCAAGGCCAGCTCCGGCGTCAACTGGGATTCCCTGAAGGTCACCCGCATCGACGGTGGCGGGGCCCTGGAGGACGTGTCGGTCGACCGGACCGACGGTTATGTCCGCTTCCCCCTGCCGGACGAATCCGTGCGCATCTATGTGGAGGACAACTGCGGCAACCCCCTCGCCCTCCGCCTGGACCGGCCCGCCGAAGGCGGCTGAGCCCGGCCAGCACAACATCCGCTTTACACCGCGCCGCCCTTTGCCTGTCCCCGCCGCGCCGCATGCGGCGGGATGGCAGCAACGTACCCCCCCCGCCCATTTTTGGTGCCCGGGGCTCTGATTGAGATAGAGATCAGGAGGGTCTGTGATCGTGGCAAACCGCTTTGACCAACAGTATTTCGCCCTGCTGGCGAACCGGATACGGGACCGGGACCCGGACGCTTTCGCAGAACTGTATGACGCTACGAACAAGATGCTATACCGCCGCATCAACTACTTCCTGCACGATCCCGAGGACGCTCAGGACGCCATGCAGGAGGTATATATGTCCGTATACAAAAACATCAAAAATCTGAAGCTGGACCGGCTGCTGGTGCCTTGGATGCTGCAGATCACCTACCATATCTGCTGCGACTACGCCCGGCAGGCCAAGGCCCGGCAGGACTTCTCGGCGGAGCTGCTGGACGCCACCGCCTCCTCCGGCATCCAGGACGACCCCTACCGCCTGGCCAGCGACCGGGACGCCTGGAAGCAGGTGCGCGTCTACCTGACCCGCCGGACCGTCAAGGAGCGCCAGGCATTCCTGCTGCGCTATGAGAACGGGCTGAAGCTGGAGGAGATCGCCGATTTTATGGGCGTGAGCCTGGCGACGGTGAAACGGTACATAGCCGCCGTCCGCGAGGGCCTGAGAAAGGAAATGGCCCACCTGAGACCGTGAGGTGCTTTTTCGCTATGCGTATTCCGATCCCGATCCGACGGGTCCTGCCGGGTCTGCTGCTGAGTCTGGCGTTCATCCTGGCCGCCGTCCCGGCTCTCGCCGACGGCGGGGAAGACTCCGGCGACCCGGGCGTCTACGTTCCGGAGGCCCCCGGCAGCGCCGTCCTGGGCCAGGACCCCCTGGAGGTCGACGTGTCCAACACCGACCAGGGCTATGTGATGGCCCGCTATACCGGCTCCGCCGCCAAAGCCGTCGTCCAGCTCACCGGGCCGGACGGCATTGCATATAAGTACTTTCTCCCTCCCTCCGAGAAGTTCGTCCCCCTGCCCCTCACCGGCGGCGACGGGACCTACGCCGTGGACGGATACGAAAACGTGGAGGGCTCCACCTACGCGGTGCTGTTCAAGCTGAGCGTGGACGTGACCCTGGCCAGCGAGTTTCTGCCCTACCTGTACCCCAACCAGTACGTGCTCTTCGACCAGAACACCCGGGCCGTGAGCGTGGCGGCCGAGACCGCCGCCGGCGCGGAGGACGAGCTGGACGCCGTGGCGCGGATCTACCACTACGTGGTCGACAACGTGACCTATGACGACGAGAAGGCCGCCACCGTCACGGGCGGCTACCTGCCCACGGTGGACGACACGCTGGCCACCGGCACCGGCATCTGCTTCGATTACGCCGCCCTGACCACCGCCATGCTCCGCAGCCAGCACATCCCCACCCGGCTGGAGATCGGCTACTCCGGCAGCATCTACCACAGTTGGATCAGCGTCTATGTGAAGGACGTGGGCTGGATCGACAAAATCATCGAGTTCCCGGGCTCCGACTGGACCCGGATGGACCCCACCTTCGCCTCCAACGGCAACAGCAGCAAGTCCATCCTCCAGTACATCGGCGACGGCTCCAACTACACGCTGCAATACCTGCACTGAATCGTCTGAAAGGAGACCCTGCCATATGAAGTCTCTATCCAACGCGGAGCTGGCCTCCTTCTGCGGCCAGCTCGCCATGATCCTCCGCTCCGGCATCTCCGCCCTGGAGGGCCTTTCCATCATGCGGGAGGACATCCCCTCCGGCGACGGCCGGAAGCTCCTGGACGGGATGATCGGCTGCATGGAGACCGGCGGCGGCTTTCATGAGGCCGTGGAGGCGGGCGGCTGCTTCCCGGCCTATATGTGCAACATGGTCCGGCTGGGCGACCAGTCCGGCCGGCTGGACGACGTGATGGACTCCCTGGCCTCCTACTACCGGCGTGAGGACGCCCTGGCCCGGAGCATCAAGAGCGCCGTCACCTACCCGCTGGTCATGCTGGGCATGATGGTGGCGGTCATGCTGGTGCTGATCGTCAAGGTCCTGCCCGTGTTCAACCAGGTGTTCCAGCAGCTGGGCGCGGGGCTCACCGGCGTGTCCGGGGCGGTGCTGCGCATGGGCCAGTCCATGAGCCGGTACTCCATCGTATTCGTGATCGTGGCCCTGGCTGTGGCGGCGGTGTGCGCCTATTTCATCGCCACCCGGAGGGGCCGGGAGCAGATCCGCCGCTTCTCCACCCGGTTTTTCGGCACGAGAAAGCTCTCGGAGAAGATCGCCTGCGCCCGCTTCGCCAGCGGCATGCATCTGGCCCTGTCCAGCGGCCTCAATATCGACGAGAGCCTGGACACCGTCTCCCGGCTGGTGGAGCATCCCACCGTGGGCGCCAAGGTCCAGACCATCCGCCGGATGGTGGCGGAGGGCGGAAGCCTGTCCGACGCCATCGTCCAGACCGGCATGTTCACCGGGGTCTACGCCCGGATGGTCAACATCGGCGTGAAGACCGGCGCCACCGACGAGGTGATGCGCCAGATCGCCGAGCAGTATGACGAGGAGATCGGCGAGAGCATGGCCAGCGCCGTCGCCAAGCTGGAGCCCACGCTGGTGGCGGTGCTGTCCGTGGCCGTGGGCATGATCCTTCTGAGCGTGATGCTGCCCCTGATGGGCATCATGTCCAACATCGGCTGACGGGAGGGCGTATGAACCGATTCCAGAAAAACCCCGCCCATTTTCAGGGCTGGGGCCGGGTCCTGTCGGCGGCGTTCTTCCTGGCCGTGCTGGCCCTGTTCCTGCTGGGGCTGGACAGTCTGTCCGGCGCCACCGCCCGGCAGGAGGCCGAGGGGCTGAAGCGCTCCATCCTCCAGAGCGCAGTGCACTGCTACGCCCTGGAGGGGTTCTACCCGGACAGCCTGAGCTATCTGGAGGACCACTACGGCCTCACCTATGACCCGGACAAGTACGTGGTCTCCTACGAGATCATCGGCTCCAACCTGATGCCGGACGTGTCCGTCATCCCCCTGCGCTGAGAGGTGATCTGATGGGAAAGAACGATCGGGCCCAGGCCCATACCACAGACCTGCTGTTCACCATCGGCCTGTTCTGCGTGTTTGCCGCCGCCGCCTTCATCCTGGTGATGATCGGCATCCGGGCATACCAGAGCACCGTGGAGCACATGCAGGACACCTTCTCCACCCGCACCGCCGTGTCCTACGTGGCGGAAAAGCTCCGCCAGCACGACGTCTCCGGCAGCGTGGAGCTGGGGCAGGTGGAGGACTTCCCCGCCCTGGTGCTCCGGGACGAGCTGGACGCCGGCACCTATCTCACCTACATCTATTCCGACGGGGAGCAGCTTTTTGAGCTCACCGTCCGGGAGGGGACCGACGTCACCGCCTCCATGGGCAACGCGATCATGGAGGTGAAGGACTTCACCATCGCCGACGCCGGCGGCGGCTTTTACGAATTCTCCGCTTCCGACAGCGGCGGACACGCCGTCCGCTACCTCACCCACCTTCGCAGCGGCGCCTGATCCGTTCTGCGGGAAAGGAGGAGCCTGCCGTGGGCTCTCACAACAACACGCGCTCGAGCCTGTTCCTCATCGAGCTCATCATCGCCATCCTGTTCTTCTCCCTGGGCAGCGCCGTGTGCGTGCAGGCCTTCGCCAAGGCCCATGCCCTCACCGCCCAGGCCCGGGACCTGAGCTTTGCCTCCTCCGCCGTGTCCAGCGCCGCTTCCGTGATAAAGTATACCGACGGCAGCCTGGATCAGCTGCAAGCCTACTTCCCCGGGGCCTATGATGAGGCCGGGGACATTATCGTCTGCTTTGACGGGGATTTCGCCCCTTGCGGCCCCGACGCCGCGTCCTATACCATGATCATCCGCACCGACGCGCCGGGCCTTATCCATACCGCCGACATCCGCATGGACGACCGGGAAGGAGAAAAGCTCTATGAACTGTTCCTCAGCTACCCGGACCTGGAGGAGGTGTCCTATGGATAAAAAGCGCGCCCCCCGGTCCATCATCAGCACCGGCACCACCTCCATCGTGCTGATCTTCGTGATGCTGTCGCTGCTGACCTTCTCCGTTTTGTCCCTGGTCAGCGCCCAGGCCGACCTGCGTCTGAGCCAGAAGAGCGCCGGCCGGACCACGGACTATTACGAGGCGGAAAACGCCGCCAACTCCATCCTGACGGGCCTTCTCACCGCCGACGACCTGCAGGCCTGCGCCGCCGCGTCCAACGTGACCCTGACGGAGGACGGCCGCGCCATTTACCAGGTCCCCCTGGGCGAGGACCAGGTCCTGGCCGTGGAGGTGACCCTGCCCGCAGAGGGCCGGCCCTGCCGCATCGACCGCTGGCAGGCCGTGTCCGGCTACGAGTGGAACGCGGACGAATCCTTGAATCTGCTCAGCACGGGCGGCCTGCCCGTGCTGGATGAACCGGAGGAATGACCCATGACAGTACTGGATTTTCTCACCGCCACCACCAAGGACGGCGCCAGCGACCTGTTCATCGTCGCCGGCCGTCCCCTGTCCTATAAAAAGGGCGGCAAGCTCCTGGACTTCAACAGCGAGCGCGTCATGCCGGAGGTCACGCAGACGCTGGTGACGGAGATCTACCAGTTGGCCGGACGGGACATCGCCCGCCTGCGCCAGACCGGCGACGACGACTTCTCCTTCGCCATCCAGGGCCTGAGCCGCTACCGGGTGAGCACCTATATGCAGCGCGGCTCTCTGGCCGCCGTGATCCGGGTCATCACCTTCACCCTGCCCGACCCTGTGGCTCTGGGCATCCCCGCCCCGGTCATCGGCCTGAGCGAGCTGAAAAAGGGCCTGGTGCTGGTCACCGGCCCCGCCGGCAGCGGCAAGTCCACCACTCTGGCCTGCATCATCGACCAGATCAACCGCACCATGGAAAAGCACATCATCACCCTGGAGGACCCGCTGGAGTACCTGCACCGGCACCAGAAGAGCATCATCAGCCAGCGGGAGATCAGCTCCGACACCGCCAGCTATACGGTGGCCCTGCGGGCCGCTTTGCGGCAGAGCCCGGACGTGATATTGCTGGGGGAGATGCGGGACTATGAGACCATCTCCATCGCCATGACCGCCGCGGAGACCGGCCACCTGGTCCTGTCTACGCTCCACACCCTGGGCGCGGCCAACACCATCGACCGGATCATCGACGTGTTCCCCTCCAGCCAGCAGCGGCAGATCGCCGTGCAGCTGGCCAGCGTGCTCCAGGCCGTGGTGAGCCAGCAGCTGGTGCCCGCCGCCGGCGGGGGCGTCACCGCCGCCTTCGAGCTGATGACCGCCACCACCGCCGTGCGCAACATGATCCGGGAGAACAAGATCCACCAGATCGACGGGCTCATCTACTCCTCCTCCACCGACGGCATGTTCTCCATGGACGCCAGCCTTCTCAGGCTGTGCAAGGCCGGCAGCATCAGCCGGGACGAGGCCCTGGCCCACAGCACCAACCCGGACATGCTGGCCCGGAAATTATAAACCCCTTTTCGCGCCAAAGGATACCAAAACGTCGGGACGAAGCCTCGTCCCGACTCTTTCTATTTTACGCCCGTCCGTTCCTCTTTGCCCGCGCCCCGGCTCTCCATCTGATCGGGTCCCGGCGGGGACAGACTGGAGACCAGGATTGCCAGCAGCTGGGCATTCTCCGGCTTGGACTCCAGGGGCCGGCGTGCCAGCTTCTCCAGCAGCGGCCGGTTTTGCTTCCAGATCACATTGCCCACCGTCGTGATATCCCTCGCCACGGCCCTCCAGTTCATGTTATACTGCCTCGCCACGTCCGGATACACCCACTTCGTGACGAATTGCAGCCGTTCCGGTTGTTTTACGCAAAGCTGTACGGCGTAGGAGATATGAAAAAAGCCGGCATACCTGGCCGTGACGCCAAGCCGATACAGCAGATCATAGATCTGAAGAACTATATCCTCCACGCTGCTTCATCATCCTCTGTTCTCAGCAAGTCCGAGACCGTGATGCCGAGACAAGACGCGATCAGCTGGATCGTACTCAGTTTTGGGTCTGTCTTCCCCCGTTCCAATAGGCTCAACTCTTCTTCGCTTATCCCGATCTCCGAGGACAGTTCAAACTGAGTCTTATCTTGCATTCTTCTGTATCGCTTCAGCTGCTTGGCCAACGCGTCTATTTCCGGCATGTTTACGACCCCTTTTACACATTAGTATATAAAAGGAATCGAAAAAGTCTACGGATTGCGATACGGATTTGCTTTAAAATGGAAAAGTTTTTCCTTTTCCCCTCCTGTGACCGCGAAAAACTGCCCCCAATCAAAACGCCGCCCATCGGGCGGCATCCTTGTTACCAGGGCTCCCACGCGGCACGCTTACCGCGTGGGAAAAGGAGAAAGGCTTCTGACCGATGAGGGGACCTGGCTTTGCCAGAGCCTCGAATCTTCAGAAGCCTTTCGTCATGGTGCGAGTGTTCTTACAGCATTTTTTGAAAAAGTCCCTATTTTCAAGGGTTTGCGGGCAGTAACACAGCGATATTTACATCCAAAAGCGGATTTTTCGTTCCGCAAAACCGGCGTTCCTCACCTGGAGCGCCGATTTTTTATGCCCGTTTGCCCCGCCA
>CANPXZ010000082.1 GCA_947587485.1 uncultured Oscillospiraceae bacterium | reverse complement strand
TGTTCTCCTCCGGGGCGATGGAGCCGCAGGCCTGGAGCAGCAGCGTGGACTTGCCGATGCCCGGCGCGCCGCCGAACAGGACGATGGAGCCCCGGACCGCGCCGCCGCCCAGCACCCGGTCCAGCTCGTCGATGCCGGTGGAGAACCGCAGCTCATCCCGGTCGTCCAGCTCCGCCAGTTTTTTAGGCATGGCCCGGCGGATGGGGCGCGCCTTCTCCGCCGCCTTGGGGGCCGCGGGGGCCTCCGTCAGGGTGTTCCAGGCCCGGCAGCTGGGGCATTGGCCCTGCCAGCGGGAGGTCTCATACCCGCAGGCGGAGCAGAAAAATACCGTTTTCTCTTTCATGTGGCCGCTCCTCGTATGTATTGCAGATAGCTTCCCAGCAGCACGGCCGCCAGCTTCATGCGGTAGCCGCCGTCCTGGAGCTTTTCAAGGTCGCCGGGATTGGAGAGAAAACCGCACTCCACCAGCACGGCGGTGCAGTTGGCGTTTTTCATCAGGTATATGCCCTTGTCCGCCGCTGCCGCCATCCGCCGGTTGTCCGGACACAGCAGCGCCGTCAGGTTGGTCTGGGCAAGCTCCGCCAGCTCGCCGCTTCCGGCGGCGGAGCCGTAAAAGACCTGTATCCCATGGGGCGACGCGGCGGGATAGTTGTTCTGGTGGATGCTCACGAGCACGGCCCCGGGCGTGTTGTTCGCCAGGCCCACCCGGGCGTGCTGGTCCGCGATCTTCTTTTCCGCGATGGTGTCCGCGTCCGAGGGATACGCGATGTCCTGCCCCGTTCGGGTCATGACCGTCTCCGCGCCCCAAAACCGGGCCAGGGCCTCCAGCCGCAGGGCCACGTCCAGGTTGATGTCGCTCTCCAGCGTCCCGTCGGCGGCGGACGCGCCCCCGTCAGCCCCGCCGTGGCCGGCGTCGATCACCAGCACCGGCGGCACTGCGGGAGCCGCCGTCTGCACCGCCGTGGACTGGCGGACCAGCGCGACGATGGCCAGCAGCACCGCCGCCGCCAAGGGATACCACCATCTGATGCTGAACCGTTTTTTCATATCGCCCCACCTCATTGAAACTTATGAGCCGGCGGGGACCTGTATGCGAGCTTGTCAAAACAAGTTTTGCGGGCCGGTTTTCGTGATAAAACGGGGCATAACAGCGGTTTCCTCCGCCATTATACCCCGAAATGGGCGCGCCGCGCAACGGTTTTATATATTTATATGATGATGCAGATGAGGCTGTACCCGCCGTCGTTCACCAGCCGCTGGATGGTCCCCTGCAGGCGTTTGCGGATGTTGGGCGGCATGCGCTGCAGCTTGGTGGTCAGACCCTCCTCCGCGATGTCGTAGAGGGATTTGCCGAAGATGTTGGACTCCCAGATGCGGTTGATGTCCCCGTCGAAGCCCTGGAGCAGGAAGCTCACGATCTGCTCCGACGCCTTCTCGCCGCCCACCGCCGGGGAGACCTCCGTCTCCACCTGGGTGCGGAACAGATGGATGGCCGGGGCGCTGGCCTTCAGGCGCACGCTGTACCGCCCGCCCCGGCTCACGATCTGGGGCTCCTGCAGCTCCATCTCCTCGGGGCCGGGCATGATGATGCCGTAGCCGGTCTGGCGGGCCTGCTCCAGGGCCTCGTGGACGTGGTCATACTCGGTCTTGACGCTTTTCAGACTGCGCAGCAGCTCCATCAGGTCCCCGTCGTCCCGGATCTCGAAGCCGGACTGGTCGCTGACGGTCTTGTAGTAGAGCGACTGCTCCAGCTCGATGGCGGCGGAGGCCGTGCCGCAGCCGGCCTGGGCGGCGGTGATGCGGGCGGCGCTGATGAGCTCGCTTTCCGCGAGAGAGTCCACGCACGCGTAGGCGTCCTGCAGGGCGTTCATGCTTTTTCCCGCCGTCAGCAGCATGTCGTAGATGGTCTGCTTCAGCTCGCTGTCCTCCGGCAGCGCCTCCGCCCAGGGTGGCAGCCACAGGCTCAGCTCGTTCAGGGGGAACTGGAACAGCACCGCCTTCATGACCGCGTGGATGTCGGCCTCGCTCATCTCCTGGCAGTTGATCGCCATGCATGGCACCCGGTACCGCCCGGACAGCTCCGCCGCCAGCGCCGAGGCGGCGCCGCCCTCCGGGTCGGCGGTGTTGACCACCACGGCAAAGGGCTTTCCGATGTCCAGCAGCTCCCGGATGACCCTCTCCTCCGCCTGCAGATAGTTCTCCCGGGGGATGTCTCCAAAGCTGCCGTCGGTGGTGATCACAAGGCCGATGGTGGAGTGCTCGGCGATGACCTTCCGCGTCCCCTCCTCCGCCGCCTGGGTCATGGGGATCTCGTGGTCGTACCAGGGCGTGGTGACCATCCGCTCCGCCCCGTCCTCATAGAGCCCCTCCACCCCCGGCACCATGTAGCCCACGCAGTCGATGAGCCGCACGGACGCCGTGGTCTCGCCTCCGAAGACGATCTCGGCGGCCTCCTCCGGCACGAATTTCGGCTCGGCGGTCATGATGGTCCGGCCGGAGCCGGACTGGGGCAGCTCGTCTCTGGCCCGTTCCTTTCGGTACATATTGTCGATGTTGGGGATGACCTGGGTCTCCATGAACCGCTTGATAAAGGTCGACTTCCCCGTCCGCACCGGCCCGACGATCCCCAAGTAGATGTCGCCGTCCGTTCTGCGGGCAATATCTTCATAGATGCTGTCCACAACGAATCCCTCCAAGGCATGTTTGGTAAAACATACGCCCCGGAGGGATGGTTTATGACAATTTCAAATAAACTGCGCCGTCTGCCGGTGGACCCGGGAGAGGCGCACCTCCAGCGCCGGGAACGCCTCCCGCAGCCACCGGACCAGCACCGGCACCACCACGTTCTCCGTGCAGAAATGGTCCGCGTCGATCAGATTGAGCCCCAGGTGCTTGGCTTCCAGGAACTGGTGATACTTGACGTCCGCCGTCACATAGGTGTCGCACCCGGCGGCGGCCGCCAGATCAAGATCGCTCCCGCCGGAGCCGCCGCAGACGGCCAGCCGCTTCACGGGACGCCCCGCGTCGTGATAGCGCAGGCCGTTGCCGTCCAGGGCCGATTTGACATGGGCCAGGAACGCGGGAAAGTCCATGGGCCCGGGAAGCTCCCCTATGCGCCCGATGCCGGTATCCGGCTCCAGCACGCCGGTGACCGTACCGCCCAGAGTCTCCATCAGCGCGTCGTTCACGCCGCCCAGGGCGGCGTCCAGGTTGGTGTGCATGCAGATGGCGGCCATGCGCCTCTCCGCCAGGGTCAGGGCCTTCTGCCCCTCCCAGGTGCCGTCCGTGACGGCCTTCAGGTCGAAGAACAGCGGGTGGTGGCTCACGATCAGCTCCGCGCCCATCTCTGCGGCCTCGGCGATCACTTCGTCCGTGATGTCCAGGGCCGCGAGTACGCGGCGCACCGGCGCGTTGCTGCGGCCCACCAGCAGCCCCACGTTGTCAAAGTCCATCTTCTGCGCGACAGGCGCTTTTTCGTTCAAAAGCTTAAATATCTCCTGTACCGTCGGCATAGTCCGGCCTCCTTTTTATGGCATCGTATTCCTCCAGCAGCGCGGCGGCCGCCGGATCATAGGGTGCGGCCTTGGCCGCCTGGGCGCGCATCGTATCCAGATATCTTGCAAAAAGCGGGTCGCGCCCGATCTGCGCCAGCCGGCCCAGATGCAGCTCCGCCTGGGAATAGGCGGGGCTGTCGCCGCCCCGGGCCGTCAGGATGGGATAGACGCGCCCGGCGTCCTCCGCCAGGCGCTCTGTCTCGACGCAATATCCGTTTTGCGTCAGCCACCGGCGCAGCTCCGCCTTTTTGCTCTGGGGCTCCAGAATGAGCAGCGTGCCGTTTTTCGTCCATGGCGCGGCGGAGAGGATGGCGGTCATCGTCTCCCCTCCCATGCCGGCGATGATGACCGTGTCCCCGTCCTCCGGTCCAATGCCGGCGAGGCCGTCGGTCTGCATCAGGCGGATACGCCCCTCTGTGCCGGTCTTTTCCACCAGCGCGGCGGCGCTTTGCAGGGGTCTGGAGCGGATGTCCGTAGCCAGGACACGGGAGGCCCGGCCGGACTGGATCAGCCACACGGGCACCATGGCGTGGTCCGTGCCCACGTCGATGACCGCGGCGCCTGATGGTACCAGAGCCGCCACGGCTGCCAGGCGGGATGATAAGTGTATCATAGCAATAAAAAACCGGCGGGAACCACGTCCCGCCGGCGATCTCGTCTCAGGCGTTCGCGGCGATGAAGTCGTTGACTTCCTTCACGAAGGGTTCCACCTCCACGCCGTGGGCCCGGCATGCCTGCTCCACGCTCTCGCCGGTGGCGAAGGCGCAGCCCAGGCAGTGCATGCCGATGCGCTGGAACAGAGGCTGGGTCTGAGGGGCGTTGACCATGATATCGTAGACGATGGTATCTTTGGTGATCTGATACATTTTTTGTTTCCTCCTGATATTCGCTCCAAGATGACAATATTATATGCGCACAGGGCGCGGATTTCAACATAAAAATAGAGGAAGCGGCATGCTTCCTCTATTTTTGACGTTCAGATGAGATCAAAGCTCACCGGCACGCATCTTGGCGAAGCACTCGCTGCAATACACGGGGCGATCGCTCTTCGGCTCGAAGGGGACGCGCGCCTCTCCGCCGCAGGCGGCGCAAACAGCGGTGAAGAACTCCCGGGGACCGCGGGCAGCGGCCTTGCGGGCGTCACGGCAGGCCTTGCAGCGCTGGGGCTCATTCTGGAAGCCGCGCTCCGCATAAAACTCCTGCTCACCGGCGGTGAACACGAACTCCTGTCCGCATTCCTTGCATACAAGGGTCTTGTCTTCGTACATTTCGGTTCCTCTCTTTTGATAGTTTTCCCATATCGGGCAGTATATTGCGATCAGCTTTTGCTGTTATCGCCTGAGGGAAGCTTGGCCAGCTTGTGCCGTATGCGCTGCACGGCGTTGTCCACAGCCTTGACGTCCCGGCCTGCAATGGCGGCTATCTCCCCGTAGGAAAGCCCCTCCAAATACAGCCACAATATCTCGGCTTCCAATTTTGACAAGCACCGTGAATAGGTGGAAATGAACTCTTTTTCGGTCTCTCTGGCCAGAACCTGTTCCTCGGGACTGCGCGAATAAAAATGGGTACCTAGGGCCTGGGATTCATCTGAGAGGACATCGTCTAAGGGAACGCCGTCATTGAGCGGCGCGTTTTTCATACGCTGGGCACTGCGGACAGCAGATTTGATACGGTTGTGGATGCAGGCCTGCGCATACGTTCTGAACGCTGCGCCTTTGTCCGGTTCGTACTCACGAATGGCCGACAGCAGACCGATCATCCCCTCCTGGATGAGGTCCTCGCTGTCGCCGCCGATCAGAAAATAGGGACGGGCGCACATGCGCACCTCGCGCACATAGCGCTTTACAAGCGTCTCCTCCGCCGTGGCGATCTGCCTTTTCGCGAGCGCCTGCAGCTCTTCGTCTGATTGATTTGTACAATTGCGATCACACATGAGTCATTATAGCGCTTTAAAACAGGAAGTCAAGCACTTTTTACAAAAAATGTCGTCGATTTCCAGGAAATTTTGACATATGACGTGTGCAAAACGTCAAATTTCCAGTTTTTGCTGCCCCAGGTACTCGATCCCCAGGTGCTCATAGGCCTTTTGTGTGACGCACCGGCCCCGAAGGGTCCTGGTCAGGAAGCCCTGCTGGAGCAAAAACGGCTCGTAGACGTCCTCCAGGGTGACCGCCTCCTCGTTGATGGTGGCCGCCAGGGCCTCCAGACCCACCGGGCCGCCGTTGTAGAGCTCGATGATGCTGCGGAGCATCCGGCGGTCCACGTTGTCAAGGCCCTCCTTGTCCACCTCCAGGCGGCTCAGAGCCTCGTCGGCGATGGGCTTGGTGATGACGCCCTCCCCCCTCACCTGGGCAAAGTCCCGGACCCGGCGGAGCATCCGGTTGGCGATACGGGGCGTGCCCCGGCTGCGGGAGGCGATCTCCGTGGCGCCGTCCGGCTCGATCTCCACGCCCAGGATGCCGGCGCTGCGCTCCACGATACACCGCAGGTCCTCTGTGCTGTAAAGCTCCAGCCGCAGGACCACGCCGAACCGGTCCCGCAGCGGCGCGGAAAGCTGGCCGGACCGGGTTGTCGCGCCGATGAGGGTGAAGTGGGGCAGGTCCAGCCGGATGGAGTTGGCGGAGGGACCCTTCCCCAGGATGATGTCGATGGCGTAATCCTCCATGGCGGGATACAGGATCTCCTCCACGGACCGGTTCAGCCGGTGGATCTCGTCCAGAAACAAAATATCATTTTCCTGCAGGTTGGTCAGCAGCGCCACCAGGTCCCCGGGCTTTTCGATGGCCGGGCCGGAGGTGATGCGCATGTTGACGCCCATCTCGTTGGCGATGACCCCGGCCAGGGTGGTCTTGCCCAGGCCCGGGGGGCCGTGGAGCAGCACATGGTCCAGGGGCTCGTTTCGAAGCTTGGCCGCCTCGATGAACACGGCAAGGTTCTCCTTGGCCTTGGTCTGGCCCGTATAGTCCTCCAGACGCTTGGGGCGCAGCGACGCCTCCGAGCCGTCCTCCGGCTGGAAAGCGGCGGCCGTCAGGACCTCTTCCGGCTGTTCGGCGGAAAAATTGATACTCATAGGCCCCTCCTGTCCCCTCTCACTGCATCATGTTGCGCAAAGCGGCGCGGATGGCGTCCTCCAGGCTCAGGGCCTCCAGGTCCAGCCCCTTGAGGGCGGCGCTGCACTCCGTCCGGCTATACCCCAGCACCGTGAGGGCGCTCACCACGTCCGCCAGCTTCGTCCCGTCTCCGACGGCAGACGCGGCCGCCGGCATTGCGCCGCCCGGCACAAGGCCGTCCGCCTGCTTGCCCATCTTGTCCTTCAGCTCCAGGATGATCCGCTGGGCCAGGCGCTTGCCCACGCCCTGGGCGGCGGTGAGGGCCTTCTCGTCGTCGTTCAGCACCGCCATGCATACCCGCTCCGGGGTGTTGGCGGACAGGATGGAGAGCGCCGCCTTGGGGCCCACGCCGGACACGGAGATCAGCATCTCAAAGCAGCGCTTCTCCCCCAGCGTGGCGAAGCCGTAAAGCTCAAAGGCGTCCTCCCGGACCTGCTCGCAGATGTAGAGCTTTCCCTTTTCGCCCCGGTGCAGCTGGCCCATGGTGTAGGCCGTGGTGTTCACGGCAAAGCCCACGCCGCCGCAGTCGACGACGGCCAGGCCCGGCTCCAGGTCCGTTATGGTCCCGTTCAGATGGTAGAACATGGGTTGATCTCTCCTTCTTCCGTGAGGCGGCTGGTCATGCTTCTGGCGTGGCAGATGGCTAATGCCAGGGCGTCCGCAGCGTCGTCCGGCTTGGGGGGCGACTTCATGTTCAAAAGCCGCTGGACCATGTAGATCACCTGGCCCTTTTTTGCGCTGCCGTAGCCCACCACCGCCTGCTTCACCTGCATGGGGGTATACTCATAGACCGGTACGCCGCTGCGGTAGGCGCTCAGGAGGATCACCCCACGGCCATGGGCCACGGCGATACCGGTGGTGATGTTTTTGGAGAAGAACAGCTCCTCCACGGAGATGGCGTCCGGCGAGAAGGTGACGATCAGCTCGTTCAGGTCGTTGTAGACCATATCCAGCCGGGGCGACAGGGGCGTATTGGGGGGCGTGGTGATGGCCCCGCAGGCCACGTAGACGTTTCGCCCCTTCTCGGTGTCGATCACGCCGAAGCCCACCGTGCCGATCCCCGGGTCGATGCCCAGGATCCTCATGAGCCGCTCCCCTCCTTCCGGAAGCAGCGCCGCGCGGCGTCGATATCCCGCCCGATCTGCCCGGCCAGTTGCTCCTGGGAGGCGAAGCATGCCTCATCCCGCAGAAATGCCAAAAAATCCAGCCGTACCCGCACGCCGTACAGCTCCCCCGCATAGTCCAGCAGATTGGTCTCCACCGTCACATGGCTGTCGCTCTGAAACGTGGGCCGGACGCCCACGTTCGTCACCGCCGGATGTGGCCCGTCGGGAAGCCATGCCTGGGTGACGTAGACCCCGTGCCGGGGCACGATGACCCCCTCCGGGATGGGAAAGTTGATGGTGGGGATGCCCATGCGGCGGCCCCGCTGAAAGCCGTGGACCACCGTGTGGGAGACGGAATAGGGGTGGCCCAAAAACCGGGCGGCACGCTCCATATCCCCCGCCGCCACCAGGGAGCGGATGTAGGTGGAGCTGACCGGCACGCCCTCCAGCGCGACCTGCTCCAGGATGTCGCAGCCGACGCCGTGGGTCCCGCACCAGGCGGCGATGCGCTCCGCCGTGCCCAGGCCCCGCCAGCCGCAGCAAAAATCCCAGCCGATGACCAGATGGACCGCGCCCATGTCCTCCGCCACCGAGCGGATGAAATCCTCCCAGGGGGTCTGCATGAACTGCCGGTCAAAGTGGAGAAATGTCACGTCCTCTATGCCGCCGGCCCGGGCGATCAGCTCCCGCCGGTCGTCCATGCTCTCCAGCAGCGGCACCTGCTCTCCCCGGACGATCAGGTCCGGGTGGGCGTCAAAGGTGATGACGGCGGGCCTGGCTCCCAGCTTCTCGGCCTGCTGCCGGGCTCTGCACATCAGCGCCTGATGGCCCAGGTGCACCCCGTCAAAAAAGCCAAGGGCGGCCACGCGCTTAGGTCTATCCATCGGCCCGCCCTCCCGGAACGATGCGCTCCAGCGGCAGGATATACCGCTCCGGGTCCTGCCGTATCTCGTCCAGGGTGTGGGCCTGGTCAATGGTGAATTGTCCCGCCCGGACACGCCGTAGGGCGCTCATGCACCCGCCGCAGCCGAGGGCCGCGCCGATGTCCGCGCACAGGGTGCGGATATAGGTGCCCTTGGAGCACTCGATCTCCAGGCCCCAATCTCCCGCCTCGTCCTGATCGGTCAGCTCCAGCCGGTGGATGGTGACAGGCCGGGGCTCCCGCTGCACGTCTCCGCCCCGGCGGGCGATCTCATAGAGCTTCCTGCCCCGGATCTTGATGGCGGAGTACATGGGCGGCAGCTGCATGATGGGGCCCCGAAAGGCGTCCAGCGCCGCCTCGATCTGATCCCGGGTCCTGCTCTGGCCGCTCTGCTCCAGCACGTTGCCCCAGATGTCCTGGGTGTCCGTGGCAAGTCCCAGCCGGAGGCGGGCGGCGTATTCCTTGGCGTCGTTCTCCGCGTATTTGGCGGCCTTGGTCCCCTTGCCCGTCAGGACCACCAGAAGGCCCGTGGCGTTGGGGTCCAATGTCCCCGTGTGGCCGATGTGCTTTTCGTGCAGCACGCCCCGCAGATGGGCGCACACATCCATGCTGGTCCATCCGGCGGGCTTGTCCACCAACAGCAGCCCGTCCATCAAAGAGCCTCCAGGATGTCCCAGACGATGGTGTCCCGGGTCTCGTCCGGGTCGGAGTGGATGGTGCAGCCGGCGGCCATTTTGTGGCCCCCGCCCCCGTGCAGGGCGCAGATGGCGGCGGAGTCAAAGTCCTCCCCGCTGCGAAGGCTCACCTTGCAAAGCCCCGGCTCCAGCTCCCGGATGGTCACCGCCACCCGGTTGCCGGCCACGCGTCCCGCCAGGGACGCCAGGTCGTCGCAGTCGTCCTCCGTGGCGCCGCTCTTTTCCATCATCTCCAGCGTCACGGTGACCACCGTCACGCAGTTGTTCTCCCCATAGCGCTTCATGCCGGTGTAGATCAGCCCCTCCAGCATCAGGCGGGAATAAGAGAACGTCCGGAAAAGCAGCCGGTTGAGCCGCTTATAGTCCGCTCCGGCGTCGATCAGCTCCGCTGCGGCCCGGTGGGTGTCCGCCCTGGTGTTGGCGTAGACGAAGCAGCCGCAGTCCGTGCTGACGGCGATGTACAAAAGGCTGGCCAGCGTCTCGTCCAGTTCCCCCAGGGCCAGCTTCCCCAGTTCCAGCACGATCTCCCCGCAGGAGGCCTTCTCCGGGTCGCACAAAAGCCGCTGGGCGTAGCTGGAGTTGGTGGGATGGTGATCGATGCACAGATCGACGGTCCCCTTTTGGGAGAATCCCTCCGGGAACAGGTTCTCCGACGCCAGGTCCACCGTCACGATGTGGGCGGGCGTGAAATCCTCCGGGGCCAGGTACCGGTCCACGAACAGCGAATAGGCGGCCGTCACCTGGGGGTTGTCGTAGAGATAGGCGGTCTTGCCCATCCGGCGCAGGATATGACAAAGGGCGGCGGCACTTCCAAGCGTGTCGCCGTCCGGGCGGATATGCGTCACAAGCAGGTATCCGTCGTTGTCCTTGAGATAGGTTACGCAGTCATTGAGAGTCATCGTCTTCGTCATGTTGAATGTCCAGCTCGTTGATAAGTTTATTGATATAGGCGCCATGGGCGATGGAGTCGTCCAGTACAAAGGTCAGCTCCGGGGTATAGCGCAGGTCCAGGCTGCGGCCCAGCTCCCGGCGCAGGTAGCCGGACACGGACCGCAGGCCCTTCGCCAGCTGCTTTTCATCAAACTGCCCCAGCACGCTCACGTAGACCTTGCAGTGGCGCAGGTCGTTGGTGGTGTCGGTATGGGTCACGGTGAGCATGGTCCCCTGGTTGACCCGGGGGTCCTTCACCTCCCGCAGCTTCTCCGCCAGGACCCGGCGGATGTCGTCGTTGATACGGTCGATATGGTGGTTAGGCATTGATCTGCTCCATCACAAAGCACTCGATGACATCCTGCTCCTTGATGTCGTTGA
>CANPXZ010000081.1 GCA_947587485.1 uncultured Oscillospiraceae bacterium | reverse complement strand
GCCGACGTGAAGGCCAAGTTCCCCGCCATGTACAACGCCTTCTGCTACGGCGCGCCCCCTCACGCGGGCATCGCCCCCGGCGTGGACCGGATGGTGATGCTCCTGGCGGGCGAGCCCTCCATCCGGGAGATCATCCCCTTCCCCATGAACAAGAACGCCCAGGACCTGATGATGGACGCCCCCGGCGCGGTGGAGCAGAAGCAGCTGGACGAGTTGCACATAGCAGTTGTGGGCGTGGAGGAATAAGCATTTCACGCCGCAGGCGCACACATTATTGAACGCCTCCCTCTGACGAGGGAGGTGGCACGGCGAAGCCGTGACGAAGGGAGAGACACACCGGCACTGGCGGTAACTTGTCTCTCCCCCAGTCACCGCCTGACGGCGGCGACAGCCCCCTCGTCAGAGGGGGCCACAACACACACCGACGACGAAAAGGAGGTCCGCCCATGTACGCGCGCATCCGTTCCCTTGGCATCAAAGGAATAGGCGGCTACGAGGTGGAGCTGGAGACGTCCATCACCTCCGGGCTGCCCCGGCTGGACATGGTGGGCCTGCCCGATGCCGCCGTGAAGGAGGCCGCCGACCGGGTCCGGGCCGCCGTCAAGCACAACGGCTGGGACTTTCCCGTCAGCCGCATCACGGTCAATCTGGCCCCGGCGGACACGAAAAAGGCCGGCACGGTCTATGACCTGCCGGTGCTGCTGGGCATCCTGACCGCCACGGGGCAGATCAAGCCGCCCCGGGAGACGGATATGTTTTTCGGCGAGCTGTCCCTGACGGGGCAGCTCCGGCCCGTTTCCGGGGCCCTGCCCATGTCCCTGGCGGCGGAAAAGGCCGGGGCAAAGCGCCTGTTCGTACCCAAAGACAACGCCGCCGAGGCGGCCTTCGCCCAGAGCGTGGAGGTCTACCCCGTGGAGAACGTGCGCCAGCTGGCCGCGTTCCTGGCCGGGGAGACGCAGATCGACCCCGCTCCTGCCGGCGTCATCGACCCCGGCACGGTCCCCGTACCGGACTTCGCCGAGGTCAAGGGCCAGGAGAACGTGAAGCGGGCCCTGGAGGTGGCCGCCGCCGGTGGCCACAACGTGCTCATGGTGGGCCCTCCGGGTGCGGGCAAGTCCATGCTGGCCAAGCGCCTGCCGGGCATATTACCCGACATGACCCGGGAGGAAGCGCTCTTATCCACGGCCATATGGTCCGTGGCGGGCCTCACGGGGGCGGACAGCCCCATCGTCTCCCGGCGGCCCTTCCGGGCCCCCAACCAGACCGCCTCCCGCCAGGCTCTGTCCGGCGGGGCGGACCTGCGGCCCGGGGAGATGAGCCTGGCCCACAACGGGGTGCTGTTTCTGGACGAGCTGCCGGAATTCCACCGGGACGTGATCGACCTGCTGCGCCAGCCGTTGGAGGAAGGTGAGGTCACCGTCTCCCGGGCCACCGGCTCGGTCACCTATCCCAGCCGGTTCATGCTGGTGTGCGCCATGAACCCCTGCCGCTGCGGCTGGTACGGCCACCCCTCGGGCCGCTGCCGGTGCTCGGAGCGGTCCGTCCGGGAGTATCAGGGCAAGATCTCCGGCCCTCTGCTGGATCGGATAGACATCATGGTGGAGGTCCCGGCTCTGGAGTACGAGGAACTGGAGGCAAGGCCAAACGGGGAGCCCTCGGCCGCCATCAAGGCCAGGGTGGATAAGGCCCGTGCCGCCCAGCGGGCCCGGTTCGCAGGCGCGGCCATTTTGGAGAACGCCCGGATGGACCCGGCCGCCATGGAAAAATACTGCGCCCTGGACGAGCAGGGCTCGGCCCTCATGCGGGGCGCTTACGAGGCCCTGGGTCTCACCGCCCGGAGCTACGACCGCATTTTGCGGGTGGCCCGGACCATCGCGGACCTGGACGGGGCCCAGACCATCGGCCCCGCCCACCTGGCCGAGGCAATACAATACCGCACATTTCAAATCAAATAAGTGAGAGTGACTATGACCGATATGATCCTTTTGAAGGAGGGCGAGGTGGTCCTGAAGGGCCTGAACAAGCGCTCCTTTGAACAAAAACTGACCAGCAACATCCGCCGGCGCTTAAAGCGCTTCGGCCCCTTTGCCGTGACGGCCAACCAGTCCGTCATCTACGTGGAGCCTCAAAGCCCTGACTGCGACGTGGACGGGGCGTTCCAGGCCCTGGGCCAGGTATTCGGCGTCATGACCATGACCCGGGCCGCCGCCTGTGAGAAGGACCCGGCCGCCATCGCCAAAAAGGCGGCGGAGTACCTGCACGATGACCTGTCCGCCGCGAAGAGCTTCAAGGTGGAATCCCGCCGGGGAGACAAGTCCTTCCCCATGACCAGCGTCCAGCTGAGCCAGTACGTAGGCGGGGAGCTTCACGACGCGTTCCCGGACCTGACGCCGGACATGCACACCCCGGAGCTCACGGTCCACCTGGAGGTCCGGGACCGGGCGGCCTATATCCACGGCAGTCCTGTGCCGGGAGCCGGCGGTCTGCCCGTGGGCACGGCTGGGTCCGCCGTGAGCCTTCTCTCCGGCGGGATCGACAGCCCCGTGTCCACCTGGATGATGGCCAAGCGGGGCATGCGGATCATCCCGGTGCACTTCTTCTCCTTCCCCTACACCTCGGAGCTTGCCAAGCAGAAGGTGCTGGACCTGGCAAGGCTTCTGGTGCCCTGGTGCGGCCGGATGGCGGTGCAGGTGGTGCCCTTCACCCACATCCAGGAGGAGATAAGGGCCAAGTGCCCGGAAGATTACTGCACTCTGGTCATGCGGCGCATGATGATGCGCATCGCGTCAGCCGTGGCGGCGGACAATGGCTGCGGGGCCGTCATCACCGGGGAGAGCCTGGGCCAGGTGGCCAGCCAGACCATGGAGGCCATGGCCGCCACGGAGGATTGCGCCGGCGTGCCCGTGCTGCGGCCCCTGGTGGGCATGGACAAGGCGGAGGTCATCAACCTTGCCCGGCGCATCGGCACCTTTGACACCTCCATCCTCCCCTACGAGGACTGCTGCACCGTGTTCACACCCCGGCATCCCTGTACCCACCCCAAGCTCAAAAAGGTCCGGGAGGCGGAGGCCAAGCTGGACGTGGAGCCGCTCATTGCCGAGGCCCTGGCGGGCATCGAATTCGTGAAGATAGGATATTGATATTATGGTAGAGAATTTTGACGCGAAATTGAAGGAATACGCCCATCTGCTGGTGGAGATCGGCGTGAATGTCCAGCCCGGGCAGACGGTGCGTCTGCGGCCCGAGGTGGACTGCGCGCCCCTGGCCCGGATGTGCGTGGAGGCATGCTATGACTGCGGGGCCCGGGAGGTGGTGCTGGAGTGGAGCGACGACTTCGTCTTCCGGCAGAAATTCCTCCGGGCGGCGGAGGACGTCATTGCAAACTTCCCCGCCTACGAGAAGGCCCGGATTGACTGGTACCTGGACCGGGGCGCGGTGGATCTTTCCATCCTCGGCTCCGACCCGGAGCTTTTGAAGGGCGTGGACCCCGCCCGGATGCAGGCTTACCGCCGGGCGGCCGGAAACGCCTTCCAGGCGTATGGCGACGCCATGGACGCCAATAAGATCCAGTGGTCCGTGGCCGCGCACCCCGTCCCGTCCTGGGCGAAAAAGGTCTTCCCGGACCTGCCCGAGGACCAGGCCATGGACGCGCTGTGGGACGCCATCTTCGACGTATGCCGAATCACCGGCGACGGAAAAGCCGTGGAGCGCTGGCGGGAGCACATCGAGACCACCGCCCGCCGGTGCGGGACGCTGAACGGCTACAACTTCAAGAGCCTACATTATGTAAACTCCCTGGGCACAGACCTGACGGTGGAGCTTCCCGAAAACCACGTCTGGATCGGCGGCAGCGAAAAGACCCCCGCCGGGGTGGAGTTCGTGCCCAACATGCCCACGGAGGAGATCTTCACAGCCCCCCGGTGGGACGGCGTCAACGGCCGGGTATACGGGGCCATGCCCATGTCCCTGGACGGGAATCTGGTGAAGGATTTCTACCTGGACTTCAAGGACGGCCGGATCGTGGACGTGCACGCGGCCGAGGGCGAGGACGTCCTGCGCCATTCCATCGACGTGGACGAGGGCTCCCGGTATCTGGGCGAGGCGGCCCTGGTGCCCTTTGACAGCCCCATCCGCAACAAGGGCATATTGTTTTACGAGACCCTGTTCGACGAGAACGCCTCCTGCCACCTGGCCTTCGGCTCGGCCTACCCCACCTGCGTCAAGGGCGGGGCGGACATGACCGAGGACGAGCAGAAAGCCGCGGGCCTCAATCAGTCCATCAACCACGTGGACTTCATGGTGGGCACCGAGGACCTCGCCATCGTGGGCACGACCCACGACGGCAAGGAAGTGCCCGTGTTCGTGAACGGGAATTTTGCATTCTAAAGGCGCGCCGCAGGCGCTACCTTATCGAAAGGCTCCCTTGTGCAAAGGGAGCTGTCGAGCGAAGCGAGACTGAGGGATTGTTACCAAGCTGGGATGTTTTCCAAGACTGGTAACAACCCCTCCGAGCCGCCTTGCGGCGGCCCACCTCCCCTTGCACAGGGGAGGCTTTCAAAAAGGTAAGGGGAGATCCAATCATGAACTGTGAGATACTATCCGTAGGCACGGAGCTGCTGCTGGGCAACACGGTGAACACCGACGCGGCGGAGCTTTCCGACCGGCTGGCGGGGCTGGGGATCAACGTGTTCTGGCACACGGTGGTAGGGGACAACCCCAAGCGCCTGGCCGAGGCCGTGGCCATCGCCCGGAAGCGGGCGGACCTCATCATCACCACCGGCGGCCTGGGGCCCACCTACGACGATCTGACCAAGAACGTGCTGGCGGAGTGCTTCGGCCGGAAGCTGGAGCTCCACCCGGAGGAGGCGGAATTCCTCAAAGCCTGGTTCGCCAAAAACGCCTCCACCAAGTATACCGACAACAACCTCCAGCAGGCGTACCTGCCGGAGAACTGCACGGTGTTCCACAACGACTGGGGCACCGCCCCCGGCTGCGCCTTTGAGGAACAGGGCGTGCATGTGATCATGCTGCCCGGCCCGCCCCGGGAGTGCGTCCCCATGTTCGAGGTCTGCGCCGTGCCCTACCTGAAGGGCCTGGCCGCCGACGTGATCTTCTCCCACCAGATCAAGGTCTTCGGCATCGGCGAGAGCGCTGCGGAGAGCATGCTCCGGTCCGAGATGGAGCGGATGCAAAACCCCACCCTGGCCACCTATGCCAAGTTCGGGGAGGTCATGCTCCGGGTCACCGCCAAGGCCCCCACCGAGTGGGCGGCGGAGGCCATGTGCCGGCCCGTGACGGAGCACGTGAGGGACATCTTGGGCGATAAGGTCTACGGCGTGGACGTGCCCAGCCTGGAGGCATTGGCCCTGGACATCATGAGGGAAAAGGGGCTCACCCTGTCCGCGGCGGAGAGCCTGACCGGCGGGCTCATCGGGGAGCGGTTCACCGCTTTGCCCGGGGCGTCGGCGGTATTTAAAGGCGGCGCGGTGACCTATTGCGACGAGGTGAAGGCCGCGCTCCTGGGCATCGACCCGGCCCTGATCGCGGACAAGGGCGCGGTGTCCTTCGAGGTGGCCGCCGCCATGGCCCGGGGCGTGCGCAAAGCCGTGGGGGCCGACGTGGGCCTTTCCGCCACGGGGCTGGCCGGCCCCGACGGGGACGGGGTCCACCCCGTGGGCACCGTGTTCGTGGGCCTGGCGGACAAGGACGCCGTGTATGTCCGCCAGCTGCATCTGGGCTCTGGCCGGGCAAGGGTCCGGCAGCTGGCCGCCAGCCACGCCTTCGACATGCTGCGGCGGTACCTGCAAGGGCTTGACATCGTGCCGGAGCAATATAGCTGACGGGAGGCGAACCCCCGCCGAATAACACACCGCAAAGGAGGAAAACAGCATGCTCCTGTCCCTGATCGTCCCCTGCTGTAACGAACAGGAGGCGCTGCCCCTGTTCTATAAAGCGTGTACCGGCGTATTGAACGGGATGGACTGCGGCTATGAGCTCATTCTGGTCAACGACGGCTCCACCGACGGGACCCTGGCGGTCATGAAGGACCTGGCCGGGCGGGACAGCCATGTGGTCTATCTGTCCCTGTCCCGGAACTTCGGCAAGGAGGCCGCCATGTACGCGGGCTTCTGCAACGCCAAGGGGGACTATGTGGCCGTGATGGACGCGGACCTGCAGGACCCGCCGGAGCTGCTGCCCCGGATGCTGGAAAAGCTCCAGAGCGGGGAATATGACTGCGCCGCCGCCCGCCGGGTCAGCCGGGACGGGGAGCCCAGGGTGCGCAGCTGGTTCGCAAGGCTGTTTTACAAGCTCATCAACCGCATCTCCGACACGGAGGTGGTGGACGGGGCCCGGGATTTCCGGCTGATGAAGCGGGAGATGGCAGACGCCGTCGTGGCCATGAGCGAGTACAACCGCTTCTCCAAGGGCATGTTCGGCTGGGTGGGCTTTCGCACCTGCTGGATACCATACGAGAACGTGGAGCGGGCCGCAGGCAAGACCAAGTGGAGCTTCTGGGGCCTGATGAAATACGCCATGGACGGCGTGGTCAGCTTCTCCCAGGCCCCCTTGAGCTTCGTGTCCTGGGCGGGGTTCATCATGACTGCCTTCGCCTTTTTCATGCTGGCCTTCGTGGTGATCCGCAAGCTGATCTTCGGCGACCCGGTGGCCGGCTGGGCCTCCACCATGTCCGTCATCATCTTCGTCAGCGGCCTGCAGCTGTTCTGCCTGGGCGTCATCGGCCAGTACCTGGCCAAGACCTACCTGGAGACCAAGCGCCGCCCCCACTTCATCGTCTCCGAGACCAACGGCGACGACGTGACGAAGATCAAGTAAATAGGATGCACAGCCGTGCAGCCTTTCGTATTCAGCCCCCTCTGACGAGGGGGCTGTCAGCGCCCCTTGGGGTCCCCAAAAGGCACGCATGCCTTTTGGGGAGAGGAGGAGCCGCGAGCCATTCGAGCTTTGCCGCTTGCGGCAAAGGGAGCCCTGGCTTGCGTGCTCCGACGACGCTGACTGGGGGAGAGACAAGTTAGCTCCGGTGCCGGTGTATCTCTCCCTCAGTCTCGCTTCGCTCGACAGCTCCCTCGTCAGAGGGAGCCTTTCGATAAGGTGCGGCTATCGCCGCAGATCACAATTCTCTTACACTGGAGCGCCACCGCGCATATCCCGGAAAAAATCCCGCAGCAGGCCGGCGCACTCGTCCGCCAGGACGCCGCCGTAGATGGCGGGATGGAAGCCGTAGCGTTCCTCGAACAGGTTCAGCACGCTGCCGCAGGAGCCGGTGACGGGCTCCTTGGCCCCGTAGACCACCGTGGGGATGCGGGCATTCAATATGGCCCCGGCGCACATGGGGCAGGGCTCCAGCGTCACGTACAGCGCGCAGCCCTCCAGCCGCCAACTGTCCGCCGCAGCGCATGCTTCCTCAATGGCCTCGATCTCCGCGTGGCGGACGGCGCTTTTGCGCGCCTCCCGCCGGTTCCGGCCCCGGCCGATGACGTTTCCGGTACTGTCGACCACCACGCACCCCACCGGCACGTCCCCGCCGGAGACGGCCTCCCGCGCCAGGTCCAGCGCCAGGCGCATATAGTCCTCCCGCTCCATTTGCCTCACCTCGGAGGTATTATGCCATAAAACGCGCCCTCCCGCAAGGGAGGGCGCTCCTTTGTTTTACCGTGCCGTGACGCTTTCGGCGATGGCAAGGAATTCGTCCTTATCCAGGGTCCAGCGCACGCCCATGCTGCTGCCCCAGCCGGCGGTCACCTGAAACCACAGGCCCCGGTCCTCGTCCAGCCACTCCACCCGGGCGCCGGTCTCGTCGTCGGACCAGTACCGGGCCTCATGGCCCTGCACCGTGACCTGCTCCGTCTGCGGATAGATCCCCTCGCCGTCCTCGGCCTCCTTCATGGGGGTCAGCTCGCTCAGCTCCATAGCGTCGGACCAGAGCAGGGCGATCTCGCCGCCGGGGCCCTCATACCGGCGCTCCGCACAGGTCTCGTCCATCACGCCCGGCTCCCGCAGATAGCCGCTGACGATGTACGTGAAAAACCCATCCGGCAGGTCCGCCAGGTAATAATCCCCCAGGGCGGCGATGGCCTCGTCCGCGTCCCCCCGTCGGTTATAGGTGTCCGTGGTGCGCTCCCGCCGCTCGATGAAGGCGTAGAAGTCCTCCGTGGCCTGCTCCCGGGTCACGGACCCGTCGAACCGCTCCGCCAGCACGTCAAAGCCGATGCTGTCCGCCAGCTCCTCCAGGTCCTGCTTGGTATAGGCGCTCCGGATGGGGGCGTCCAGGTCCTCGTCGCCAAAGTTGACCTCCAGATACTCCTGATACCTCTCGTCGATGCTCTCCATGGCCTCGGCCAGTTCCTCTTGGCTCATGACCCCGTCCTCCGCGTACTGCCGGAGCTCGGCCGCGTACTGTTCCTTCGACACGGGCAGCATGTCCTCCGTCCGGTACGCCGCCTGGGCGCCCATGTTCACGCTCAGGTGGATATAGGCCCCCTCCGTCTCCAGGAGCATCAGCGCGCCGTTCGTTCCCATCACCAGGTCCACGGTCTGGCCGGAGGCGGTGGTATAGCTCCACTCCTCATAGTCCGCCGGGATCCCACCGAATATCCGGGCGAAGGAGCCCTTGCAGCTGACAAAAAGGGTCCCCTCCAGGTCCTCTGTGCCAAAGTCGATGGCCTCCAGCTTGAAGGTGCCGTCGTTGTACAGATAGCCGCCGCCCCAGGAGCCGGCCGGCAGGAAGGGGCCCGTGCCCAGCGCGTCGTAGATTTCCTCCGGCGCGTAGATGGAGCACATGTCCTCCAGGGGCACAAGGCCGTATTTTTCCATGATCTGGTCCAGCTTCTCCGCCTGGGCCTTGAAGGGCGCGTCGTACAGGGCGGCGTAATTCCACTCCGTCTCATAATAACTGTCGTCGCTGCCCACGCCGGAGAAGTCGGTGGGATTCTCCTTCTGCCAGGCGTCCCACTCCACGTAGGCCTCGTACTCCGGGGTGCCCTGGTACCCCACCAGGGACAGCCGGGCGGCAGGGGCCCCGGCTGGCTCTGCGGCAGCTTCCTCCGGGATGATATAGTCCGAGACCGTGGCCTGATACACCGCGTAGGCAGTGACGGACATGGCCAGCACGGCGACCGCCGCCGCAATGATACCGGTCCACCGGATCCGGCGGACCGGACGCCTCCCGCTCTGGGGGCCAAGCCGGTCCATGGTCATTTGCAGCACCCGGTCCGTGTCCACGGGGCTGTCCTCCGCGAGGTGCACCTCGCTGTCCCGATAGTGGTCCATCAGTTCATACAATGTCCGAAAGCGCATCCAAATGTCCCCCTTCCTCGAAATAGCGTTTCAGCTTGTCCCGGCCCCGCTCCAGGCGCTTGCGCACCGCCGGAGGCGACATGTGCATCTCCTGCCCGATCCTGGCCGCGTTCTGGCAGTAGTAGTAAAACCGGATGAATATCTCCCGGTCCGGCATGTCCAGGCTGTCCACAGCCTCCCGGACCAGCCGGGCCAGCTCCCGTTCCTCGGCCTCCGTCTCCGGTCCCCGGGCGGTCAGGGCCAGGATGTCCTCCGGGTCCCCCAGCTCCACGCCCCGCTCCCGGAGCCGGTTGATGGCCTTGTGCCGGGCCACGGCCCCCAGCCAGCTCTTCACCTTGCCGGGCCGGGCCTTGCCGCCGTTCTGCCACAGGACCAGGAATACGTCGGAAGCCAGTTCCTCCGCGTCCTGGGCCGTCATGCTCCCGCCGATGATGTTCCAGATTACCGCGCCCACATAGGGCGTGTACCGGCGGATGAACCATTCCAGCCCCGCCGGGTCCCGTTCCCTGAGGCGCACCAGCGCCTGCTGTTCGGTCACGCGATCAACTCCTTTCGTCGGACGTCCTATACTGAATATCACCGGTTTGGGGGGAAATGTGACACTTGGTATAAAAATACCCCCTCGTCAGAGGGGGTATTGCGCCGCCGCGGCGGCACAATATAGAAAGCCTCCCCTGTGCAAGGGGAGGTGGGCCGCCGCAAGGCGGCTCGGAGGGGTTGTTACCAGTCTTGGATATACATCCTAGCTTGGTAACAATCCCTCAGTCAGCGCCAAAGGCGCTGACAGCCCCCTTTGCACAAGGGGGCCATAAGCGGTGCGCTGCAGCGGGCCGCAGCCTTCTCGTTTGAAAGGCTCTGCCTTTCAAACGAATTAGCTCATATTGGCCTGGGCAGCGGTGATGATGGCCATGGAGTAGACCTCTTCGGCGTTGCAGCCACGGCTCAGGTCGTTGATGGGGGCGTTCAGGCCCCGGAGGATGGGGCCGTAGGCCTCGAAGCCGCCCAGACGCTGGGCGATCTTATAGCCGATGTTGCCGGCGTTGATGTCCGGGAAGATGAAGGTGTTGGCATAGCCGGCCACCCGGTCGTTGGGGCACTTGGTCTGGGCCACGATGGGGCTCACGGCGGCGTCGAACTGCAGCTCGCCGGTGATGGGCACGGTGGGCATCAGGGCCTTCACCCGCTCGGCGGCGTTGCGCATCCGGTCCACGTCCTCGCCGGCGCCGGAGCCGAAGGTGGAGTAGCTCAGGAAGGCCACCTTGGGGTCCACGCCGAACATGCGGGCGCACTTGATGGTCTCGGTGGCGATCTCCACCAGGTCGTCCTCGCTGGGGTGGATGTTGATGGCGCAGTCGCCCATGGCCAGGACGGTGCTGTCGCCGGTGGCGGAGGGGTGGACCATGATGA
>CANPXZ010000080.1 GCA_947587485.1 uncultured Oscillospiraceae bacterium | reverse complement strand
AAGCTGGGCAATTACATGGACGACGTGGTCCGCCAGAGCGTGGCGGACGTGGACGCGGTGGTGCTGATGGCGGAGCCGGCGCCCACGGTGGGGGACATTGAGAAAAAGCTCATCGCCCGCATCCGGGAGACGGGCGTGCCCGCCGTGCTGGCGGTCAATAAGGCGGACACGGTGGAGGATAAGCGCAATCTGCTGCCCGTCATCGCGGCCTACAGCGAGGTCTATGACTTTGCCGCCATCGTGCCCATCAGCGCCCGGACCGGCGACGGGGTGGAGGAGCTTTTGGACGAGCTTGGCAAATTTGCCCAGCCGGGCCCGGCGCTGTTCCCGGACGACGTGATCTCGGACCAGCCGGAAAAGCAGATCTGCGCCGAGATCGTCCGGGAAAAGCTGCTCTTGAACCTGGACCAGGAGATCCCCCACGGCACCGCCGTGGTGGTGACGCGCTTTACCGAGCGGGACGACGGCAGCGACATCATCGATCTGGACGTGACCATCTACTGCGAGAAGCAGAGCCACAAGGGCATCATCATCGGCAAAAAGGGGGCCATGCTCAAAAAGATCGGCGAGCAGGCCCGGGCGGACATCGAGGCATTCATGGGCACGAAGGTGTTTTTGCAGACCTGGGTGAAGGTGAAGGAGAACTGGCGGGACTCCGACGCGCTGCTGCGAAATTTTGGATTTACCAATGAGTAATCAACCGGGACCATCCGTGGCACACTAGAGCCATGAGGTGATCGGATTGCGACAGGACCTTTTGTGGGAATTGTTTGAGGATACGGGCGACCCGATGTGCTGGATGTTGTACCGGCGCAGCGGGCCGCAGGGATGAGGCGGCGTACATAGAATGTTTGTGACCACGAGGGGCCTGGTGCTGCGCCAGGTCCGGTACAAGGAGGCGGACCGGATCCTGACGCTGCTGACGGCGGACCAGGGCAAGCTCACGGTGAAAGCCCGTGGGGCGCTGCGCAAGGGCAGCCGCCTGGGGGCGGCCAGCCAGGCGCTGTGCTATTCGGAATTCACCATCTTCGGCAACCGGGGCAAATGGACGGCGGACGAGGGGTCCAGCCTGGAGCAGTTTTTGGGCCTGCGGGAGGACGTGTCCCAACTGGCCCTGGGGGCCTATTTCGCCGAGCTTCTGGACACGGTCTGTCCCGAGGAACAGCCGGCGGGGCCCGCTTTGCAGCTGGCGCTGAACGCCCTGTACGCCCTGAGCCGGGGCATCTACGGCCCGGAGCAGGTGAAGGCGGTGTTCGAGCTGCGGCTTCTATCCCTGGAGGGCTTCCAGCCGGAGGTGGCCGTGTGCGGCGTATGCGGCAGAGCGGAGCCGGACGGGCCCATGTTCTCTCCCGCCTCCGGCATGGTCCACTGCGCCGGGTGCGCGCCGGGGGAGGAGGGAGTTTCCGTTGCCCTGGACGGGGAGAGCCTGGCCGCCATGCGCCACATCGTGGCCGCGCCGCCGAAAAAGGAGTTCTCCTTCGCCATCCCCGACCCGTCCATGGAGCGGCTGGGCCGGGCGGCGGAGCAGTTCGTGCGGTATCAATTGGATAAGAATTTTTATTCTCTCGACTATTGGAAAAGTGTGAAATGAGCGAGCTTTACGAAAAATCTTTACAGACCATCGAGCTTCCCGCCGTGCTGGAGCTTTTGGCGGGCAAGGCGGCCTCCGACGGGGCCAAGGCCCTGGCCCGGGCTCTGCGGCCTGCGGCGGAGCTGGGCCGGGTCCGGGAGCGCCAAACGGAGACCACCAGCGCCAAGACCATGATGGAGACCAAGGGAAGCCCCTCCTTCTCGGGGCTCAAGGACGTGCGGCCTTCCCTGGCAAGGGCGGACCGGGGCGGCATGCTCAACACCCGGGAGCTTCTGGACATCGCCGGGGTGCTGTTCTGCGCCCGGGCGGTGAGCTCCTATGCCTCCGGCAGGGGGGAGTGCGGCAATCTGAAGCGGCTTTTCACGGCCATCACCCCCAACCGGTTTTTGGAGGAGAAGATCACCTCCGCCATCACCGGGGAGGAGGAGATCGCCGACGGAGCCAGCCCGGAGCTGGCGGACATCCGCCGGAAGATGCGGGCGGCGTCGGCCCGGGCCCGGGACGCCCTGCAGAAGATCATCACCGCCCCCAGCTACGCCAAGGTCCTCCAGGAGGCCATCATCACCCAGCGGGGCGGCCGGTTCGTGGTGCCCGTCCGGGCGGAGAAGCGGGGAGAACTGCCGGGCCTGGTCCACGACGTGTCCGGCAGCGGCGCCACGCTTTTCGTGGAGCCCATGGGCGTGGTGAAGGCCAACAACGAGCTTCGTGAGCTGGGGGCCAGGGAAAAGGCGGAGATCGAGCGCATATTGATGGAGCTGAGCGCCGAGTGCGCCGCCGCCCGGGGCGGCATCGACCTGGACTACACCGTACTTACGGAGCTGGACCTGATCTTCGCCAAGGCGGAGCTGAGCTATTCCCTCAACTGCGGCGAGCCCATTCTGACGGAGAAAGAGCTCATCCTGAAAAAGGCCCGGCATCCGCTGCTGCCCAAGGACACGGCGGTGCCCATCGACGTGAGCCTGGGCGGGGAATTCGACGCCGTTGTGATCACCGGTCCCAACACCGGCGGCAAGACGGTGACGTTGAAGACCCTGGGGCTCATGTGCGCCATGGCCGGCTGCGGCCTGCACATCCCCGCCGGGGACGGCAGCGCCGTGCCGGTGGTGGAGAACATCCTGGCGGACATCGGCGACGAGCAGTCCATCGAGCAGTCCCTGTCCACCTTCTCCAGCCACATGGTGAACATCGTGGCCATATTGGAGGAATGCGGCCCCGGCAGCCTGGTGCTGCTGGACGAGGTGGGCGCGGGCACCGACCCCACGGAGGGCGCGGCCCTGGCCATCTCCATATTGGAATACGCCCGGAAGGCGGGGGCTCTGCTGGCCGCCACCACCCATTACGCGGAGCTGAAGGTCTACGCCACCAACACCCAGGGGGTGGTGAACGCCTCCTGCGAGTTCGACGTGCAGACCCTCCGGCCCACCTACCGGCTGCTGGTGGGCATCCCGGGCAAGTCCAACGCCTTCGCCATCAGCCGCCGCCTGGGGCTTCCTGAGAGCATCATCGAGGACGCGGGCCGGCGCATCGACGCGGGGTCCACGGATTTTGAAAAGACCATCGAACGCCTGGAGGCCCAGCGCCTGGCCCTGGAAAAGGAGACGGAGGCCCGGGAGCGGGCCAGCCGCGCCGCCCAGGAGGACGCCGCCCGGGCGGAGAAGATGCGCCGGGAGCTGGAGGTGCGCCTGGAGAAGGCGGAGATCAAGGCCCGCCGGGACGCGGAGCGGATCATCAAGGAGGCCCGGGCCGCCGCCGACGAGGCATACCGCCAGATCGACCGGGAGCGGGCCATGAGCCTGGAGGAGGCGGACCACCAGCGGGTGAACGAGGCCAGGGCGGAGCTTCGCCGGAAGCTGAATCTGGCGGAGGAATCCGTCCGCAGCCGGGAGGACCTGGCCCCGGCCCGGGAGCGGAAGGCCCCCAGCCGTCCCATCCGGGAGGGGGACACGGTGGAGATGCTTGCCACCGGCCGGCACGCGGAGGTGCTCAAGGTCAATGGAAACGGCTCTTTGCTGCTCCAGGCGGGCATCATGAAGGTGACCGTACCGGCGGAGGAAGTGAGCCTGGTGGAGCAGCCGGGGAAGAAAAAGCTGTCCGTGGCGGCCTCCGCCGGGGCGGCTCTGCGCACCGCCTCCGTCAGCCGGGAGTTGGACATCCGGGGCATGATGGCCGACGAGGCGGAGCTTGCCGTGGAGCGGTATCTGGACGCCGCGTCCGCCGCCAGGCTACAGACCGTGACGATCATCCACGGCAAGGGGACAGGGGCTCTCCGCAGCGCCGTGCAGCAGCTGCTCAAGCGCAGCCGCCTGGTGAAAACCTACCGTCTGGGGCGGTACGGAGAGGGCGAGACGGGTGTGACCGTTGTGGAACTGAAATAATTTTTGATTTTCCGAACGGGCCGAACTGTGCATTTCTCCAAAACATTAAGACAAGCCATCAAAACGATTGCGAATCGGGCAATAATTTGTTAATATATAGTAAACTTTCGTGTGAAAGGGATTGGTGTACTCCCATGATAAATCGTGAAGTTACCATCAACAACCAGGTAGGGCTGCATGCACGGCCCGCCACCTTCTTCATCCAGAAGGCCAACGAGTTCAAAAGCGTCATCTGGATCGAGAAGGAAGATCGCCGCGTGAACGCGAAGAGTCTTCTGGGCGTCCTCTCTCTGGGCATCGTCAAGGGCACCACCGTCAACATCATCGCCGACGGAGCGGATGAGGCAGAGGCCGTGGAGACGCTCACCGACCTCATCGACAAAGAGTTTGCCGAGTAAGTCATTACAGCAAGAGACAAAGGGTGTGTGAAAGCACACCCTTTCTTGCTATCTGAAAGATCATGGACAAGATCGCCGAGCTTCGGGAAAAAGCGAATAAGCTGCCGCTGCTCCCCGGCGTTTACATCATGCAAAACGCCGCCGGAGAGGTCATTTACGTGGGCAAGGCCAAGGCCCTGAAAAACCGGGTCACCAGCTACTTCCGGGGGGAGCATCTGCCAAAGGTGGCGGCCATGGTCAGCCATGTGGACGACTTTTCCGTCATCGTGGCGGCCTCGGAATTCGAGGCGCTGGTGCTGGAAAACAGCCTCATCAAGCGCCACAAGCCCCACTACAACATCCTGCTCCGGGACGACAAGACCTATCCCTTCCTGCGGCTGGACCTGCGGGAGGAATACCCGGTCTTCACGGTGGTGAACCGGATCGCGGAGGACGGGGCCCGGTACTTCGGCCCATACGGGGGCCGGGGCGTGACCCACGGCATATTGAACACCCTGGCCAAGGCCCTGAAGCTGCCGGTCTGCGGGAAGAAGTTCCCCCGGGACATCGGCAAGGCCCGGCCGTGCCTGAACCACCACATGGGCGTGTGCGACGGCTGGTGCCGGGGCGAGCCGGACGGGGCGGAGTACCGCCGCCGGATGGACCAGGCGGTGCAGATCCTGTCCGGCGGGGCAAAGGAGCTCATGGGCCAGCTGGAGCGGGAGATGTTGGAGGCCTCGGAGGAGCTGCGCTTTGAAAAGGCCGCAGAGCTGCGGGACCGGCTCGCCGCCGTGAAGGAGCTCAATAACCGCCAGACGGTGCTGAAGGCCGCCCGGGCGGACGTAGACGCGGTGGGCTTCAACCGGGCCGCCCGCACCAGCTTTGTGGTGCTCCACTACGCGGAGGGGGACCTGGCCGGGAAGGACCTGGAGCTGATGCCGGAGCCGCTGGAGGACGACGGGTTGGCTGTGTCGGCCCTGGTGCGGCAATACTATACCCGCCGGGGCGCCTGGCCCCGGACGGTGCTGCTGCCCATGGAGATCGAGGACGAAGCGCCCCTGGCCCAGCTGCTCACCGAAATGGCGGGGCATAAGGTGGAGCTGATCACGCCCCGGCGGGGGGTGAAGCGGGAGCTTCTGGAGGCCGCCGCCCGCAACGCCCGGGAGGAGAGCGTCCGGGCCGAGAGCGAGGCCGAGCGCCGCAGCAAGACCCTGGAGTGGCTGCAGCGGATGCTGGGGCTGGATTCGCCCATCCGCCGGATGGAGTCCTTCGACATCTCCAACACCGGGGATTTCGGCATCGTGGCCTCCATGGTGGTGTTCCAGGACGGCAAGCCCGCCCGGAGCCAGTACCGGAAATTCAAGATGAAGACCGTGGCCCATCAGGACGATTTCGCCAGCATGCGCGAGGCCGTGGGCCGAAGGCTTTCCCACTTCAACGAGGGGGACGAGAAATTCGCGCCGCTTCCGGACGTGCTGCTGATCGACGGCGGCGTGGGCCAGGTGGCGGCGGCCCTGGCGGCCATGGAGGAGCAGGGGCATTTGGACATCCCGGTGTTCGGCATGGTGAAGGACGACCGGCACCGGACCCGGGCCCTGACCACCCCCGACGGCCGGGAGATCGGCATCGCCGCCAATCCTGCGGTGTTCGCCCTGATCGGGTCCATCCAGGAGGAGACCCACCGCTTCGCCATCACCTACCACAAGACCCTGCGGAAAAAGACCATCGGCTCCAAGCTGGACGGCATCCCCGGCGTGGGAGAGAAGCGGCGGGCGGCCCTTTTGAAGAAGTTCAAGAGCGTGAAAGCCGTGGCCGCCGCCTCAGAGGCGGATCTGGCGGCCGTGGTGGGCAGGCAGACCGCCAAGGCCGTATACGAGCACTTCCATAAGGAGGCAGAGCGCTCCGAAGAGTAGGAGAACGAGAGCGAAGCCCGGTCAGGGCGAGCCGCGCGTCAAAGTCAAAATCCGCTGTGCGACAGGATTTTGACTTTCTGCAAGGGGGAATTCACTTTCCCCTTGCAGTTTCAATAAGCACATGGGGAGGAACGACACATGAGGGTAATTACCGGCATCGCCAGAGGGCGCAAACTGCAAGAGCCAAAGGACATGTCCGTCCGGCCCACCACCGACATGGTGAAGGAGGCCATTTTCAGCATCGTCCAGTTCGACGTGCCCGGCCGGCGGGTGCTGGACCTGTTCGCCGGCACGGGGCAGCTGGGCATCGAAGCTTTGAGCCGGGGCGCGAAGGAGTGCGTGTTCGTGGACAGCAGCCCCGCGTCTCTGGCCCTGGTGCGGAAGAATCTGGAAATTTGCAAAATGCAGGCCCCGGTGATCCGTGCCGACGCCGTGAGCTATCTGGAGCGCTGCGGCAAGTTCGACCTGGTGTTCATGGACCCGCCCTACCACGACGGCCTCTATGACAAAATCCTCCAAAATGCTTTTCGATTTGACATATTAAATGATGGTGGTATAATATTGGTCGAAAGTATGCGGGACGAGCCGCTGCCGCCGGCCGCGCCGCCCTATGAGGCGGGCCGGACCTACCGGTACGGAAAGATTTCCCTGACCACATACAGGAGAAGTGCGACATGACCACTGCCATCTATCCCGGCAGCTTCGACCCCATCACGCTGGGACACCTGAACATCATCCGCCGGGCCTCCAGGATCTTTGACCGCGTCATCGTGTGCGTGATGAAGAATCGGGAGAAGACGCCCATGTTCACCATCGAGGAGAGGATGGACATGGTCCGCCGCTCCACGGAGCGGTTCGGGAACGTGCAGGTGGCCACCACGGACAAGCTGCTGGCGGAGTACGCCCGGCAGTTTGAGGGGGCCGTGATCGTGAAGGGTCTGCGGGCCGTGTCGGACTTCGACTATGAGTTCCAGATCGCCCTGGTGAACAAGAAGATGAATCCCGATCTGGAGACGCTTTTCCTCACGTCCACCGAGAAGTATATGTTTCTCAGCTCCACGGTCGTGAAGGAGATGGCGGCCTATGGGGCGGACCTGACGGATTTTGTGCCGAGAGAGATCATCCAAGACGTGATGGAGAAGACAAAATACAGGAGGCAGACAGAGAAATGAACGAAAACGAGGGCATCCTTGAGCTGATCGAAATGCTGTATACCATGATATCTGACGCCTGGGGCGTGCCTCTTGGCCAGGACAAGTGCCTGGTGGACCGGGAGAAGGCCCTGGAGCTGATCGAGGAGATCAAGGCCCAGCTTCCCGCCGAGATGGCGGAGGCCAAGCGCCTGGTCTCCGCCCGGGACGAGTTCATCCGCAACGCCAAGAAGGAGGCGGAGTCCGTCCGGAAGCTGGCGGAGGAGCGGGCCCGGAAGCTGGTGGACGAGCAGGAGATCGTCCGGGCAGCCAAGGCCCGGGCCGAGGAGATGATCGCCACGGCGGACAACAAGTCCCGGGAGCTCCGCCGGGCCGCCAACGAGTATATCGCCGAGTCTCTGCAGGGCGCGGAGGAGTCCGTGGGCCAGGCCCTGAAGCTGGTCCGGGAGTCCCGCACCCGCTTCCGCGCCGCCGCCTCAGGCAGCGGCTTTGCCCCCCAGCGGGAGCAGCGGGAGCAGTAACGCCTCTGTCCATGTGAATAGAGCCAGGGAGAGCCTTTTTCGAAAGACTCTCCCTTTTTCTGTCACGGTGGGGGCCGCGCCTGCGTTTATCGTAGTGTGAGCGCTCAAAAGGAGGCGACAACTTTGGATGAGACAACGGCCCTGGCGCGTCTGCGCCGGGGGGATGAACGGGCCCTGGAGTGGTTCGTGAGCCGGTATACGCCCTATGTGGGGGCCATCGTGTGGAGCATCGTCGGAGGCCGCCTCACCGTCCAGGACGGGGAGGAGATCGCGGCGGACGTGTTCCTGGAGCTCTGGCGCAGCCGGGAAAAGCCCCGGGAGGGCGCCGTGAGAGGCTACCTGGGGGCCATCGCCAGAAGCCGGGCCATCGACCGACTCCGGCGGGAGACGGGCCAGCCGGAGCTGGAATACGACGAGCTGGACCTGGCCGTGGAGGGTCCCGAGGGGGACCTGCTGGCCGGGGAGGACAGGGAAGCGCTGCTGGCGGCGGTGGACGCGTTGGGTCCGCCGGACCGGGAGATATTTCTCCGCCGGTACTATTACGGCCAGTCCGCCCCGGAGATCGGCCAAAGACTGGGTATGAAGCCCGAGGCGGTCCGCCAGCGGCTGAAGCGGGGCCGGGACCTGCTGCGGCGGATGCTGACGAAAGGAGCGTTTGAAAGTGGAAATATTTGACATGTTTGACGGCCTCTGCCCCGAGGACCTGCCCCTGGACGACAGCCCCATCGACACCAGCCGGGTGCTGGGCCTGGTCCGGGCGGAGGTGAAGGGGGCAAGGGGAAAGCCCCGGCGGCTGGGCCGGGCGGTGCGGACCGGGCTGATCGCGGCGGCGGTGGCGGCCTTCATGGGCGTGACGGCCTATGCGGCCTACGAGTTCTTTATCGACAAATACGTCATCGAACAGCCCGCGACACTGGAGACAGAGGAAGAGGCGGCGGAGCGGTCATGGACCCGGGTGTCGCTCACCGGCTATCAGGGCACGCCGGAATACGAGGCCTATACCGAGTGGGAGGCATACGAGAGCGACTGGTGGGAAAAGGCGCGGGAGAATGACCCCTGGCAGGCCCTTGGCGTGGACGACTCCTGGCATGAGACGCCGGACAATTACGCATATTTGTACAACGCATACTTCCAGGAGCAGGCGGACGCCCTGGACGCCATCGTGGAGAAGTACGGCCTGACCCTGCACCAGGCTGAGGCGCCCTATTACCAGTCCAAGGACCTGTACGAGGCCCTGGGCACGGAGCCGTTTTTCAGCGAGCCTGTGGCGGATGTCAATGGGGACTGGGACGTGAGCGGTTATATCTACGACGACGGCAGCTTCAAGGCGGAGTTCGACGAAAACCTGTCCGGGGACCGCACGGTGAGCATACAGATGTTCGTCAACGCCAAGGGCTCCTTTGCCACCATCTCCGGCGTGACGGAGCTGACCGAGGACTGCGAGGCCTGGCAGTACACCACCAAAAGCGGCAGGAGCGTGGACCTGTACCTGGCGCCCAACAGCGCGGAGATCATGACGGAGAGCGAGGGGGCCTACATGGATGTGGGGGTCCTCAGCGGCAGCGCCCCCAGCTTTGACCCGTCCACGAGCCCGCAGCTGAACGAAGAGGAAAAGCGGTATTGGATAGAAAACCTTTTGAAGCGGGAACCCGATCTGACCGAGGCCGAACAGGAGGCCGCGTGGCAGGCGCATTATGACGAGACCGTCGCGAGGGAGCAGTCGCTGCTGCCGCCCGCCATCACCCGGGAAGAGTTGGAGACCATCGCGGACAGTGTTGACTTTGCCGTCCTGGCGGACCGGTTCGACGGCACGGCCCATCCGGACACGGCGGATATGCTGCCGGTATTGAAGGTGCGGGAGGCGGAGCGGTTCTCGCGCCCCAGCGCCGATGAGATAACGGAGCTGGAGGCCGCGTCCGAGGAAGTGATCGCCCAGTGGGACATCTTCCAGCTCACCCCGCTGGCGGGCTATGAGGACGCCTTCCTGTCGGGCCACCGGCTTGACGGGCACACGCTCGAATGGGCGGACCAGCCCGCCGGAGATGTGGTCACCAGGCAATACATGGGCGGGAACGGCGGAGGCGTGATCGAGCTGAGCTGGTACCGTTTCTATGCCGACGAGGGGCGGACTGTCTCCGCCACGGCGGAGGTCCTGGGGTCGGCCCGGGAGTTTTACGAGGAACAGGGCTGCTCCGTGTCGGAGCTGGAGGTCAACGGCTGCGAGGGCTTTGTCTTTTCCGACGGGACCCACGAGGCCCAGGCCGCGTGGTATGACGCGGAGCGGGACCTGCTGTTCATGCTGGGCGCATATAATGCCGGCCTGGACGCGGACGGCGTTGCGGCACTGGCCGCGACCGTGACGGTCCAGCCCAAACCGCTGGCCACGCCCATTCCGCTTCCCTGATAAAACGAACAAGGCCCTGCCGTGACTGCGGCAGGGCCTTACGTTATTGTATAAAATGGCCCCCTCTGACGAGGGGGCTGTCAGCGCTTCGCGCTGACTGGGGGAGAGACAAGTTGCCTCCAGTGCAGGTGTATCTCTCCCTTCGTCGCGGCTTTGCCGCGCCACCTCCCTCGTCAGAGGGAGGCTTTTAAAGCAAGTAGTTTACCCCACGCTCTCCACGAACCGCAGGAAAGCCTCCTTGCCCTCCGGGGTGCGCTTGTAGACCCCGGCGTGCTCCAGGACCTTCGCGAACACCTTGCCCACCTCGTCCTGGAGGATGGACATGGCGTTTTCCGCAGTAAAGGTATACTGCTTTTGCAGCGTCTCCGCCCAGGGCGCGTGCTTGGAAAGGACCTGGTCGGAGCGGATGTCGTCCCCCTTCACCAGCGCGTCCGCGAGAGCGGCAAGCTCCGTCTTCAGCCGGGCGGGCAGCACCGCCAGGCCCATGACCTCGATCAGGCCGATGTTCTCCTTTTTGATGTGGTGCAGCTCCTGGTGGGGGTGGAAGATGCCCAGGGGATATTCCTCGCTGGTCCGGTTGTTGCGCAGCACCAGGTCCAGCTCGAACTGGCCCTCCCGCATCCGGGCGATGGGGGTGATGGTGTTGTGGGCCTCGCCCTTTGTCTCGGCGTAGATGTCCGCCGCC
>CANPXZ010000079.1 GCA_947587485.1 uncultured Oscillospiraceae bacterium | reverse complement strand
TTGGCGGTCTCCACGCCCAGGTTGGCGTAGTCCACGCCGTAGCCCAGGAACGCGCCGTTCAGGGCGAAGGAGTCGGCCCCGGTGTAGTGGGGGATGCCGGCCTCGGCCAGGTCCTCATAGATGCTCAGCTCGGCGGTCATGATGGTGTTGTCGGAGGGGGTGAACACCGCGTCCACGCCGTCGTCGATCAGCTGGCTGACAGCCTGCTGGACCTCGGGGATGGAGGTGCCGTTGTACTCCTTGTATTCCACGCCCTTCTCGTCCAGATACTCCTTGGCGGCGGCGATGGGGGTGGCGGAGGAATCCTGGCCCAGGTCATACAGCAGGCCGATGGTCTCGGCGTCGGGATTCTCGGCGAAGATCAGGTTCATGACGGCGGTGGTGTCCAGGAAGTCGCTGGTGCCGGTGATGTTGGCGCCGGGGGCCTCGTTGCTCTCCACCAGGCCGGCGGACTCAGGGTCAGACACGGCGGAGAAGATCACGGGGATCTGGTTGTCCTCGGTGGCGGCCTGCATCTGCATGGCCACGGGGGTGGCCACGCCCACCATCAGGTCCACCTCGTCGGCGATGAAGTCGGAGATGATCTGGTCCATAACGGCGGCGTCCGCCATGCAGTTCTCCACGGTCACGTCGAAGGTCACGCCCTTCTCCTCGCCAATGGCGGTCAGCTGGTTCTGGATGTTCTCCACGATCTGGTTCAGGGACGCGTCGTCCACGTAGTTGCAGATGCCGATCTTATAGGTCTCGCCGTCGGCGAAGGCGGCGGCGGACAGGCTCAGGATCATAACGAGGGCCAGCACGGTGCAGATGAGCTTTTTCATTGTAAGATTCTCCTTTTCATGCTTTCTCATATTATTTTGGGTTTGTGTTTTTGGTGTTTCTGGTGTTTCTGGTGTGTGTCCTTCACGCCCGCCATAATGGTTATCTGATGGCGAAACGCCGTAAGGCGTTGCGCCGAGCCGCTCTGCGGCTCAGCAAAACAGCATAGCTGTTTTGCCAGATTCATTGTAATGAGCATCGCGCAAATGATCCTTGGATCATTTGCCGCCAAACGTGTCGTTTGGCGGCGAAAACATTTGTTTTCGCCTTGCGATGGTCATTATCGTTTGGACAGTATAAACATTTTGCTGTACCTCCTGTTTTAGTGTTGCGAAGCCCGGTCAGGGTGAGCCGCGCGGCATTCCCGCGCGTGAAGTCGAAATCCGTAGGATGTCAGGATTTCGATTTCCTGCAAGGGGGAATTCACTTTCCCCTTGCAGTTTCAATCATGAAGTCAAAAACTTGTTTTTGACGAAATAAAAATCCTGCCCCAGCTATTTGCTGGGACAGGATGTTGAATACTTCCTGCGGTGCCACCCGGCTTGACGCTCTCGCGTCCGCTTTGCTCCGCGCCATCACGCGGCGGCGTTGTTCACGGAGCGCCACTCTCCGTCTCACATAGGGCGGAAAACCATCCGCCTTCCGATCGCCCTCCGAAGTCCATTCGCACATTCCGGCCTGTACCGCGTTTCCAGCACCTGCGGCTCTCTGTGACACGCACAGGAAAGGTTACTTGCTCTTCTTCAACGGTTTGTCGTATTAAATTGTCTGCATTATAGCCTCAGTTTCCCGGTTTGTCAATACCCTTTTTGCAGGTATTTTCTGGAACTCTCACAGCCGGCACAGCTCTGCGGCGGTGTCGGCGGCCAGGGCGGCGTTGCTGAGCACCAGCTGGATGTTGGACTCCAGGCTGTCCCCGCCGGTGAGCTCCTTGACCCGGGCCAGCAGGAAGGGGGTCACCTTCTTGCCCTTGATCCCCTGGGCCACGCTCTCGGCCACAGCCTGGTCGATGGCGGCGTTGATGACGGCCGGCTCCATGGAATATGCCTCGGGGATGGGGTTGGTGCAGAGCATCCCGCCGGGGTAGCCCAGGCCCTGCTGGGCATGGAAGGCGGCGGCCAGCTCCGCCGGGGTGTCGGCCCTAAAGTCCACGCCGAAGCCGCTGGTGCGGGTGTAGAAGGCGGGCAGCTCGTCGGTCTGATAGCCGCACACGGCTACGCCCTTGGTCTCCAGATACTCCAGGGTCAGCCCCAGGTCCAGGATGGATTTCGCGCCCGCGCATACCACCAGCACCGGCGTGCGGGCCAGCTCCTCCAGGTCGGCGGAGATGTCCATGGTGGTCTCGGCCCCCCGGTGGACGCCGCCGATGCCGCCGGTGGCGAAGACCCGGATGCCCGCCAGGGCGGCCACGATCATGGTGGCGGCCACGGTGGTGGCCCCGTCCTCGCCCCGGGCGCACAGCACCGGCAGGTCCCGGCGGCTGGCCTTGGTGACGGCCTGGCCCTTCTTGGCCAGGTACTCGATCTCGTCCTTCTCCAGCCCCGCCTTCAGCCGGCCGCCGATGACGGCCACGGTGGCGGGCACGGCCCCGTGGGCCCGGATCACGTCCTCCACGGCAAAGGCCGTCTCGGCGTTCTGGGGCCAGGGCATGCCGTGGGAGATGATGGTGCTCTCCAGGGCCACCACGGGCTTTCCCTCCGCCAGGGCCCGGGCCACCTCGGGTTTTATGTCCAAATACGCATTCATGCTTGACGCACCTCCGTAAGTTCTATACAATGTCGATAAGGTCAATGCGATACGGCGTAAAAAAGAAGCAGAAAAAAGGAAACCTGGAGCGCGATGATCACCGGCACGCCCACGGTGAAGCGGCGTTTGCGGGTCTTGTGGCGGAACAGGAGCATGCCCCCCAGGGCGCCGATGCCGCCGCCCACGGCCACCAGTCCCATCAGCGCGGCCTCCGGGATGCGCTCCCGATGGACCCGCGCCAAGTGCTTATCGTAGCCGAAGGCGCCCAGTGCCAGCAGATTCACAGTCTCCAGATAGATGAACAGAACGGTAAAAATATCCATAGACCGCAGTATACACTTTTTTGCCCGGGAGGTCAACCGATGCAGACGAGAAAGCTCTATTACGAGGACGCGTACACGAAGGTGTTCGAGGCGAAGGTACGCGCCTGCGAGAAGGTGAAAAACGGCTGGGCCGTGGAGCTTGCCGCCACCGCCTTCTTCCCGGAGGAGGGGGGCCAGGAGGCGGATAAGGGGACCCTGGACGACGTGCAGGTGCTGGACGTACACGAGGCCGGCGGCATCATTACCCACCTGACCGACGGGCCCCTGCCCGTGGGGAAGACGGTGCTGGGCCAAATCGACTGGCCGGACCGGTTCCGGAAGATGCAGACCCACACGGGGGAGCACATCGTCTCCGGCCTGATCCATAAGAAATACGGCTACGACAACGTGGGCTTCCACCTGGGAGACGGAGGCTGCACCGTGGATGTCAGCGGGGAGCTGACGAGGGAGCAGCTGGATGATATCGAGCGGGAGGCCAACGAGGCCGTCTGGCAGGACCTGCCGGTGACCGCCCGGTTCCCCCTGGCCTTTGAGCTGGCGAAGATGGACTACCGCAGCAAGCTGGACCTGGAGCGGGACGTGCGGATCGTGACAGTGGAGGGTGTGGACATGTGCGCCTGCTGTGCGCCCCACGTGTCCTCCACGGGGCAGATCGGGCTTATCAAGCTGCTGGACTTCATGCGCCACCGGGGCGGCGTGCGCATCTGGATGAAGGCGGGGTCTGACGCCCTGGAGGACTACCGGGCCCGGTACGGGGCGTCGCTGGCCATCTCCGGGCTTTTGAACACGCCCCAGCCGGACATCGCCGCCGGGACGGAAAAGCTCCTGGCCCAGCGGGACGAGCTGAAGCGGGAGCTTGCCGGCCTGCGGCGGCAGATGGCGGAGAGCCAGGCTGCGGCCCTGGAGCCCACGGAGGGGAACATCCTGCTGTTCGCCCAAACGGACGAGGACGGCATGCGCGTGCTGGCCAACGAGGGGATGGAAAAATGCGGCGGTATCTGCGCGGTGTTCTCCGGGGAGGACGGTGCCTACCGGTTCGTCATGGGCAGCAAAACCACCGACCTGCGGGCGTTCATCAGGGAGCACGGCCCGGCTTTGAATGCCCGGGGCGGGGGCCAGAGCCAAATGATCTCCGGCCGCTGCGCCGCCTCCCGCGCGGAGCTGGAGGCGTTTTTCCAATCATAAAATCGACCCTCTCTGCCGCCTCGCGGCAGAGAGGGTCAACCTTGTTACCGGGGTCCCCACGCGGCACGCCTGTCGCGTGGGGAAAGGAGAAAAGACGCTGACAAATCAAATTGCCGCCCTTTGGGCGGCATCCTTGTTAACAGGGCTCCCATCGCAAACCAGCGCAGCGTTTGCGATGGGAAAAAGGAGAAAGGACGCTGACCGATGATGAGGGCCCGCTTGCGGGCCCTCAGAATCTTCAGCGTCCTTTCGACGCCGTCAGCCGGAAGACGACTGTATCGCCGCGCTGATGTTGTTGGAGTCCTGGGCCAGGGTCATGATGGTGTTGCGCAGGTTGGCCATGGCGTTGATGTCGCAGGCGTGGTTGGTGCCCACCATCTGCTGGACCGTGTCGCCGGTGAAGACGATGATGGGGCCGGACTGGTCGGACAGGGTGACGAAGACGGTGATGTCCTCGCCCACGGGGGTGGTGGTGTCCGCGGCGGCGTTGATGGAGGTGACCTGCTGGATGAAGCTGGTTGCCGTGTCGCCGCTGAGGGTCAGATAGCCGTGCTGGCCCTGGATGTTGTAGTCCACGTACACCCCCAGGACGGTGACGCCCTCCAGCTGGCCGTTTGCGGCGGCCTGGGCCTGGGCGATGTCCTCCCGCATGCCGGTGATGGCGCCGCCGGAGAAGGTGGGGACGGTGCTCTCCGGCAGGATGGTCACGTAGGGCAGCTCGTCCACGCCGTCCAGCCAGTAGTACACCGTGCCGTACTTGGGTGCGGCGGTCACGGCCAGGCAGGGACCGGTAAAGGTGAAGGTGAAATAGCTCTCGTCGGCCATGGTGAAGATATAGTCCGTGGTCTGGGTCAGGTCGATGTTCTGGTCCGGGCTGGCCTCCACGCGGACCACGGCGGCGTCCGCCAGCAGCCGGAACACGTGGGCAACCACCTCCGGGTCCTTGGAGGCCAGGGTGGCCCCGCCGTTGGACCGGCGGCCCACGGAGACGGGGGTGTTTTCATAGAAGCCGTCGGCAAAGGCCCGGACGCTGTCGCTGAAATACAGGTCGAACACGTCGAAGTCGCCGCCGTAGCCCGGGAAGGCCATGTCCCAGAGGGCCTCGCCGCCGGTGACGGTGTACAGCCCCGTGCTCAGGCTGAGACAGCCGTTGTCGAAGGCGATGCCGTACTGGCTGCCGTCGTCCATGGTGAAGGTGAACAGGGTCTCCTGCCCGGAGCCGGTCCCGGCCTCCCCGGCCCGGCCGGTGACGGTCATGGACCGCAGCGCGTCGCAGGCGGCGATGATGGAGCTCCGGTCGAACACCGGGGAGGCGTACCCGTTTCCGGCGGTGCGGATGCTCAGGGCGATGGGCGTGTCGTCATAGTAATGGGCGGCGAACTCGTCCCAGCGCAAAAAGCCCAGCAGGTCCTGCTCCCGGAAGAAGTCCTCCGGCTCCGGTGTCTGGCCGACAGCGCCGGCCTGGGTCCCGGCCCCGGGGTCTCCCGGCAGGATGCTCACGAAATGGCCGCAGGCGGCCAGGCTCAGGCACATGGCCAGGGCCAGAAGCGCGGCCAGAAATCTCTTCATATCGTCAGGTCTCCCTTCCCGGCAGAGGGTGGTTGTCATAAGCCCTAACAGTATACCACGACAGGCATGCTCTTGTCAAAAAAGCCCCTCCGGAACGTCCGGAGGGGCTTGCGCGCGTCATTTGGGGATCTTGTTCAGCTCACTGTTGAGGGCCTTGGCCAGCTCCTCCGGGCAGTCGGGATAGAGGTAGGGGATGGCCTTCTCCAGGGTGTAGGTGTCCGGGCCGGTGCGCATGGGCTTGGACAGCTTGGGGATGATGGTGTCGATGGCTTTCATGGCCGCCGGGCAGGCCAGCAGCTCGCCGATCGTGTTCCGCAGGGAATAGGCGTCGTTGGGGAACATGCGGGCCTCCTCGTCCGCGTCCACGAACCAGTCCCGCACGTGCAGGCCGGGGCCGTTGTCTACGTACACATAGCTCTCCTCCGGCTGGTCTACCCGGGTGAACACGGCCTTATCGGTCAGGTCTCCGGCGGCGGCGGTGACGGTATTGTCGCCCATATCCAGGGGCACGCCGGCGAAGCGGGCGATGCCGTTGGCGGTATTCTCGGTCCAGGTACGCCCCCCGGCGGTCAGGGTGACCCGGGGCTGGTTGGAGTAGACCTTCACCGTCATGGTCCCGGCGGCGCGCTTTTCAAAGCGCTTTTCCGCGATCTGCACGAAGGGTTCCTGGGACCAGATGGCCTTGTAATAATAGAAGCTGTCCTTGCGGGTGAGCCGGTCGTGGGTGACCAGGCCCTTCAGATTCCGGAACTGGATGTTGGCGGCCCGGCGGATGGGGCTGACGAAGTCGAACATGTTCCACACGAAGCTGCCCCAGACGAAGTCCCGCTGGGCCATGTAGGGATAGACCGTCTCATGGTACAGGGCCTGGTACTCCTCGGTGTAGTCGTTGACCTTGGGCGCGTCGCTGTGGTAGGCGGTGTTGGTGTCCACGCCGTACTCGGAGATGCCCAGGGGCATGGCGGGGTGGGCGGCGTGGAAGTCGTCCAGGAAGGCCGCGTGATCCGGCATGTCGCCGTAGTACCAGCCGTAGTAGATGTTGTAGCATGTCACGTCGGTGATCCGGTTCAGGTCGCTGTCGATGGGCACGGCGCTGCAGTTGGAGCTGGTGGTGGGGCGGCTGGGGTCCAGGGCATGGGCCAGGTCGTTGAGGATGCGCAGCTTGCCGGGCATATAGGGCTTCGCGCCCATGAGGCCCACCTCGTTCTGGATGCCCCAGAAGCAGACGCTGGGGTGGTGCAGGTTTTGCAGGATCATCTCCGTGAGCTGTTGTTTGGCGTTGTCCAAAAGCTCCCGGGTCTCGTTGAGCTTCAGCATAGGGATCTCGGCCCAGACCACCAGGCCCCGCTCGTCGCACAGGTCATAGACCGGCTGGGGGTGGGGATAGTGGGAAAGGCGCACCGCGTTGGCGCCCATCTCCCGGATCAGGCCGATGTCCTGCTCCCAGTGCTTCGGCCCGGCGGCGCAGAACACGCCCGCCGTGTCCTGGTGCTTGGCCACGCCCCGGAGCTTCAGGTGCTGTCCGTTCAGGAAAAAGCCCCTGTCCGGGTCCACGGAAATGGAGCGGAAGCCCACCGGCAGGCTGACGGTATCCACCGTCTCGCCGTCCACGGTAAGAGTGGCGGCGGCGGTGTAAAGATAGGGGTCCGCCTCACCGTTCCAAAGATGGGGCTTGGCCAGTGTCAGGCTCTCGTCCCCCCGGGCCACGACATGGCCCTCGGCGTCGGCGAGGGTGTAATGCACCTGGCCGGGGCCGCCGCAGATATGGGCCTCGCAGGTCACCGTGCCGGCACCGTCTGGCCGGAGGGCGGTGCGGAACAGCACGCCCTCGGAGCCGTGGTATTGAAGGTCAAAGTGGACGGGGCCGGCGATCACCAGCTCCGCGTCCCGGTAGATGCCGCCGAAGGAGGCGAAATCGCCCATGAGGGGGCTGACGGTCTCCCCGGCGTCGTTGTTGACCAGCACCGTGAGCAGGTTCTCGCCCGGCCGCAAAGCGTCGGTCAGCTCCAGGGCGAAGCGGGTGTACCCGCCCTTGTGGCCGCCGATGTGTTTGCCGTTGAGGTATATCTCACATACCTTGTCCACGGCGTTGAACCGGGCGAAGGCCCTCTGCCCGGGGGCCAGGGTCAGGGAAAAGGACTTCTGATAGGCCGCGTCGCCCTGGTAATAGTCGCCGTCGGCGTACCAGGTGTGGGGCAGCGTGACCGCCTCGCCGGCCAGCACGGCGGCCGGGTCCGCAGGACCGTCGGGGCACTTGGCGAAGCGCCAGCCCTCGTTCCAGAGAGTGATGGTTTTCATAGGGGGATGCCCTCCTGTTGTTGTAATGTACGCGGAGGCTCAGCTCATGGTGATATAGCCGTTTTCGTCGGGCTTCACGGGGATGACCTCCATCAGGTCGGTGACCAGCAGAATGGTGGGGATGCCCGTCCAGAAAAACGCCGTCATCAGCCCCGCCAGGATATAGCGGCCCTGATACCACCGGTGCCCGCCGAAAAAGCCCGTGAACAGCATCAGCCACATGTAGGTCTTTTTCTTGAAGGTATGGGGCTTGCGGTGGCTGTTGATGAACTGGTTGATCTTCCACACATAGCGCCAGATGCCGTAGGTGGACTCCTCCTGTCCGGCGGCCCGCTGGGCGGCCTGGCGCTCGAAGTCCAGGTCGGTCAGGGTCTTGTCCGCGCCCTTGCCGGTCTCGGGCCGGGTCATGATGGGCGCCTGGGCCTGCTTTTTGGGAGCGCCGGACTTGTTTTGCTTGTTGTTGTTGCCTTTTGCCATGTGCGGATACCTCCATTGCGCCGGGACCGGCGCGAAGTGTCATGCCTGTAAAAATCCCCTATGGGTCGCCCCATAGGGGATAGGAGATCGTTTTGCGAAATGTCAGAGCAAATTACTTGCTGGCGGCGGCTTCGGCCTTGATCTGGGCGATCTCGTCCTGGATCTCTTCCATCTTTTCCTTGGTCAGCGGATAGAACTTCATCGCGACCACGTTCAGGATCCAGCCGATCATGGGCATGCCCAGGAAGCACAGCAGGGTCACGACCAGAACGCCGGTGGTGTACGGGTCGGACTCGGTGGGCAGGGTGGACTTGTAGCCGATCCAGGAGTAGAAGACGGCCACGAGGGTGGCGGCCAGGGAGGAGATCAGCTTATCCACGAAGCTGAACAGGGTGCCCATCAGGCCGGGCACGTAACGGCGGGAACGATAGACCTCGTAGTCCGCGCAGTCCGCCGTCATGGGGATGACGATGTTGCCGCTCATCTGGGAGAAGGACTTCATGACGATGTACAGCAGCATGTACAGGATGCCCAGGAAGGTCCAGTTGGACGGCTTGACCAGGTTGGCGTAGGTGGAGAAGTTGGTCAGGCTGAAGGTCGGCCAGGAGATGTTGCCGCCGTGAGCGAAGCAGATCAGCACGCCCAGCGCGATGGCGGACAAAATGGAGCCCCAGGTGCCCACCAGCAGGCACATCTTCTGGCCCATCTTACGGGCGATGGAGCCGATCAGGAAGATGCCGATGATGCACACGGGAACGCCGGTGATGGCGGACACGGAGCCGTTCAGCGCGTAGTTGCCGAAGATGATGCCGTACAGGGCCATGGTCACGGCGGCGGCGCTGGTGCAGCTCATAGCCAGCTTATCGGAAGAGGCGGCCACCACCAGCATCTGGATGCCGCGGTTGTGGGCCAGAACGTCGGCGTAGTCCTTGAAGCGGATGCGCTCCACCTTGCCGGTGCCGAAGTACTTCACGTTGTCCTTCCGCCACAGGCCGATGATGGCGCAGACGGCGAACACGGCGGCCAGAGCGCCGATGACCAACTGGGCGTACTGCCACAGGGCCGGGTTATAGAAGCCGGACAGGGTCTGCACGCCGTTCTCGCCCGTGGTGACCACGTTGGCCAGGGTGGGGTTCTCCGCCAGCAGGTTGGTGAACACGTCGCCCATCTCGCTGGTCAGGGTGAAGTTGGGCAGCAGAGTGGAGGACAGGAACACCGGCCAGAACACGCTCATCAGCAGCACGTTGTAAGTAGCGTCGAACATGGTGAAGATGGGGCGCTGCTGGGGGTCGTTGGTCAGGCAGGTCTGGGCGGACTTGGTGACCACGCACTGGAAGGTGTAGCCCACGATGTAGATGCAGTAGATGATGATGAACGCGATGAAGCGGCCGCCCTGGGGCATCTTGGGGATGAACCGGAACATCACGAAGGTCATGGAGAACAAAATGATCTGACCTAGGACGATGAACGGGCGGTTTTTACCGAACTTGGTGTTGGTGTTGTCCACCAGCATGCCGACGAACGGGTCCGTAACGCCGTCCCACACACGCATGATGGTCACAATGGAACCGGCCAGCACGGCGCCGATGCCGACGATACCTACCAGGAAGTAGGAGATCGAGCCGACCAGCATCATGTAGGCGTTGGTGGAGGTGTTGTTCAGAGCGTAGAAACCGATCTCCCACAGTTTTGCGCGGTGAACGCCGTTTTCCTCCAAGGGTTTCTTGGACATGGTGTGACTCCTTTCTGAATTTACACAGTCTTGTGCCTTAGACTGCACAAAGTGTTAATAAAATATTAACAAAGTCTTTACCGTATGTCAACGGTAAATGTTGAAATTTTAGAAAATGCACGAAAAGACGTATGAAAATTAGGCAGATATGCCAAATCTCAGGGCGCTTATGCCTTTTTGATCCTGATGAGCTGGGCGTTCAGGCTCTCCAGGAAGCCGTCGGGCAGCATGCCGCCAAGGCTCATCATGCGCTCGGGGGTCATGCCCTTCATCATGCTCCACATGCCGGCACCGGGCTCCACCACGAAATTGGTGGCCATCTTCACGGCCTTGGACACGATCTCGCCGGCCTCGGGGCTCTTGAACAGATCCTCCATGGTGTCCTTGACGCTGTAGTACCCCTCGGGGAATTCCATGGGGGCCTTCAGGTCCAGATCCATCTCGCCCACCATCTTGAACCAGTTGGCCACGCCCTCGGCCCGCTCGTTGACTTCGGGCAGCACGTAGATGGCCGGCTCGGTCTCCACCTTCTCCAGCGTCGCGGTGTCCTTCACGTCCCCGGCCTGGGCCGTCAGGGTGTTGAACCCGTCATGCAAAGCCACGTCGAACGTGAACACCTTCTCGGCGCTCTGCTCGGCGATCTTCTTCCCGTCCAGGTACAGCTCCACCGTGGGCAGGTTGGAGTATACCTTCACCTGGGTGGTCTCACCGGAGCGCTGGGCGTACCGCTTGCCGCAGATGTGCACCATGGGCTCGGGATTCCAGTATGCCTTATAGATATAGTAGCTGTCCTTCTTGGTCTTCCGGTCCATGGTCATGAGGCCCTTGTTGTTCCGGCCGGCCACGCCGCCCTCGTTCCGGGCCGCGCACCCAAAGTCGAACATGTTCCAGATGTGGCTGGACCAGATCCAGGGCCGCTCGTCGAACACCTTGGCCATGTGCTCGTGGTACAGGGCCTGGTATTCCTCGGAGTAGTCCTTGCAGGCGGGATTCGGGCCGTGATAGGTGATGATGCCCTCGCAGCCGTACTCGCTCATGCCCAGGCAGATGTCCGGGTGGACAGCGTGGAAGTTGTCAAGCCAGGGGCCGTTGTCCTCCATCTTGCCGCCGTACCAGCCGAAGTAGTGGTTGTAGCTCTCCACGTCGGTGATGTGGTGCATGGGGCTCTCCACCGG
>CANPXZ010000078.1 GCA_947587485.1 uncultured Oscillospiraceae bacterium | reverse complement strand
TTCGACCTGGTGTGCAAGACCAGCAAGGCCAAGTTCGACGAGACCGTCGAGCTGCACGTGAAGCTGGGCGTGGACGGCCGTCACGCCGACCAGCAGGTCCGCGGCGCCATCGTGCTGCCCCACGGCACCGGCAAGAGCCGCACCGTGCTGGTGTTCTGCAAGCCCGAGCGCGAGGAGGAGGCCAAGGCCGCCGGCGCCGACTTCGTGGGCGGACAGGACATGGTCCAGAAGATCCAGACCGAGAACTGGTTCGGCTTCGACGTGGTCATCGCCACCCCCGACATGATGGGCATGGTGGGCCGCCTCGGTAAGGTCCTGGGCCCCAAGGGCCTGATGCCCTCCCCCAAGGCCGGCACCGTGACCCCCAACCTGACCCAGGCCATCAACGAGGTCAAGGCCGGTAAGATCGAGTACCGTCTGGACAAGACCAACATCATCCACTGCCCCATCGGCAAGGTGAGCTTCGGCCCCGAGAAGCTGCAGGAGAACTACGACGCGCTGATCGGCGCCATCGTGAAGGCCAAGCCCGCTGCGGCCAAGGGCCAGTATATCCGCACCTGCGTCACCGCCACCACCATGGGCCCCGGCATCAAGGTCAACGCACAGAAGGGCATGTAAGAGCGTAAAACGCAGAAAAAGACCGTCCGAGAGGACGGTCTTTTTGCACCTCAGATTCAAACTGCAAAAAACAAAAAATAAATTTCCGGGCCGTGCAATAAAACGCCGCGCCCGCGCATTACTTATGCGTCAGGAGAAAGACGAAACGCATAAGAGCCGCGAAAAGGAGGTCTGAGCACATGTTCAACAAAAATTCTGTCAGCAGATTTATATCCAAGGCGATCGGAGCCATGGCGGCGCTGGCGCTGACCCTCACCCTGGGAGCGGCCGCGCTGGCGGCCGGGGCGGACATCGGCCCGGAGCAGGCGGAGGCCATCGCGCTGGAGCAGGCGGGCCTGACGGAGAAGGAGGTCTCCCGGCTGCGGACCGTGCAGGACCGGGACGACGGGGCGCTGGAATATGAGGTGGAGTTCTTCACCGACGAGACGGAGTTCGACTACACCGTCGACGCCGCCTCCGGCGCGGTCTGGCAGGAGAGCCGGGAGCTCCGGGACCGGGGCCGGCAGGCCGACGGGGACGTGGGCGCGGATGCCGCCCAGGCTGCGGCCCTGGCCCACGCGGAGCTGGACGAGAAGGACGCGCAGAAGCTCTCCGTCCGAAAGGAGCTGGACGACGGGTACCTGGAGTACGAGGTGCGCTGGCTGACGGAGACCCACGAGTATGAATACGTCATCGACGGCGCTTCCGGCGCCGTGTGGCAGTGGGAGAAGACCCTGCTGCCCGAGGCCCGGACGGCCACGGACGGCGGCGCCGACCCGGCGGCGGGGGACGTGGGCGCGGAGGCCGCCCGGGACGCGGCCCTGACCCATGCCGGCCTGACCCTGGATCAGGTCGCCAGGATGCACGTGGAGTGGGAGACCTGCGACGACTATTTCGACCATCACCACGACGGACATCATCCCGATCACAATGTGTACGAGATATCCTTCCGCCAGGGCGGATACGAGTACGAGTACGTGGTGGACAGCGCCACCGGCCAGGTGCTGGAGCATGAGCGCGAATATGACGACTGAGCCCATTTGCGGGAAACGCCCGGACGGAATGTCCGGGCGCTTTTGATATATCCTGCCGGCGGGCTCAATCCTCCCCGCCGGGCTTTGCCGTCTGGTTGGCGCCGAAGATATAGCCCAGCACCGTCACGGCGATGAGCTTGAAGGCCTCGAAGGCGTTGCCGATCAGCGTCCGCTCCGCCTGGGACTGCATGGAGAAAAACACGTCCAGCAGCACCAAAATGACCATGGCCCCCATGGCCGTGAACAGCACCGCCAGCCCCGTCTGGAACCGGAGCCGCCGCAGGGACCGGCGGCAGCGCTCTCCCGCCATCGACTCCTCCGGCGTCAGGGCCTGCTCTTTTTCGTCATCCATCCCGTTTCGCCTCCCTTCCATTTTATGGGGCGGCGGGGCGGACGTGCGCCGGGCCGGTGAAAAAACTGTTGTATTTTTCCCGGATTTATGTCAGACTGTGGGCGTGGAGCGGTCCGGGCGCGCTGCCCGGAAAAACAGCCGCTCCCATGAGGAGGAAACTGCGATGAAATACGAGATCCTTGGCGATACCCTTCCGGTGGTGGTGTGCCATCTGGAGGATGGCGAGAGCATGTTCAACGAGGGCGGCTCCATGAGCTGGATGAGCCCCAATATGCACATGGAGACCACCTCCAACGGCGGCGTGGGCAAGGCCCTGGGCCGGATGTTCGCCGGAGAGCGGATCTTCCAGAATATCTATACGGCCCAGGCCGGCCAGGGCCTGATCGCCTTTGCCTCCAGCTTCCCCGGATCCATCAAGCCCTTTGAGATCGCCCCCGGCCGGGAGATCATCTTCCAGAAGGGCGCGTTTCTGGCCGGCGAGTCCACGGTGCAGCTGTCCGTCCACTTCAACAAGAAGCTGAGCGCGGGCCTGTTCGGCGGCGAGGGCTTCATCCTCCAGAAGGTATCCGGCAGCGGCGTGGCCTTCGCGGAGTTCGACGGCCACGTGGTGCAGTACGACCTGCAGCCCGGCCAGCAGATCGTGGTGGACACGGGCCACCTGGCGGCCATGGACGCCTCCTGCGCCATGGACATCCAGACGGTGAAGGGCGCGAAGAACGTGCTGTTCGGTGGCGAGGGCCTGTTTTTGACCACCATCACCGGCCCGGGCCGGGTCTGGCTGCAAACCATGCCCCTGTCGAACGTGGCCGCCGTGCTGCGGCCCTATATGCCCACGGCCAACTGAGAAGGGAAGCGCGTTTCCGATATGATCCGCAGCGTTGTTTTTGACATGGGCCAGGTGCTGGTCCGGTATGACCCGGGGTATTTCATCCGCCGGCTGGGCCTGTCGGAGGAGGACGGGCGGCTCTTGATGCGGGAGGTATACCTGTCCCTGGAGTGGCCCAGGATGGACTGGGGCGCTGTCGCCGACGAGCAGGCGTCCCGGACGATCTGTGCCCGGCTTCCGGAGCGGTTGCGCGGCGCCGCCGCCGGCCTTGTGACCTGGTGGGAGCCGGCCCTTGAGCCCATCGAGGGCATGTATGAGCTGACAGCGGAACTGAAGGGGGCCGGATACGGGGTGTATCTGCTGTCCAACGCCACCTTCCGGCAGCACGATTATTGGCCCCGCATCCCCTGCCACCGGTTTTTCGACGGCACCCTCGTCTCCTGCGACGTGGGCTGCGTCAAGCCGGAACGGGCCATCTACGAGGCGTTTTTGCGAAAGTTCGGCCTGAAGGCGGAGGAGTGCTTTTTTGTGGACGACACGCCCGCGAACGTGGAGGGCGCGTGCCGGTGCGGCATGTCCGGCGCGGTGTTCCACGGCGACGCGGCGGAGTTGCGGAAAAAGCTGCGGGCGGCGGGCGTCGCCGTGGCCCCGGGCGGAGAGGAGGAGCTTTTGTGAATTATCGGATCGAGTATGACTCGCTGGGCCAGGTGCAGGTGCCGGCGGACCGGTACTGGGGCGCTCAGACCCAGCGCAGCCGGGAGAATTTCCCCATCGGCGTGGGCCTGGAGACCATGCCGGCGGAGATCGTCCACGCCTTCGGCATCCTGAAAAAGGCCGCCGCCCGGGCCAACCGGGCCCTGGTCCCGGAGCGGATGACGGCGGAAAAGCTGGCCGTCATTGAAAAGGCGGCGGACGAGGTCATCGCCGGGACGCTCTCGGACCACTTCCCCCTGGTGGTGTGGCAGACCGGCTCCGGTACCCAGTCCAACATGAACGCCAACGAGGTCATCGCCAACCGGGCCAACGAGCTGGCCGGACAGGTCCTGTGCCACCCCAACGACGACGTGAACATGAGCCAGTCCTCCAACGACACCTTCCCCACGGCCATGCACATCTCTGCGGCGCTGGCCTTGGAGGACACGCTGCTGCCGGCCCTGGAGGGGCTGGTAAAGACGTTTTTGAAGCTGGAGGCGGAAAACGCGGGGCTTGTCAAGAGCGGCCGGACCCACCTGCAGGACGCGGTGCCCATCGCCTTTTCCCAGGAAATAAGCGGCTGGCGCAGCTCCCTGGAGCGGGACATGGAGCTCATCCGTCTGGCCTGCGTGCCCCTGAAGGAGCTGGCCCTGGGGGGCACGGCCGTGGGCACGGGGCTGAACGCGCCGGCGGGCTTTGCGGAAAAGGTGGCGGAGGAGGTCTCCGCCCTCACCGGCAGGACCTTCGTCACCGCCCCCAACAAGTTCCACGCCCTCACCTCCAAGGACGAGCTGGTGTTCGCCCACGGGGCGGTGAAGGCGGCGGCGGCGGACATGATGAAGATCGCCAACGACGTGCGCTGGCTGGCCTCCGGGCCCCGCTGCGGCCTGGGGGAGATCACGATCCCGGCCAACGAGCCCGGCAGCTCCATCATGCCCGGCAAGGTCAACCCCACCCAGTGCGAGCAGGTGACCATGGTGGCGGTGCAGATCATGGGCAACGACGCGGCCATCGGCGTCGCGGCCTCCCAGGGGAATTTCGAGCTGAACGTGTTCATGCCGGTGCTGGCCTACAACTTCCTGCAATCGGTGCGGCTGCTGGCCCAGTCCGTGGCGGCGTTCAACGCCAACTGCGCTACGGGCATCCGGGCCGACGGGGAGAAGATGCGCCGCAATCTCCACGACTCCCTCATGCTGGTGACGGCCCTGAACCCCTACATCGGCTATGAGAACGCGGCCAAGACCGCCAAGCTTGCCTACCAGGAGAACATCGGCCTCCGGGAGGCCTGCGTCAGGCTGGGCTTCCTCACCCCGGAGCATTTCGACGAGATATTTCATCCGGAAGAGATGATTTAAAGACCCCAAAACCCAAAAGCGCGCCCCGGCACTTGCTGTGCCGGGGCGTGCGTATGTTCTTTTCAGGGTCACTTATCCCTGAACACCCATTTTTTCTGGATCTTGTAGCTGACCAAAAACAGCAGCATATCCACGGGGATCTTGATGGCGGTCTCCATGACGTTGGACACGTGCAGCAGGGAGTTGAGCAGGTACACCAGCAGCGCGGAGGCGCTGCCCTGGACCACCACCAGCAGGAAATACCGGGCGGCGGACTGGCCGGCCGCGCCGCGGCTTCGGAACACCAGCTGCCGGTTCAGCAAAAAGTTCACCACGCTGGAGATGGCCCTGGCGCACAAAGTGGAGACCAGCTCCCGCCCGCCGTCGGCCATCCGGCCCAGCACGGCCCCGTTGAACAGGGTGAACAGCCCGTTGTCCACCAAAAAGCAGGCCACGGAGCTGGCGGCGAAGGCCGCGAAGGAGCCCTTGGAGCAGAACATGTGCCGGAAGATGATCTTATAGATCTTCCAGGAGTCCCGCAGCGGGTCGAAATGGCTGGTCTGGTTCTCGTCGATGTAGACCGTCTCGATGGGCACCTCTCCCAGGCCGATGCCCTCATCCCGGAGGGACAGGAGCATCTGGGTCTCGTACTCATAGCGCTCCCCGGCGATCCGGCACATGGCCGGCAGGAACCGGGCCGGGATGGCCCGGAGGCCGGTCTGGGTGTCGGTGATGGCCCTGCCGCAGGCCAGACGCATGATGGTCCTGGTGAGGGTGTTGCCGAAGCGGCTTCGCAGCGGCACCTGCTCCAGGGAGAAGTCCCGCACGCCCAGCCAGAGCTTGTCCGGCTCCCGGACCATGGCCTCGGCGCAGGCGCGCACATCCCTGGCGTTGTGCTGGTTGTCCCCGTCCACGGTGACGACGCCGTCGATCCCCGGCCGGTTTTCGATGCACCAGGAAAAGGCGGTCTTCAGCGCCCGCCCCTTTCCTTTGTTGACCTGGTGGGTCAGGACGGTGACGCCGGGCCTGGCCCCGGCGTCCAGGAAGGGCCGGACGTGGTCCGGGTGACTGCCGTCGTTGACCAGCACGATATCCCGGAAGCCCTCGGCCAGCATGGCGTCCACCACCTGGCAGAGCTTCTCGTCCGGCTCATAGGATGGAATTATGATCGTTATGTTCATACCGGCAGCTCACAGTATCTCAAAATCGCTGATGAAGTACTCGTCGCCGTCCCGCAGGAAGTACAGCCGCATGGTGGCGGCGGCGTAATCGACGGGCTCGCCCCGGAGCTTGCAGCGGGCGTCGTAGGCAACGTCCACGCTGAAGCAGTTTTCCGCCCAGAAGATCACGTCGCCCGCGTCTGTCCTGCTGGTGTCGATGTCGCTATAGTGGGTGGACCAGCGTATGCTCTCGTGGGTCTTGCGTGTTTCCTCATAGGCCTGGGTCCCCTTCCGCAGCATGCGGAGGACCCGGTCCATATTGCCCCATGCGCCCCGGGCGCCGTTCATGTAATACTCCAGATCGGTCTTTACGAACTGGACGGCCTGCTCCGTATAGGCGCTGTTGTCCCCCTCCGCCCGGAGCAGGAAGCCCTCGTCCCCGCTTGGGAGCAGACTGTACCCCTCCGGCGGCGATACCGACAGGTCCGGCTCCAGCAGCAGGCCCTCCACGGTGTAGCAGTACCATGTGACGGGCTTTTCCAGCTGGCCGTCCAGCAGCTTATAGGACATGAGGCTGTCCGTCTTTTCGCGGTATTCCTCGTCCAGCGTCTGGCCGTTGCAGCTCACCCGGCATTTGCCCGGCACGGTCACGGAGGCGGAGCATGTGCCCTCGAACAGCAGCTCCACCCGGGAGACCTCCCATTCCAGCTCGCTGCCGGACAGGGCGACGCGGGCCAGGGGCTCGTCTCCGTTTTTGAGCACGTAGACCGGTTCCTCCTGGGTGAAGCCCTCGGCCTTATAGGCCCTCACGGCGTCGGGCGCGAAGCGCTCCGCCATGTAGGCGTAGACCTGGCTGCGGATATCCAGGTCGTTGGGCGACTGGTCGTACCACAGGTCCGTCCAAAAATCGGTGGTGACCCCGCTCCGCCAGTCCTCAAAGGCCAGCTGGGGAGACTGGAACACGGCCTTCTCGTGGACCCGCCGGGCCGACTCCGCGGCCTTCTCCCGGTCGATCTCCGCCTGGTCGGTCTTCAGGAAGTTCCACAGCCGGAACTGCAAAAAGCCCGTCGCGATGACCAGGACCAGGGCATAGAACAGCATGAAGAACAGAAACCACCGGGACTTTTTCCGTCTCTCCGGCCTGGCTCTTCTTGGGGCGGGCTCACTCCGCCGCCGGACCTCCGGCGGGGGCGGCGGTGCGGCGGGCCTTTTTTCTCTGCGGCCGGGGGCGGCGCTGCGGTGCGGCGGGGCGGGCCTCTTTTTCGCGTGCTGGGCAGGCGCGGAGGAATGCTTTCCCTGATAGGAAGCGCCCATCGTCACTCACCCCCCTCTTCCGGCGGCATCACCAGGATGGCCGTGGGGATCTTGAGCATATAGTCGTTATAGACGAGCTGCTCGCCCTTATAGTACATATCGGAGGACCCGCCGCCGTCCAGATTGCCGGCGTTGACCGCGCCGTGATCGTACAGGATCTGAGCCGTTTCCTGATTCGTGGCGCCTATGCTGTTCGGCCGGCGGCCCTCTATCGTCAGCAGCAGGACCGTCCCGTCGGCGGTCTGCCCCATGCAGGTGCGGTAGTTTTTTTCCTCGCCCAGCCTGGGCTGGATCTCCCCGTCCTTGATGAGCACGGGACCCACGTTGAAGCTGAGGCCGGAGACGATGCCCAGATCCAGCGCCTCCCGGCCGGTCATATCCCCCACATGGAGGACACCGTCGGCGTCGAAGCCCATGACGTCCCGGTACCAGCCGCCGGCGGAGCCGTAAATGATCTCGCCGTCCTTGATCACCATGCCGTCCGGCGAGCCGCCGGAGCCGGAGCCGCCCGGGGCGTAAAAGCCCGCGCCGTTGGCGCCGCCGATGGCGCCGTATTTGTCTATGAGCTCCGACAGGAGCACTCCCTGGCCCCCGAAGTGGTCCAGCGTGCCGATCTCGATGAGAGACGGATCGTGGACCACAAGCATGGCGCCCCGGAAGGTGGGCTCCCGGATGCGGATGAGCTCGATCACGTTCCCGTCCTCCTCGGAGGGCTCGGCCGCCTCCTCCGGGGGCTCGTCGTCCTCTTTTGCAGCGCCGGCCTCATCGAAGGCCAGCTCCACGAAGGAGTCCGGGACCTCCTGCTCCGGCTCGGGATGGAGGATCGACTCCACCGTCTCGTCCGGCAAAAACAGCCGGGGCAGGAATTTCAAGGCGCTGGTCTCGTCCAGGGCCGTCACGAACCGGCTCTGCCAGACCGGCGAAGGGCCGTCGGCCAGCATGGCGCAGGCGGCCGCGGCGTTGATCAAAAGGAACAGGATCGTCAGCAAAAGAACGGCCATCAGCCGGCCGAAGACCTTCAGGAGCTTTTTCAATGTAGGACCCTCTCTTCGGTAAATGCTTTCTCTGATCTCCCATTAGAACACCATTATATGACCGGGGAGAAAAAAAGACAACAGTGAATTGCGCGGCATGATAAACGGGCCGGACCGCTGCGGCCGCCCGGTTTCTCCCCCTTTCGCGGACGGGACGTCCTATAATGTATCCATCCTATGCGTCAAAGGGGGAGATCATGCTATGCCGATGCTGATGAAGACCCGCCGGAAGCCGGAGACGGGGGTGCTGAGCCTGGCCCTGGACGAGATCGTGCCCAACCCCATGCAGCCCCGGCAGATATTCGACGGCCAGGCCCTGGAGGAGCTGGCGGAGAGCATCCGCCAATACGGGGTGCTGTGTCCGCTGTCGGTCCGGCGGTGTGAGGGCGGCTATGAGCTGGTGGCCGGGGAGCGGCGCTGGCGAGCGGCGCGGCTGGCCGGGCTGGAGCGGGTGCCCTGTCTGGTGCTGGAGGCGGAGGGGGCGGACTCGGGGCTGCTTGCCCTGGTGGAGAACCTCCAGCGGCAGGACCTGGACTACATCGAGCAGGCCCGGGGCATGGCCCGGCTCATCGAGACCTACGGCCTGAGCCAGGAAGAGTGCGCCCGTCGGCTGGGCAAGAGCCAGTCGGCCGTGGCCAACAAGCTGCGGCTGTTGAAGCTGCCCCCGGACGTGCTGGACAAGCTCCGGGCGGCGGAGCTTACCGAGCGCCACGGCCGGGCGCTGCTGCGCCTGCCGGACGACGACCTGCGCCGGAAGGCCCTGGACCACATCATCGAGCGGCAGCTAGCCGTGCCCGCTGCGGACAGCTACATAGACGCCCTTCTGGAGCGTCTTGATAAACCCGCGCCCCAGACCCGGACCAGGCTGGTCTTAAAGGACGTGCGGGTATTTTTGAACACCCTCCAGCGGAGCGTGAACGTGATGCGCCAGGGCGGCGTGGACGTGGGCCTGGAGCGGGAGCAGAATGAGAAGGAAATGGTGGTGACCATACGTATTAAACGGTAAAAATTCCCTTGCGGTCAGGCAATTTGTGGGATACAATAAAGATAAGAACCGACAGAGAGAAAGAACCGTATGGCAAAAGACGACACTTTAATAAGGGATTATACCTCCGGCCCCGTGACCCGGCAGCTGCTGGGCTTCGCGTGGCCGTTCATGCTGTCCAACCTGCTCCAGACCGCCTACAACCTGGTGGACATGGCGGTGGTGGGCCGGTATGTGGGCCCGGCGGGCCTGTCCGCCGTGGGCATCGGCGCGGACCTGATCCACTTCTACACCTTCGTGTGCATGGGCTTTTGCAACGCGGGCCAGGTGCTGATCAGCCAGTACGTGGGCCTGAAGGACCGGGACGGCCTGTCCCGGATCGTGGGGGCCATGTTCACCTTCATCCTGGGCCTGAGCCTGGCCGTCACGGTGGTGGGCCTGGCCCTGGCGGGACAGGTGATGGACTGGCTGAACGTGCCGCCGGAGGCGGTGGTCTACTGCCGGCAGTACACCGACTGCTGTACGGCGGGGCTGTTCTTCCTGGTGGGCTACGTGATGGTGGCCGCCATCCTCCGGGGCATGGGGGAGTCGAAAAAGCCCATGCTGTTCATCATGATTGCGTCGGTGCTGAACGTGGTTCTGGACATCCTGTTCGTGTCCCGGGGCATGGGGCCTCTCGGCGCGGCCCTGGCCACGGTGATCGCCCAGGGGGTCAGCTTCCTGCTGTGCGTGGGGTATCTCTGGCGGCGGCGGGACCGGCTGGGCTTTGAATTCAAGCTCAAATACCTCAGACCGGACCCGTGGAATTTGAAAAAGCTCCTCCGGCTGGGGGTGCCCATGATGATCCAGTCCTGCGCCATCAGCATCTCCCAGCTGTTCGTCTCCAGCCGCATCAACACCTTCGGCGTCACCATCTCCGCCGTCAACAGCGTGGGCGGGAAGCTGTCCACCGTGGCCAGCATCATCTCCCAGGCCCTGAGCCAGTCCGGGGCCACCATGGTGGGCCAGAACTTCGCCGCCCGGAAGTTCGACCGGGTGAGCCGGACCGTGGGGACCTCTCTCGCGGTGGGCATGGGCTTCGCGGCGGCGCTCTCGGCGGTGATGATCGGCTGGCCGGAGCAGGTGTTCTCCATCTTCGACGACGACCCGGCGGTGCTTGCCATGAGCCACAGCTACGTGCTCATCGCGGTGCTGAACTTCTTCGGCTTCGCCGTCCGTGGGCCCAGCACGGCCCTATGCAACGGCATGGGCTTTCCCGTGATGAATTTCCTCCTGGGGATGCTGGACGGGGTGGTCATGCGCATCGGCCTGTGCCTGCTGCTGGCGGAGGCGTTCCACATGGGCGTCACCGGCTACTGGCTGGGCGGGGCCCTGGCGGGCTACGCCTTCTTCCTGGTCATGTGCCCCTACTTCCTGTCCGGGAAGTGGAAGGACCATACACCGGTCCGGGACGCCAAGTGACTACAACATGTTGCGTGGATTGTCAGAAAGCGCCAATTCATATACTATTTTCTTGTCAAACTTCACAAAATAAATATTAAAATTTTGTTAAATGATAACCTGCCCGGGCGCTGGACAATGGATTTTTCCCGGCGTATAATAACACATGATCAGGGCCGCGAAGCGGCCCGAAAAAGCTCAATTTGTGAGGAGGAATTTAAAATGATCAGTTTTATTCTCTGCCTCGCGATCCTCATCGGCGGGTACTTCACCTACGGCAAGGTCGTAGAGAAGACCTTCGCCCCCGACGACCGTGAGACCCCCGCCGTCAAGATCAACGACGGCGTGGACTACGTGGTCCTGCCCCAGTGGCGTCTGTTCATGATCCAGCTTTTGAACATCGCCGGTCTCGGCCCCATCTTCGGCGCTCTGCAGGGCGCTCTGTGGGGACCCATCGTGTTCCTGTGGATCACCTTCGGCACCATCTTTGCCGGCGCTGTGCATGACTACTTCTCCGGCATGATGAGCGAGCGCAACGACGGCGCCTCCATCTCCGAGGTCACCGG
>CANPXZ010000077.1 GCA_947587485.1 uncultured Oscillospiraceae bacterium | reverse complement strand
ATCGACGGCGAGGTGGTCAACGACCTGCAGCCCAAGGACCGGGGCATCGCCATGGTCTTCCAGAACTACGCCCTGTACCCCCACATGAGCGTGTACGACAACATCGCGTTCTCCCTGCGCCTGCAGAAGGTGCCCGAGGACGTGGTCTACGAGCGGGTCACAAACGCGGCGGAGGTGCTGGGCATCACGGAGTACCTGATGCGTAAGCCCCGGGCGCTGTCCGGCGGCCAGCGCCAGCGCGTGGCCATCGGCCGCGCCATGGTGCGGGACTCCAAGGTGTTCCTGATGGACGAACCCCTGTCCAACCTGGACGCCAAGCTGCGCAACCAGATGCGCGCCGAGATCATCCTCCTGCGCCAGAAGCTGGACACCACCTTCATCTACGTCACCCATGACCAGACCGAGGCCATGACCCTGGGCGACCGGATCGTCATCATGAAGGACGGCTACATCATGCAGGTCGGCACCCCCACCGAGGTGTTCGAGATGCCCCACAACCTGTTCGTGGCCGAGTTCATCGGCGCGCCCAAGATGAACATCATCAAGACGAACCTGCTCCTGGAGGGCGGCAAGTACTATGTCACGCCCTTCGGGGCCAAGATCCCGGTGGAGGGCGAGAAGGGCAAGATGCTGGCGGCGAAGAACGTGAAGGCCGGAGAGATCCTGCTGGGCGTGCGCCCCGAGCATATGACCCTGGGCGCCGAGGGCGCGGGCTCCATCCCTTGCAATCTGGTGGTCAACGAGATGATGGGCTCCGAGCTGCATCTGCACGTGGACACCGCCGACGGCAGCCGCCTGATCGTGCGCATCCCCACCATCGACCTGGATGCGGAGGGCCGCAGCGCGCTGGTGGGCGGTCATAACCTGCACATCACCTTCGAGGGCAAGGCCATGCACTTCTTTGACCCCGCCACGGAGAAGAACCTGCTGGTGTAAGGACCGGCAAAGCAAAAGACCCGCGCCGGGAAAAGCAGCTTTGCTTTTCCCGGCGCTGAGCTGTCAAAAACAAGTTTTTGACAGCTCGATATAAACTGCGAGGGGAAAGTGAATTCCCCCTCGCAGAAAGTCAAAATCCTGTCGCACAGCGGATTTTGACTTTGACGCGCGGGAATGCCGCGCGGCTCGGCCTGACCGGCCTTCGCGTCCGTTCATCTATTCTTTGACAGTTTATATATTGCATTAAACAGACGAAGGTGGTATACTAAAACGCAGAGAATGCTGCCCGGGCGCCGGCGGCGGACCGTGGCTTAGGACCGGGAGCAGTTCACAAAAGATTTTCAAAAAGCGACGAATTTCTTGAGCCGTTTTTGGAAAATCTGCGTCTTATTAATAAGGAACGATCAAAAAACCTCGGCGCAGGTGGAAAAAAGGGGTAGCGGAGCAAACAATGGCTAACAAACTTCGGAAATTAAGAAAACGTGAGCTTTTGGAGCTTTTGGTGGCCCAGGGCAAGGAGCTGGAGTCCAGGGGCGAGCAGCTCGATTCTGCGGAGAAACAGATCGCCGGTCTGCAAAAGCAGATCTCCGGGCTGGAGGGAAGGCTGATAAAGCTGGGAGCCAGCGTGCGGAAGATGCAGCGGGGCGATACCGACGCGAGGACCGAGGCTGCGATGGCGCAGAAGCGCGATCAGGCGGCGGAGAAGGAAAAACCGGAGGAAGGCGGTACCCAACAGCCGTCAGAAAGTAAGGATCAATGAGCAAGAAGCACAACCAGCCCCTGGAAGTACCGACCATCGAGGCGCTGGAGGCGGAGCTGGACCGGGTCAAATACAAGAACCGCTTCCGCCGGACGCTGATGGGCACGATATACGCGCTGATCACCGTGGCGGCGGTGGCGATCCTGGTGGCGACGCTGTGGCTGCCGGTGCTGCGGATAACGGGCACGAGCATGGCCCCGACGCTGGATGACGGGAACCTGGTGGTCTCGATCAAGAATTCGAACTTTGAGCGCGGCGACATGGTCGCGTTCTATTACAACAACAAGGTTCTGGTGAAGCGTGTGATCGCGCTGGCCGGCGAGTGGGTGAACATCGACCCGGATGGGAACGTATACATCAACGACGTGCTGTACGACGAGCCCTATCTGGTGGAAAAGGCCCTTGGGGAGTGCGACATCGAGTTCCCTTACCAGGTGCCGGACGGAAGGATCTTCGTCATGGGAGATCACCGGAGCGTGTCGGTGGACAGCCGGAGCAAGGCCGTGGGCTGCGTGGCCCAGGAGCAGGTCGTCGGAAAGCTGCTCATGAGGATCTGGCCGATGAAGGAAGCGATCGTTTACGAATGAACAGACGATCCCGGAGGGAAGGCCCCTCCGGGATCGTTTTTTGCTTTTCACTCCGTCTCCAGAATGCGCCCGCCCCAGGGCGGGAGCGTGAAGGTCTCGTCCATGGCGGCGGCCTGTCCCTCGGGCAGGAACGTGCCGGCCGGGTGGGCTGCGGCGACGGGCATGGCAGCGCCGGAATAGTTGAGGAAGAACGTGATGTGCCTGCCCGCGCTGTTGACGCCCCGGCGGATCACCAGGGGGAAGCGCTCCTCGGGCACGGCGATGCCGAACCGGGGCAGCAGGGCCTCCAGCACCGCGTCCAGGCCGTCGGGATCGAAGCAGGCGGCCAGATAGGCGGCCTGTCCGGCCCCGTAGGCGTTCACGGTCACGGCGGGGACGCCGCCCCAGACCGGGTGGGCGTACGCGCACAGCGCCTCGGCCCCCCGGAGCTCGATAAGCTCCATCCAGTCCGTGACGGCCACATGCTCCGGCAGAGCGATCCGGTCGGAGGTAAGCTCCGTGCCCGGTTCCGGCTGGGTGAACCGGTCATAGGTCAGACCCAGGCAGTCCGTGAGCAGATGGGGCTGGGCGTCATGATATATTTTGAGGTGCTCGTCCGCGAAGCCCGTGCGGAAGCTGGCCAGCAGATGACCGCCGCCCTTCACATAGCCGCCCACCGCCCGCAGCAGGTCCTCAGGCGCGGCGTACAGACAGGGCAGGACCAGCAGGTCGTAGGGAGTGAAGTCCCGCGCGGCGTCGGAGACGACGTCATACTCCACGTTGAGCCGGTAGAGGCTGTCGCACAGCCAGCGCAGATAGTCGCTGTAGTTTTTCGCCGGCGTCTGGCCCATGGGGGCGGTGGGGAACCACTGCAGGCCCGTCTGGGAGCGGGGGCTCGTCATGACGGCCACGCGGTTTCGCTTTTTCAGGTGCAGCAGGTGGGGGGACAGGGCCCTGAGCTCCGCGCCGATGGCGGCGCACTCCCGGTATGTCTCATGAGGGGTCAGGTCGTGGCTCAAAACGCCCTTCCAGTAGCTCTCCAGGGCGTTGTGGATGCTGTGCCAGGGCCAGTATTCCACGCAGTCCGCTCCGGCGGCGATGTGGCTGAGGGCCTGGAGCCGCAGCTGGCCCGGGTAGGGGAGACGGCCGAAGGTGCCCTGGGCCTGGGTCTCCAGGACCAGGTAGTTGTCCTCTTTCAGGGCCCGGGCGCTGGCCCCGCCGAAGGCGATCTCCGCGCCGGTGAGGGCCCCCGCAGTGGGGTGATAGATGTCGCACCCGGCCAGAGTCACGGCCCGGGCGGCCTCGAACTGGTCCACCTCCGGCTGGAGGCCGAAGGAGAAGCCCCGCCACTCGTAGTCGAAGTTGTGGGTGACGAACTGGTCCGGGCGGCGGTACTCGTCGATGATGGACCGCTGCCATTGGAGGAACTCCGTCACCAGATGGCGCTGGAAGGCCTGATACTCCGCCCCCAGGCTGCCGTTGATGGTCCCCCGCACGTCGGGCAGGTCCTCCCAGGAGCCCAGGGCGTTGGACCAGTAGGCCAGCCCCATCTCCCGGTTCAGGGCCTCCGCCGTGCCGAAACGGTCCCTGAGCCAGTCCTTGAACATGGCCTGGGCCCGGGGGGAGCAGGTGTCGTAGGGCTTGGTCTCGTTGTCCAGCTGCCAGCCGATGACGCATGGGTGGCCCCGGACCGCCTCCGCCAGCTTCCGGATGACGCGCTCGGCGTGGAAGCGGTAGCCGGGGTGGGTGATGTCAAAATTCTGCCGTGGGCCGTACCGGCACGGTCCGGCGTGGGTGTCGGCCAGGATGTCCGGGTACTTTTTGGCCAGCCAGGGAGGGATGGCGTAGGTGGGCGTGCCCACGATCACCGATATGCCGTGGGCCCGGGCGGCGTCCAGCACCCGCAGCAGCAGGGAGAAGTCGAACTCCCCCTCCCGGGGCTCCCAGGTGCTCCAGGCGGACTCCGCCACCCGGATCAGGTTGAAGCCGGCCCCGGCCAGCAGCTCCATGTCCGCGTCGATGCGGTCCTCGGGCATGTACTCCGCATAGTAGGCGACGCCGTACAGCAGTTTGTCGGGCATAGATGACCTCCGTTGTGAAAAATGGCAAAGGGCCTGCTGTCCGGCGGGCCCTTTGCCGCAGTATGAGATGTTTTCTTAACCGATGATCTTCAGCGCGCCGGTGGGGCATGCCTCGGCGCACTTTTTGCATGTGGCGCAGACCCTGATGCGGTCGCTGTCCCGGAACTCGGGCTTGACCACCGTGCCGAAGCCACGGCCCACCAGGCCCAGGATGCCCTCCTTGGCAACCTCGTCGCACACCCGCACGCACAATCCGCACAGGATGCACTTGCCCTGGTCCCGCTGGATGACCACCAGCTTTTCCTCCAGATCCTTGTGGCGCTTCTCGCCGGCGAACCGCTCGGGGTGGATCTCGTACCGGTTGGCGTGCTTGATCAAAGAGCACTCGCCGTAATCGTGGCAGCCGCACTCCAGGCACCGCTGGGCCTCGCGCATGGCTTCCTCGGCGGTGAAGCCCTCGTTCACCGGCTCGAAGTCGTGCTTGCGCTCCTCCGCCGGGCGGTTGGTGATCTTCACCCGGGGCTTCTTCTCCTTGTCCGCCAGGTCAGCGGCGGTGACGGTCCGCTTGCTCACGAAGGGCTCGCGGTAGGGGACGATATGGCCCCGGAGCCAGCTGTCCGCCACGTCGGCGGCCTTCGACGCCTCGCCGATGGCGGCGATGGCGATGCCCGCGCCCTTGTTGGTGGCGTCGCCCACGGCGAACACGCCCTCCTGATCGGTGAGGAAGGTGGCCTCGTCGGCGGCGATGATGCCCCGCTTGTTCAGCCCTAAGTCAAAGCCGGCGGGGTTGACCTTCTGGCCGATGGCGGCGATGACGCTGTCCACGGCCAGGGTCACGAATTTGCCCTCCACGGGCACCGGGCTCCTGCGGCCGGAGGCGTCCGGCTCGCCCAGCTCCATGACCTGTAATTTCACCTGGGTCACATGGCCGTTCTCGCCGATGATCTCGGCGGGATTGGTCAGGAATTTGAACTGGACGCCTTCCTCCATAGCTTCTTCCAGCTCGTCGGCATTGGCCGGCATTTCCTGCTGGGTCCGGCGGTAGATGACGTACACGTTCTCCGCCCCCAGACGCACCGCCGTCCGGCAGGCGTCCATGGCGGTGTTGCCGCCGCCCACCACGGCCACGTTCTTGCCGATGGGCACCGGGTCGTGCAGGGCAACGCTCCGCAGAAAGTCGATGCCGCCGTACACGCCCTCCAGATCCTCGCCGGGGCAGCGCAGCGGCGTGCTGCTCCATGCGCCGATGGCTACCACCACCGCGTCATACTTGGCCCGGTAATCGGCGAAGGAGATGTCTTTGCCGATCTTGACGCCGTTTTCCATCTTCACGCCCACGTCCGCGATCTGGGCCACCTCCGCGTCCACCACGGCCTTGGGCAGCCTATACTGGGGGATGCCGTAGCGGAGCATGCCGCCCATCTGGGGCATGGCGTCGGTCAGCGTCACGTCGTGGCCGTGGAGGGCCAGGTAATAGGCCGACGTCAGGCCCGCCGGGCCGCCGCCGATGACGCCCACGGTCTTGCCGGTGGGAGCCTCCTTCTCCGGCTTCCAGGCGTCGGCCTTGTCCAGCTGGTCCATGCTCATGAACCGCTTGATCAGGGCGATGGAGATGGGTTCCTCCACCAGGCCCCGGCGGCACTCCTTCTCACAGGGGTGGGGGCACACGTGGCCGATGGAAGCGGGCAGAGGCAGCTTCTCCTTCACGATCCGCACGGCTTCTCTCGTGTTGCCCAGGGCCACCTGCTTCACATACGCCTGGCAGTTGGTCCCGGCGGGGCAGGTCAGCCGGCAGGGACCCATGCAGTCCCCGTCGTGGTCGCTCATGAGAAGCTCCAGGGCGATCTTCCGGGCCTGGACGGCCCGCTCGCCCTCGGTGTTGATCGCCATGCCGTCCGCCGCCAGGGTGGAACAGGAGCGCAGCAGCTTCGGCGAACCCTCCGCCTCCACCACGCACAGGCCGCAGGCCCCGTAGTGGGCCACGCTGTCGTCATGGCACAGGGTCGGGATGTCGATGCCGTTGGCCTTCGCGATATCCAATATGGTCTGGCCGGACTGGCCGGCGCATGCCTTACCGTTTATGGTCAATTTGATCTCACTCATTGCCGCACCCTCCTTATTCCACGGTCACCGCGCCGAAGCGGCAGGTGTTGTGGCACATGCCGCAGCGGATGCACTTGGCCGGGTCGATCTCGAACGGCTTCTTTACCTGGCCGCTGATGGCCTGGACCGGGCACTTCTTCGCGCAGGAGGAGCAGCCCTTGCACTTGTCCTTGTCGATGGCGTATGTAAGCAGCGCCGGGCATGCCTTGGCGGGACATTTCTTGTCCCGGATATGGGCGTCGTACTCGTCCCGGAAGTACCGGATGGTGGTGAGCACCGGATTGGGCGCGCTCTGGCCCAGACCGCACAGAGCCCCGGCCTTCACCGTGTTGCACAGCTCCTCCAGAAGCTCCACGTCGCCCTCCTTGCCCTGGCCGTTCACGATCCGGGTCAATATCTCGCCCAGCCGCTTGGTGCCGATCCGGCAGTGGACGCACTTGCCGCAGCTTTCCTTGGTGGTGAAGTCCAGGAAGAACTTGGCGATGCCCACCATGCAGGTGGAGTCGTCCATGACCACCATGCCGCCGGAGCCCATGATGGCGCCGGTGGCCTGCAGGCTCTTGTAGTCGATGACGGTGTCCAGCAGGCTCTCGGGGATGCACCCGCCGCTGGGGCCGCCCAGCTGGACCGCCTTGAACTTCCGTCCGTCCCGGATGCCGCCGGCGATGCCGAAGATCACGTCCCGCAGCGTCATGCCCATGGGTATTTCAACGAGGCCGCCCCGCTTCACCTTGCCGGTGACGGCGAAGACCTTGGTGCCCTTGCTGTTCTCCGTGCCCATGGCGGCGAAGGCCGCGCCCCCGTGGTTGATGATCCAGCTCACGTTGGCCCAGGTCTCCACGTTGTTGATGTTGCTGGGCTTGTGCCAGTACCCGGCCTCGGCGGGGAAGGGGGGCTTTAAGCGCGGCATGCCACGGTTGCCCTCCAGGGATTCGATCAGCGCCGTTTCCTCGCCGCAGACGAAGGCCCCCGCGCCCGCCTTGATGCGGATGTCGCAGGAAAAATCGGTGCCTAAGATGTTCTTGCCCAGATACCCCCGCTCCCGGGCCTGACGGATGGCCTCGGTCAGGCGCACGATGGCCAGGGGATACTCCGCCCGGACGTACACCACCGCCTCGATGCAGCCGATGGCGTAGGCCCCGATGAGCATGCCCTCTATGAGGTTGTGGGGGTCCGACTCGATGACGGCTCTATCCATGAACGCGCCGGGGTCGCCCTCGTCCGCGTTGCAGATGAGGTATTTTTCCGTACCGGCGCTCTGCCGGGCCGCGTTCCACTTGAACCACGTGGGGAAGCCCGCGCCGCCACGGCCTGCCAGGCCGGAAATTTTGATTTCCTCGATGACCTGCTCGGGGGTCATGGTCTTCAGGACCTTCTCCAGGGCCTGATAGCCGTCGTCCGCCAGGTACTCGTCGATGCTCTCCGGGTCGATGACGCCGCAGTGGCGAAGCGCGATGCGGGTCTGCTGGGACAGGAAACCCTCGTCCTCCGGCTGGATAAGGATATCGGAAAGACCGGCGTAGTCCCCGGTCTTGACCGCCGTCACGATGGTTTCCGCGTTCTCCGGGGCCACCCGGACGCACCGGTGCAGGAAGCCCCGGTCGTCATACACGTCCACGATGGGCTCTAAGTAGCAGGCGCCCACGCAGCCGGTGATGGAGAGCTTTGCCTCCACATCGGGCGTCAGGTCCTTTTCCAGGGCGTCATAGACCGCCGCCGCGCCTGCCGCCAGGCCGCAGCTGCCCTCGCCCACAACGATCCTCGCTCTCATTCAGATTCCGCCTCCTTCCGCAGGTCCCGCAGGATCTGCCGGGCCTTGTCCGGCGTCAGGGACCCGTAGGTCCGGCCGTTGATCATCATCACCGGCGCCAGGGAGCAGCAGCCAAGGCACGCCACCACCGACAGGGAGAAGAGCCCGTCTTCCGTGGTCTCGTTGTTGCCGATGCCCAGCTCGTCGCTGACCGCGTCCAGAATGCGCTCCGCGCCGTTGACGTAGCAGGCCGTGCCCTTGCACAGCATGATCAGGTACTTGCCCACCGCCTGGAACCGGAACTGGGAATAGAACGTGGCCACGCCCAGAATTTTGGCCGGGCTGTCCCCGGTCCGCTCCGAGATGCGGTACACCGCGTCCATGGGCACGTAGCCGTATATCTCCTGGGTCTTTTGCAGGATAGAGATGAGGCTGCCTTTGACGCCGGCGTACTGGGCCAGCGTATCCTCCAGCAGCGTCAGATCCACGCTTGGGTGGTTGCAGCTTGGCATGATCGCTCACTCCTTCATCTTTCAGACGGTCCGGACCGCCCGAAGGCTGCCCGGATATGGAAAAAGGGTCCGGCGCGTTCCGACAAAAACGACCAAAACCCGATCCGCCTCCATCTGCGATTTTCAACACGGCTATTTTACCATGCGCATCGGTGAAAATCAAGACAAGACGGGGTCATACCATGAAATTTTCAACATATCGTCCCCGGAAAAGCTGCGGTCGATTGGTTGAAATTTCTAAAGATATGTTGTATGATATAGATCAGCGACCGAAAATAACAATATGACAGGAGCGTGAAGACCATGGTTGATCTCAAGGCGAAACCCTTTTATCTGAACGACGAGGCGATCCGGTGGGTGGAGGACACCATCGCCGGCATGAGTCTGGAGGAAAAGGTGGGGCAGCTGTTCGTGCAGATGAACGACTGCGGCTCCGACGAGGAGAAGATCAAGGCCAAGGTGGGCAAGTACCACCAGGGCGGCCTGCGCTGGCAGGGCGGAAACCGGCAGCAGGTCTATGATCAGAACCGGTTTTATCAGAAGCACTCCAAGATCCCCCTGCTGATCGCGGCCAACTGCGACAACGGCGGCGACGGCTGCCTGCCCGACGGCACCTTCGTGGCCTCTGCGGCGGAGGCCGCTGCCGGCGAGGGCGTCCAGACCGCCTATGACACCGGCTACGTGGCCGGCCGGGAGGCGGCCAGCATCGGCGTCAACTGGATGTTCAACCCCTGCGCCGATATCTACATGAACTGGCGCAACACCATCGTCAACACCCGGGCTTACGGCGACAACGCCGACCGGGTCATCGAGAACATCCGCCAGTACATCAACGGCATCCACCAGAGCAACATCGCCTGCTGCTGCAAGCACTTCCCCGGCGACGGCGTGGAGGAGCGGGACCAGCACCTGGTCCTGGGCGTCAACGACCTGTCCGTGGAGCAGTGGGACGCCTCCTTCCGCAAGGTCTATCAGACCATGATCGACGAGGGCCTGGAGAGCATCATGGTGGGCCACATCGCCCTGCCGGAGATGAGCCGCAAGCTGCGCCCCGGCATCAAGGACGAGGACATCATGCCCGCCACCCTGGCCCCCGAGCTGCTCACCGACCTGCTGCGGGGCGAGATGGGCTTCAACGGCCTGGTCATCACCGACGCCTCCCACATGGCGGGCATCGCCTGCATGGAGAAGCGGGAGACGGCCGTGCCCAAGGCCATCGCCAGCGGCTGCGACATGTTCCTGTTCAGCAACGACGCCGACGAGGACTTTGCCTACATGATGGCCGGCGTGGAGTCCGGCGTCATCACGCAGGAGCTGCTCAGCGACGCTTTGCACCGCATCCTGGGCCTGAAGGCCCGGCTGGGACTCTATAAGCCCGAGAACGTGACCCCCGACCCGGAGCTGAAGGAGAAGGTGGTGGGCTGCGAGGAGCACCTGCGCCTGGCTCAGGAGGCCGCCGAGCGCTGCGTGACCCTGGTGAAGGACACCAGGCACTACATCCCCATCGACCCGGCCCGGAAAAAGCGCGCCCGCCTGATCTATATCCAGTCCACCCCCACCTCCAAGGCCTACAAGGGCGACCCCGTCAAGCAGGTAGTCGTCGAGGAACTGGAGCGGGCCGGCTTTGAGGTGTCCGTGGCCCCCAACTTCCACGACCTGGAGGTGGAGAAGGGCCCCAGCCCGGCGAATATGGGCCTGATGATGCACTGCGGCTCCATGGCGGACTTCCGCTCCAAGTACGACGTGGCCTTCCTGGTCATCAACGTCCAGGGCTACGCTCAGGAGAACAACGTGCGCCTGCGCTGGAGCTGCAACCACTCCAGCGAGCTGCCCTGGTACGCCACCGAGGTGCCCACCGTGGGCATCAGCCTGAACTACACCAACCACCTGATCGACGTGCCTCAGGTCCACGCCTTCGTCAACGCCTATGGCAAGACCCGGACCTCCATCCGGGCCGCCATCGAGAAGATCTGCGGCAAGAGCCCCTTCACCGCTACGGCCAGCGACACCGTGTTCTGCGGCAAGTGGGACACCCGGCTGTAAGCCGAACGAAAACCTGTGCAAGGCCGGCGGTATTCCGCCGGCTTTTGCCTTGCGCCGGAGGGCGGGACATGGTATGATGCAGAGGACATTTGCATGCCGAGGTGTCCTATGGAAAAGCTGAACGTATGTCTCATGAACGACTCCTTCCCGCCGGCCATCGACGGGGTGGCCAACGCCGTGACCAATTACGGGAAGATCATCGCCGGCGGCCTGGGCCGGGCCGCCGTGGTCACGCCCTACTATCCCGACGCGGACGACAGCGTCTTCGATTTTCCCGTGTTCCGCTACCCCAGCCTGGACGTGACAAAGCTGGTGGGCTACCGGGCGGGTCTGCCCTTCGACGCGGAGACCATGGGCCGGATGGAAAAGCAGGGCTTCGACATCATCCACAGCCACTGTCCCATCAGCTCCACGGTCCTGGCCCGGGCCCTCCGGGACCGGATCGACGCGCCGGTGGTCATGACCTATCACACCAAGTTCGACGTCGACATCGCCAACGCCGTCCGGGGCCAGTTCCTCCGGGACGAGGCCGCCCGGTTCCTGGCGGGCAACATCGCCGCCTGCGACGAGGTGTGGACGGTCAGCCGGGGCGCGGGGGAGAACCTGCGCAAGCTGGGCTACGAGGGGGACTACACCGTCATGCCCAACGGCGTGGACCTGCCCCGGGGCCGGGTGAGCGACGCGCTCGTGGAAAAGGCGACGGCGGGGTATGACCTGCCCGCCGGCGTGCCGGTATTTCTGTTCGTGGGCCGGATGATGTGGTACAAGGGCATCCGCATCATCCTGGACGCGCTGGCCTATGTGAAGGACGCGGGCGTAGACTTTCGGATGGTGTTCGTGGGCGGCGGAGGCGACAGGGACGAGATCGCCGCCTGTGTCCGGCAGCTGGAGCTGGAGGACAAGGTGCTCTTTGTCCCGCCCATCCATGACCGGGACCTGCTCCGGGCCTGGTACTGCCGGGCGGACCTGTTTTTGTTCCCCTCCACCTTCGACACCAACGGCCTGGTGGTCCGGGA
>CANPXZ010000076.1 GCA_947587485.1 uncultured Oscillospiraceae bacterium | reverse complement strand
GCGTCGGCGGTGGCCGGGTCCTCGCCCACGGCCCGCAGGTTCAGGCCCACCCGGGAGCGGTTGAGAAACCAGCTGGCCGTCAGGGCCACGGCGATGGCCAGATAGGCCATGAAGCCGAAGGAGAACAGCAGCTGTCCCACCCGGCCCAGGCCCGCCAGGGCGGGGATATAGGCCCGGTAGGCCCGGCTGGTGGCGGCCACGCTGATCTGGCCCACGCCGCCGGCCAGGGCGTTCAGGCTGCCGCCGAACAGGTTTGCCAGGCCCGCCCCGAAGATGGTCAGGGTCAGGCCGGTCACGTTCTGGTTGGCCCGGAGGGTGATGGTCAAAAAGGCGTAGATGAGCCCGCCCAGGGCGGAGGCCGCCAGGGCGGCGATGAAGCTCAGGACCAGACCCACGATGCCGACGGGCTGGCCTGCGTGCATCTCATAGAAGAACGCCGCCGCCAGGCCCGCGATGCCGCCCAGGAACATGATCCCGGGCACGCCCAGGTTCAGGTTGCCGGATTTTTCCGTGATGATCTCGCCCACGGCCCCGTAGAGGATGACCGTGCCGAAGACGATGGCGCTGGTGAGCAGGGAGATGAACTGAGTCATGCCTCGGCCTCCTTTTTCTGGGCGTGGGAGCGGAAACGGACGGAATACTGGATGAAGAACTCGCTTCCCAGCAGGAAGAACAATATGATGCCCTCCACCACGTTGGAGGCATAGTCGTTCAGGTGGAACTGGGAGGCGATCTGGATGGCGCCCTTCTCCAGAAAGACCAGCAGCACGGCGATGAGGATCATGACGAAGGTGTTGAATTTGGCCATCCAGGCCACGATGATGGCGGTGAAGCCCCGGCCGCCGGCGGTGCTGGTGGAGATGGTGTGGCTGGACCCGGCCACGGCGATGAAGCCGGAAAGGCCGCACACCGCGCCGGAGATGGCCATGGTGCGGATCAGCACCCGGCGCACGGAGATGCCCGCGTACCGGGCGGTGTTCTCGCTCTCGCCCACCACGGAGATCTCATAGCCCTGCTTGGTGTATTTCAGATACAGGAACATGCCCACCGCCACGGCCAGCACGATGATCACGTTCAGCAGGTACTGCTTGCCGGCGATGGCGGGGAACCACCCGGCCTGGGTCTGCTGGTTGATGATGCCCACGGAGTTGGAGCCCTTGGGGTTCTCCCACTTGGCCACCAGGAAGCAGGTGAGCTGGATGGCGATGTAGTTCATCATCAGGGTGAACAATGTCTCGTTGGTGTTCCACTTAGCCTTGAACACGGCGGGGACGATGCCCCACAGGGCCCCGGCGGTCAGGCTCGCCGCCAGGCCGATGGCCAGCAGCGCCGGGGTGGGCAGGGTCTTGCCGCAGTAGATGAGCACGGCGGCGGTGGCGCACCCGCCCATGAGCACCTGTCCCTCCGCGCCCACGTTCCAGAAGCGCATCATGAACGCGGGGGCCAGCCCCACGCCGATGCACAGCAGGATGGACACGTCCCGGGCGGTGATCCAGGCCCGGCGGGGAGAGCCGAAGGCGCCCTCCCACATGGCGGCGTAGACCTTCACGGGGTTGAGCTTCGTCAGGCTGTAGATGAACAGCGCGCTGACCAGCAGGGCCAGAACGGCCGCCGCCAGCCGGATCAGCCAGGCCCGCCACCAGGCGATGCCGTCCCGTTTGGCGATATGGATGAGCGGTTCGTGCTTCGTCATGCGCCCGCCTCCTTGTCCTTGTTGAGATAGGTCATCAGATAGCCCACCTGTTCCTTTGTGGCGGTGCGGCCGTCCACGATGGCGTTGAGCCTGCCGCCGCAGAGCACCGCGATCCTGTCGCACAGCTGCAGCAACACGTCCAGGTCCTCGCCCACGTAGATCACGGCCACGCCCCGGCGCTTCTGCTCGTTCAGCAGCCGGTAGATGGTGTAGGAGGTGTTGATGTCCAGGCCCCGGACGGCGTAGGCGCTCATGAGCACGGTGGGCTCCATGGCGATCTCCCGGCCCACCAGCACCTTCTGCACGTTGCCGCCGGAGAGCTTCCGCACCGGGGTGTCGATGCCGGGGGTGACTACCTCCAGCTCCCGGACGATCTGCCTGGCCACGTCGGAGGGGTGCTTGCGCTCCACCAGGGGGCTCTTGCCGGAGCGGTATTCCTTCAGCATCATGTTGCCCACCAGGTTCATGTTGGCCACCAGGCCCATGCCCAGCCGGTCCTCCGGCACGAAGGCCAGGCGCACGCCCTTCTCGGCGATGGTGCGGGGGTTCTGGCCGATGAGCTCCTCGGCGGGACCGTCAGGTCCGGTGGGGCGGTACCTGACGCTGGAGCCGGCTACGGCGGGCTGGAGCCCGGCGATGGCCTCCAGAAGCTCCTTCTGGCCGCAGCCGGAGATGCCGGCCACGCCCAATATCTCCCCGGCGTACACGTCCATGGACACGTTGTCCAGCCGGGTGACGCCCTCCTTGTCCTTCACGGTCAGGTTGCGGATCTCCAGCCTCCGCTGGGGGTCCAGGGGGGTATCCCGCCGGATGTTCAGGGTAACGGTCCGGCCCACCATCATGTCGGTCAGGGAGCGGGCGTCGGCCTTGGCGGTCTCCATGTCGCCGATGTACTCGCCCTTGCGCAGGATGGTCACCCGGTCGGAGATGGCCAGCACCTCGTTGAGCTTATGGGTGATGATGATGATGCTCTTGCCGTCGTCGCGCATGTTGCGCATGACGGCGAACAGCTTTTCCGTCTCCTGGGGGGTCAGCACGGCGGTGGGCTCGTCCAGGATCAGGATGTTGGCCCCCCGGTAGAGGGTCTTGACGATCTCCAGGGTCTGCTTTTCCGACACGGACATGTCGTAGACCTTCTTGTCCGGGTCCACGGCGAAGCCGTACCGGTCGCAGATCTGCCGGACCTTGGCCGCCACGGCCTTCCGGTCCACCACGGCCCCGCCGGGCAGGCCCAGCTCGATGTTCTCCGCCGCGGTGAGCACGTCCACCAGCTTGAAGTGCTGGTGCACCATGCCGATGCCCAGCCTGTACGCGTCGTGGGGCGAGGCGATGACCACCTCTTTGCCGTCCACGTAGATCTGCCCGCTGTCGGGGAAGTAGATGCCCGAGAGCATGTTCATCAGGGTGGTCTTGCCGCTGCCGTTCTCGCCCAGCAGGGACAGTATCTCCCCCTTTTTCAGCTCCAGGTATACCTTGTTGTTGGCGGTCACATGCCCGAAGGTCTTGGTGATGTCCACCATGCGAACGGCAAATTCCTCTGCCATGAATGGTCCTCCAAAAATGTACATAGGGGCGTCTTGGACGCCCCTATGCTGATATATGCCTCGCAGAGTTCGCGCCCGCAGGCGCGAATCAATTTGGATCATTTTTTCCGGGGGCGTGTACCTCGGAAAAAATTCTCCTCGGCCTGCAAACGTGCGTCGCCTCTGGGGCCCCCACAAAGCCTGCTTTGTGGGGAGAGGAGGAACCGCGAGCCATTCGAGTTTTGCCGCTTGCGGCAAAAGGAGACCTGGCTTGCGAGTTCCGACGACGTGCGCTGCAGCAGGCCGCAGCCTTCTCGTTTGGAAGGCTCTGCCTTCCAAACGACTCAGCTCAGTTCCGTGATACCGTCGATGCGCAGGGAGAAGTAAGGCGCGGAGCGCAGCTCGGGGTCGGACTCGTAGAACACGCCGTCCCGGATGGCCTCGCCCTCGTCGCCGTTGAAGTCGCCGTCCAGGTCGATGGCCAGGAAGGAGGTGGGATGCTCGCCCTCCACGGTGAAGGTGGAGCAGTCGAACACCTGCAGACTGCCGTCGGCGATGGCGGCCTCGACCTCGGCCACCTTCTCAGCGGTGCCCTCGGCCACGATGGACTCGTTCAGGGGGAAGATGAAGTTGGCGCCCTCGCTGTAGCCGGCGGACCAGTCGTGGGGGATGGGCTCGCCGCCGATCATGCACTGCAGGGCATAGGTGTAGAACTTGCTCCAGTCGTTGCCGGCGCTGGTCAGTGCCACGTCGGGGGCCACGGACTGCATGTCGATGTTGTAGCCCACGCAGAACACGGTGTGGCCGGCCTCGTGGTAGGCCTGGACCGCGGAGGGAGCGCCGGTGGAGTCGGCGTGCTGGCTGATGATGCAGCAGCCGTCGGCCATCAGGGCGTTGGCGGCCTCACCCTCGCCGGTGATGTCGAACCAGGAGTTGGTGTAGCGCACGTCCATGACCACGTTCTCCACGACGGACTTCACGCCCAGATAGAAGGCTGTGTAGCCGGAAACCACCTCGGCGTAGGGGTAAGCGCCCACATAGCCCAGCTTCACGTTGCCGTCGGCGTCGAAGTTCTCGTCGGACAGCTCGTCGTTCGCGATCAGCTCGGCCAGCTTCATGCCGGCCACCACGCCGGAGACGTAGCGGGACTCAAAGGTGTGGTTGAAGGCGTTCTTCAGGTTGTCCAGGCCGGACAGGGCGGCCAGGTCGCCGGTCATGGCGCAGAAGGTCAGCTCAGGGTACTCGCTGGCCACCTGCTGGGTGTAGGACTGATGGCCGTAGGAGTCGGTGAAGATGATCTGGCAGCCGTTCTCGGCCAGGTCGTAGCAGGCGTCGGCGGCAGACTCGTCCTCGCCGATGTTGTACTTGTAGGTGACGTTCTCGGCGGGGATGCCCAGGGTCTCCATGGCGGTCTCCAGACCGGTGATGTGGGCGATGTCGTAGCCGGAGTTGTTGTCGCCGATGCAGACCATGCCGATCTTCAGGTCCTCGGGGGCGATGCCGCCCTCGTCGGCAAGGGCGCAGACGCCCAGGCTCAGGACCAGGCACAGGGCCAGGAGCAGGGAAGTGAGCTTTTTCATATGTTGCCTCCTAAAAATATAATATAGGATAGCGGGCGCACCGGCCCGTCAGGATACGAAGGTAAGGCTGTCGTCGCTCATGGAGGCCACCCGGGCCAGAGACTCGATGCGAAGGCCCCGGGCCCGCAGGCGCTTGCCCCCGGGCTGAAAGGCCTTCTCCACGGCGATGCCCGCGCCGACCAAAGTCGCGCCCGCCTGCCGCACCAGGTCGCACAGCCCCTCCAGGGCCGCCCCGTTGGCCAGGAAATCGTCGATCAAAAGGACCCGGTCCGTGGGCAGAAGGTATTCCCGCGACACGATCACGTCGTAGACGTTGCCGTGGGTATAGCTCTCCACCCGGGTGGTATAGACCGAGCCGTCGATGTTTTTCGTCTTTGTCTTTTTAGCGAATAAAACAGGGCACCCGAACTCCTGGGCAGCGATACACGCTATCCCGATGCCGGATGCCTCTATGGTCAGGATCTTTGTTACGTTGTCGTTGGCGTACGCCTCATGCCATGCCTTGGCCATGGCCGCGAACAGGTCCACGTCCATCTGGTGGTTCAAAAAGCCATCCACCTTCAGGATGCCGCCCGGGCGCACTTTCCCGTCCCGCAGGATTCGCTCCTCCAGCAGTCTCATGGGAGATACACCTCCATCGGCCAGCGGCCCTCGATAATTCATTCTACTACGGGCGGGGGCCTGTTTTCAATTGACGAATCCTCAGAGGTTTGTCCAATTTTTCACCAATTTTTGACCAACTTCCACAAGGGGAGGACATTATGTAAATCCCAATATCTGGAATTGACCGTCGGCCCCTCACCAGGGGACGATACCGTCCTTTGTGACGAGCCATGCCTGGTCGGCCAGGGCGGCCATGGGGCTGTCGGACCGGGAGTCGGACCAGAAGCCCTCCACGGGGGCCTGGCCGTACTTTTCCCGAAACCGGCGGACCTTTTCCTGTCCGTGGCAGTTCTCCCCCTCGTACCGGCCCGTGGCCTGGTCCACCGGGGAGGCCATCAGGGCGAAGCCCAGGGCCTTCGCCGCCGGCTGCAGCAAGAACTCCGGCGAGGCGGAGATCACCAGATCGTCGGGCCTTTTCTGGGCCAGGTACCAGGGGCATACGGCCCCGATGTGCTCCCGCCAGAACCGTTCCGGGGCGTCGGCGGGCACGTGGCGGAGAAAGCGGTAAAAGATCTGCTTGCAGGCGGTCTTTGGCTTGAGACGCAGCCCCATGCAGAAAAAGGCCCACCCGGTGCAGGGCAGGGTGAGCCAGGCCCCCGGATACCGGCGCAGGCACCAGAGATAGAACTGGGCGGTGCTGTCCACGGGGTAGATGGTCTTGTCAAAATCGTAAACGTTCATGCTGCCACTATACCTGTTTTTATAAGCGGTGTCAACGGGGGGCGGACATCTGCCGGTGTTCCTCCGCCAGGGCGGCGTAGAGCTCCGGGCCGGTCCAGTCGGCGTTGTGCTCCGTCAGGACGGCCTTCAGGCTCTCCCCGGCCCGGGCGGTGCGCAAGGCGGACAAAAACGCCTCCATCCGCCGGTCGGTGAACCCGGCCAGCACCAGCATCCGGCCCGGGACATCCCCGGCGGACTCGTTTCGGGCCCCGGCGGCAAGGCCGAAAAACCCGCCCACGGGCCGGCCGTATTCCTCCCCCGTCACCCGGCGGGGACGCACGTCCAGCCGGGCGCAGACGGTCTTTAAGATGTCCAGCTCCCGGCCCTCATAGCCGTAGGCCAGTACGGTGGCTCTCAAGGCTCGCTCCGCTCCTTTCCCGCTGCCGGAAAAATGATGGCCCGCCGACAAAACTAGTGTCCCTTCGACATCCTTCGCTCTTTACAAGCGGGCCGGGAAGGGGTATTCTTTAGATACAGCTTATCCAAGGGGTCCTGGAGGGCCCGGCTCATATCTTTATCCCACAACCCTATACTTTGGCGGGCCGCAAAAGCAGCCCGCCACCTTTTTTGAGCTGGCAAAAACAGGGTTTTTGCCAGCTCAGATTGAAACTGTGAGGGGAAAGTGAATTCCCCCTCACAGGAAGTCAAAATCCTGCCGCTCCGCAGATTTTGACTTCACGCGCGGGAATGCCGCGCGGCTCGGCCTGACCGGCCTTCGCTCCGTTTTACCCTTCTCCGGCTACATTGATGCCTTCCAGCCGTACGGCCAGGGGGCCGTCGTAGTTCTTGATGCGAAACCGCTCTTTGGAGAAGGTCATATGGCCCTGGGCGTCCAGGATGGAGCCGTTCACGGACCCGCCGGTGACGGGGGTCACCTTGCCGTTCTCATGCAGGAACGCCAGGCGGATCTCTCCGCCGAAGTGGCCGCTGAGGGGGTCCATCTGGAAGTCGGAGAAGCTCACCGCGTGCAGACAGGGCTCGGCCGTCAGCGCCTCCATGGGGGTGTCGCCCACGGGGACGGTCACGGCCCGGTAATTGCCGGTGGGCTCCACGCCCAGATAGTGGCCGAAGCGGGCCCCGCCGTGGATGGTTTTGAGCACGCCCTTCTCCAGCAGAGGCCGGTCGGCCATGGGCACGCCGAAGTCCGTGTAGGGCTCGGTGGCCTTCAGACTGGCGGTGAGCCTGTCGCCGGACACGCTCTCCCCCTGGACCGGATCGCCCAGAGAGAAGGGGGAGTATTTCTGATAGATCATGCCGGAGTTGGACCGGCTCACGTAGTAGCTGAGAAGCTCCGCCATCTGCTCCCGGTCCAGGACCAGGGCATAGGCGCCGGTCTTGGGCGCGGCGGTGGCCCGGGCCCGGGCCTTCGTCATCTCCAGGGCGTGGCGCACATCGGCGCGGAGGGCCTCGGCTGCCGGCTCCCGGTAGGAGAACTGGTGATAGGTCTCCACGTCCTGGGGCGCGGGGCACTGGCAGACGTACTCGCCCCAGACCTCGTACTGCTCCCAGCTCACGTCCGCCCCCTGGGAGGTGACGATCCGGGTCTCGATCCGGCGCATGAAGATCTCCGCAGAGTTAAGGAACACGTCTTGGGCGGTGTCCTCGGCGAACAGGGCCTGGGCCACGTCCTTCATGCTCTCGGCCAGGCTCTTTCCCGCGAAGCCGCCCTTGTCGGGTCTGCGGGGCTCTTTGACGCCCGCCGGCAGAGGATACCAGGGGTTGGCCACGAACTGGGCGGCGTACCATGCCCGGCCGATGGCCCCGCGCAGCTCTTCGGCCGACATGCCCGGACGGACCGTGGCCTCCGAATCCCCCAGCATCTTCACGCCGTCCTTTTCAAAGGGGCGGAACACCCGCACGGACCGGACGGCGGTGTCCGCCCGGCGGGTCAGGTCCAGGTTTTTCTTTACATAGAACGACTCCAGGGAGTCGGTGTGATTTTCGGTGATGACGTACTGCTCCACGCCCAGCTCACGCAAGGCGGAAATAATCTCTTCCATGCTGATACCTCCTTAACCCAGCCGGATGCGGGCCTTGATATAGGGCCCGCCGTCGGAGACCTTGACCCACTCCTTGTGACCCTTGCCGCAGAAGCCCGTGCCGGACAGCTCCGCGCTGCCGCTCATGGCGGAGATGGACTTCAAAAGGTCCGGCACGTAGCCGGTGAGCACCACCGGGGAGAAGATGCGGCCGGTGAGCTTTCCGTCCCTGATCTCCCGGGCGATGTTGACCATGCACTGGATGCCCCAGTTTTTCGGGTCCTCCATGCCGCTGGAGGGGCACTCCAGGTACATGCCGTACTTCACCGAGGCGATCATATCCTCCAGCTTGTCGGTCCCCGGCTCGAACCAGGTGTTGGTCATGCGGGTGTATGCCTTGCGGGCGAAGCTCTCCCGCCGGCCGTTGCCGGTGGGCTCGGTGCCCAGGGCCAGGGCCGACTGCAGGTCGCTGATGCCGGTGCGCAGGATGCCCTTGTCGATGACCACGGTGTCGTGGGCCAGGGTGCCCTCGTCGTCGAAGAAATAGGTGGCGGTCTGCTTGGCGGAGCATGCCCCGTCGTGCATGGTCACCAGGGGGGAGGCCACGTACTTGCCGATGAACTGAGGGGCCTGGGCCCGGTCCTTGACGAACATGTCCATCTCCACCCCGTGGCCGAATGCCTCGTGGACGATCATGCCGGTGGTCTCCGGGTCGCAGATGCACTCGTACTCCCCGGGGATCATGGGTTCGCTGTCCAAAAGCTCCACCACGGTCTTCACGCAGGGGGCTACGTTGTCCTCCATCTTTGCCAGCAGCTCCATGCCCCCCAGGCCGGAGCAGGGCATATAGCTCTGCTTGACCTGCTGGTCCTTCATGGCGGCGGCTGCCACGGTGCCGGTGGTGTACATCACGCTCTGGGTCATGTCCTTCTCCCGGGACAGGAACAGCTTGGTGTACTTCTGCCAGCTCATCATGGCCACGAAGTCCAGCACGGACTCGTCCATGGCCAGGCCCTTGTCCCGCAGGGCGGTGAGCCGGTCCACGATCTGCTCGTCGCTCATGGCCGCCGGGTCGATCTCATACTCCGTGGCGTCGGAGAAGACGGTGGGGTCCTCCGCCGGCGGGGCGTAGGTGTTGGCCGCCAGGCCCTCCGGCCGCACGTCCGCGGCCAGCAGCTCCCGCACCGCGGCCACGATGCCGGGGATGGAGCCCTCCTCCAGCTCGCTGAAGGAATACTCCGCGTACCGCCCGCCGTCCAGGACCTTCACCACGAAGCCCCGCACATTGTCGCCCTCGCCCACGTTGACGGAGTGGCGGCTGACCCGGTAGACGCGGCCCACGGTGTCCTCCGCCAGGATGGAAGCGTGGTCGAACTGGCCGCACAGCGCGTCCCGCAGCTTCAAAAGCAGCGGCCGCTTTTCCGCGATAAAAGCGCTTTCCTGTACTTTCATATGGTATCTCCTTCCTTTCATGCATGTGTATGGCCCCCTCTGACGAGGGGGCTGTCAGCGCCTATGGCGCTGACTGGGGGAGAGACAGATGACCTCCAGTGCGGTGTATCTCTCCCTTCGTCACGGTTGCGCCGTGACACCTCCCTCGTCAGAGGGAGGCGTTCCATACGGTGGGCGCGGCGTTTGCCGCGCCCGTAACATGTTTTATATATGCCAGATCCTGTCGGCGTACTCCCGCACGGCCCGGTCGGCGGCGAACACGCCGGACTCGGCGATGTTCACCAGGCTCATCCGGGCGGAGGCGATGGGGTCGGCCATGAGCTTGTAAAGCTCCGTGTGGGCCCGGCGGTAGTCGGCGAAGTCCGCCAGCAGCATGTACGGGTCGCCGCCGTACAGCAGGCTGTTGACCAGGTCCGCATAGCTCTTGCCGTCGGAAAAGCCCGCGCGGAACTTCTCCAGCACAGAACGGATGACCGGGTCGGAATTGTAGTAGTTCATGGGCTGATAGCCTTGGCGCTGCATGTCCTCCACCTGCTGGGCGGTGAGGCCGAACAGGAACATGTTCTCGTCCCCCAGGTGGTCGTGCATCTCCACGTTGGCGCCGTCCAGGGTGCCGATGGTGATGGCGCCGTTCATCATGAGCTTCATGTTGCCGGTGCCGCTGGCCTCCTTGCCGGCGGTGGAGATCTGCTCGGATACCTGGGCGGCGGGCATCAGGTGCTCGGCCATGGATACCCGGTAGTTGGCGGCGAAGTAGACCTGCAGCTTGCCCTTGCAGGCCGGGTCGGAGTTGACGTCCGCAGCCAGGGAGTTGACCAGCTCGATGATCCGCTTGGCGGTCACATAGCTGCCGGCGGCCTTGGCGGCGAAGACGAAGGACCGGGGCACGAAGTCCGGGCTGGGGTCGTCCTGCAGCTGCTGCTGGAGGCTGGTGATCAGCATGGCGGCCAGAAGCTGCCGCTTGTACTCATGCAGCCGCTTGACCTGCACGTCCAGCACGGCGGCCGGGTCCAGGATGGAATCCTGCTCCTTTTTGAGCCACGCGGCGAAGCGGTCCTTGTTCCGGGCTTTGATGACGTTGAGCATGCCGAGGACGGTCTCGTCGTTTTCGTATTTGCGCAGGTCCCGCAGCCGCTCCGGCTCGGTGATGAAGCCCGGGCCGATCAGGTCCTTGACCAGACCGGACAGGTCGGGGTTGATCTGATCCAGCCAGCGCCGGTGGTCGATGCCATTGGTGATGAAGGTGTACCGCTCCGGCCGGACGGAGCACACGTCCTTGAAAAGCCGGGTCCGCAATATCTGCCCGTGCAGGCCGGACACGCCGTTGATCATATAGCACACCGCCTGGCACAGGTTGGCCATATGCACCTGGCCGCCGGAGAGGATCAGGCTGTACTCCACCTTCTTCTGGTCCCCGGGGAACCACTCGTTGAGCTTGTTCATCCAGCGGATGTTCAGCTCCCGGATGATCTGCCAGACCCGGGGCATCAGGTTCTGCACCAGGGTCTGGGGCCACTTCTCCAGAGCCTCGGAGAGCACCGTGTGGTTGGTGTAGGCCACCGTCCGGCGCACGCAGTCCAGGGCCTCGTCCCAGCCCAGGCCGTCCTCATCCATGAAGATGCGCATGAGCTCGGGGATGATGAGGGTGGGGTGGGTGTCGTTGATCTGGATGACGTGGTGGTCCGGGAAAGAGCGCACGTCGCCCCAGTCACGCCTGTGCTGCCGGACCAGGTCCTGGGCCGTGGCGGAGACGAAGAAGTACTGCTGCTTCAGCCGCAGCTCCTTGCCCTGCATATGGTCGTCGGCGGGATAGAGCACCTTGGTGATGACCTCGCTCAGGGTGCGCTTTTCCATGGCCTCCACATACTTGCCGCCGGAGAACAGGTACATATCCAGGTCCTGGTTGCTGCGGGCCTCCCACAGCCGCAGGATGTTGACCCGCTTGCCCTGGTAGCCGGCGATGAGCATGTCCCGGGGCACGGCCAGCACGCTGGTGTACCCGGACAGCTTGGTGCGGCACATGCCGGTATGGTCCCAGATCTCCTCCACCTGGCCGCCGAAGCGGACCTCGCAGGTGTCCTCCTCCCGGGGCACCAGCCAGCCCACGGCGCCGAGAGGCCAGCTGTCCGCCACCTCGGTCTGGGCGCCGTTTTTGATGACCTGCTTGAAAAGCCCCAGCTCATAGCACAGGGAA
>CANPXZ010000075.1 GCA_947587485.1 uncultured Oscillospiraceae bacterium | reverse complement strand
GTGGTGAAGCCCAGGTTGATCCACCGGCGGGCGTTGTTGGCCTTCTCGCCGATGCCGGGCACCAGCACCAGCACCAGCAGCGCCAGGCTCACCATCATCACGATGCCGGAGATGCCCTTATAAAAGCTCATGGGGAACCGGGAGCATACGAACATGACGCCCACGCCGCACAGGGCGAACAGGGCCTGCCGGACGAAGTAATAGGTGGCGTTGCCGCCGGTGGTCCCGCTGGGGTCATAGTAGGCCCGGGCGAAGCTGGCCGACAGCACCATGATGACGCCCACGGTCAGCAGCAGCAGCGTCAGCAGCGCGAAGGGCACGTCGATGGCCCCCCGGTCGATGGAATTGTCGTAAGTATAGTCCGCAAGGCGCGTATTCTCATAAGTCACGGTATTTTCCTTGGCCGCCACGGACCTCACCTCCTTTTGAGATCGGGCCGTCAGTTGAACCGGCCCATGCAGGAAAAGAACGACACCAGGGCGCACGCCAGGGATATGCCCGCGAACAGGCTCACGATCTGCACCTCGGTCCACTTATGGCCCAGCCAGCCGCCCATCTCCAGATGGTGGTGGAAGGGGGCCATTTTGAAAAACCGCTTGCCATGGGTCAGCTTGAAATAGGTCACCTGGATGATGTCGGACAGCGTCTCCAGGATGAACACCAGGCACAGGGGCACCAGGATCAGGGGCATATCCAGCGCGAAGGCCATGCCGCACACGGCCCCGCCCAGGAAAAGGCTCCCCGTGTCCCCCATGAAGCACTTGGCCGGGTGAAAGTTATACAGCAGAAAGCCGAACAGCCCCCCGGTGAGCCCTGCGGAGAACACCCCAAGGCACCCGTACTGCCCGCCCCAGAAATAGGACACGGCGGTGTAGAACAGGAACACCGGCACGCACACGCTGGCGGCCAGGCCGTCGATGCCGTCGGTGATGTTCACGGCGTTCACCGTGCCCACCACGATGAACGCGCACAGCACGAAGTACATCCACTCGGGCAGATGGATGGTGGCGTTCCAGAACGGCACGTACAACGACGGCGTCAGATACCCCTCCAGCCGCAGCAGGTACAGGAGCGCCACCGCCACCGCCAGCTGCAAAATGAACTTCGCCCCGGCCGACAGGCCCAGATTCTGCTTTTTCTTCAGCTTCTCATAGTCGTCCAAAAATCCGATGGCTCCGAAGAACAGGGAGAACACCAGCACGAACAGGGCTCCCAGCTCTCCGTCCCGGATGAAGGCGAAGCCAAAGGAAAATACTACCGCCGTCACCGCCGTGATGAACAGCACGCCGCCCATGGTGGGGGTCCCGGCCTTGGTCTTGTGCCAGTTGGGGCCGATCTCCTTGATCTCCTGCCCCGCCTTGATCTTCCGCAGCCACGGGACGTATACCGTCCCCAGCAGAGCCGCCAGCGCAAAGGCGGCGAGAAAGCTCAGTATCAGACGCTGCGTCATGTCAGATGTTCCTCATTCCCTCTCAGATGTTCCGCCACGATCTCCCGCTCGTCCATGTGGCGTTTGACCCCGTTGACCTCCTGATAGGTCTCGTGACCCTTGCCGGCCAGGACGATCACGTCCCCCGGCAGGTGGTTGTCGATGGCCCAGCGGATGGCCGCCGGCCGGTCGCAGATCACCGCCTTCGGCGTCTGGGGCGGCATGCCGAGCAGGATCTCGTCGATGATGGCCTGGGGGTCCTCGGTGCGGGGATTGTCGCTGGTGACCACGCAGAAGTCCGCCTCTGCGGCGGCGATGGCCCCCATTTTGGGCCGCTTGGTCCGGTCCCGGTCCCCGCCGCAGCCGAACAGGGCCACCACCCGGCCGCCGGAGACCTCCTTCATGGTCCGCAGGACCTTTTCCAGCGCGTCGGGCGTATGGGCATAGTCGATGACGACGGTGAAGTCGGACCCCGTGGGGACCACCTCCACCCTCCCCTTCACCCCGGCGGCCCGGCCGAGGGAGGCGGCGCACGCCTCCAGGTCCAGCCCCAAAAGCTGCCCGGCCGCCAGGGCGGTCAGGGCGTTCTCCACCGAGAAGGCCCCGGGGATGCCCAGGCGCACATCCGCCCGCCGGTCACCGGCCACGGCCGTGAAGCACACGTGGTCGGCCGCGAGGCGCACATCCTCCGCCCGCAGGTCCGCATCTTTGCCCCGGGCGGAAAAGGCGCTCACCGGGCACTGGGCCCGGGCGGTCATGAATTCCGCCCAGGGATCATCGATGTTGACGGAGGCCCGGCTGCACCGGGAGAACAGCAGCGCCTTTGCCCCGGCGTACTCCTCCATGGTCTTATGGAAGTCCAGGTGGTCCTGGGTCAGGTTCGTGAACAGTCCTGCCCGGAAGCGGACCCCCGCCACCCGGTCCAGGGCCAGCGCGTGGGAGCTGACCTCCATCACCGCGTAGGCGCAGCCCGCCTCCGCCATCCGGGCGAAGAGCCTTTGCAGGTCATAGGACTCGGGCGTAGTGCGCTCCGCCGGCAGTTCCTCGCCGCCGATCCAGTTGGAGATGGTGCCCACCAGGCCCACCTTCTCGCCGGTGACGTCCTCCAGCATGTGCTTGATGAGGACCGTGGAAGTGGTCTTGCCGTTGGTGCCGGTGACGCCCACCATGGTCATTTTCTCGGAGGGGTGGCCGAACCAGGCGCAGGAGACCAGCGCCAGGCCCAGGCGGCTGTCGTCCGTCAGCACATAGGGCACATCGCCCTCCGGCCTTCTCTGGCACAGCACCGCCGCGGCGCCCTTCTCCATGGCCATGGGGATGAACTTGTGGCCGTCGCTCTGCAGGCCCTGGACCGCCACGAACAGGTCGCCGGGCTCCACGGCCCGGGAGTCGTAGCGGACGCCCCGGATCTCGGTGTCCGGGTCCGCCGTCATGGCCAGCACGGACATCTCGCTGAGAAGCTCTTTCAGTTTCATGTCAGAATATCCCCGATTTCGTTCCGTCGTTGAGGGTGACCGTGACGATGGTCCCAGGGTCCACCATCGTGCCGGCCTCCACGCTCTGGCTCACGGTCAGCACGCTGTCGCTCTTCATCATGGTGCCCGCGCCCCGGACGTACAGGCCCGCCTGGCCCGCCCAGATCCGGGCGATCTCATAGCTCAGGCCCAGCAGATTCGGCATCTCTACCTGCTCCACAGGTGGCTCCGCGCCGCAGTAGATGACGATCTCGCTGCCGGCCGCGATCTTGGAGTTGGCCGCAGGCATCTGGGCCGTCACGGCCGCGCCGTCGCCCACGGTCTCCTTCAGGGAGAACCCGGCCTCCTCCAGGATCGCCTCCGCCTCCTGGGGGGTCTTGCCCACCAGACGGGGCACCCGCTGGTCCACCAGGGCCTCCTCGCCCTCGCCGTAGACCGGCGCGACGCCCAGATACGGCAGGATATCCTGCAGCACCGCGCCCACGACGGGGGCGGCCATGGTGCCGCCGCCGACGCTGTAGGTGTTCCCGGGACCGGGGTTCTCCAGCACCACCAGCACCGCCACCTGGGGATCGTCCGCCGGGGCGAAGCCCAGGAAGGAGCAGATATATTTTTTCGTGCCGTGCACGGCCTCATACACCACGTCCTCGGACGTACCGGTCTTGCCGGCCACCCGGTAGCCGGGCACATAGGCGTTGGAGCCTGTGCCGTCGGGGGAGTTGACCACGCCCTCCAAAATCTCGCAGCAGGTCTTGCTGGTCTTTTCGCTGACCACCTGGCGGATCACCTTGGGCTCCCGCTGGCTGGCCACGGTGCCGTCGGAATTGAGGAATTCGCTGACGAAATAGGGCTCCATGAGATAGCCGCCGTTGGCCACGGCGCTGACGGCCGTGATCAGCTGCATGGGGGTGATGGTAAAGGTCTGGCCGAAGGAGGCCGCCGCCAGCTGGGACAGATTGGTTTTGTCGTAGAACACGTCCTCCGACCACCACAGGCTCCCGGACTCGCCGGTCAGGTCCACGTTGGTCTTGTCGAACAGGCCGAAGGCCCGGACGTACTGGTAGAACGTCTCCGCGCCGATCTGCAGGCCGATGGTCACGAAGGCCACGTTGCAGGAATACTTGGCGGCGTCCGCCAGATTCAGATTCCCGTGTCCGTAGATATTGGCGCAGTTCAGCGGGTCCGTACGGCCCAGCACGTCGATGCTGCCGCCGCAGTAGAACGCGGAGGTGGCCGGGTCCACGGCCCCGCTCTCCAGGCCGGCGGCCAGGGTGATGATCTTGAAGACGGAGCCGGGCTCATAGGTGTCGGACATGGCCTTGTTGCGCCACTGGAGCTGCCGCTCCTCCTCCAGGAGGGTGTTGCGCTCCTCCTCCGTGTGGATGTCCGCCTTGTCCACCCGCTCCTGGGCCTCGGAACTGAGGGCCAGATAGTCGTTCAGGTCAAAGTTCCCCAGGGACGCCATGCCCAGGATGCCGGCGGTGTTCACGTCCATGACGATGCCCGCCGCGCCGTCCTGCAGGTCGTAGGTCTCCACCGCCGTCTCCAGGTGCTTCTCCAGATAGTACTGCACCGTCTGGTCCAGGGTCAGCACCATGCTCTGGCCGTCCACGGCGTCGTAATAGTCCTCGAAGGCCGTGAACATCATGTCCGTGCCGTAGGCGTTGGTAGCCCGGACGATGCGGCCGTCCGTGCCGGAGAGGGTGTCGTCGTAGTAAAGCTCCAGGCCCGCCAGGCCGTGGTCGTCGGAGCCCACGAAGCCGATCACGTGGCTTGCAAGGCTGCCGTAGGGGTAATAGCGCTTGCTGGCCTCCTCGATCTTCACGCCGGTGAGGGATTTGTGGTCCCGCTCGTCGGCCACCGGCTCGCCCATGGCGTTGCGCCCGGCGTTCTCCTTGAACTCCCGGACCAGGTCGGTCACGTCGTCCTCCACCTTCCGGGCCACGGTGGAATACCAGGACTCGGTGTTCAAGGTCTTCTGGTAGACCTCGTTATAGTCCAGCCCCAGGATATCGGCCAGGCCCTGGGCGATGTAGGCGGGATTTTCCCCGTTCATCTTGATCTCGGCGGGGCTGATGTAGATATTGCTCACGGAGGCGCTCATGGCCAAAATGTTCATGTTCCGGTCATAGATCGTCCCCCGGTGGGCGGACACGGTGGTCTGGCGGAGCTGCTGCTCCACCGCGGCGGATTCGTATGTATCGTGGTCCAATATCTGCAGCTGGAACAGCCGCGCGGCCAGCGCAATAAATGCAACTATGCCGCACACTATCATGAGGAACAGTGTGCGGCGAAGCATCATGCGGTTAGGCGAAGCGGGAGACTTCTTCTCCCGGCGTTTTTTGAACATAGGGATTCTCCTTTGGAAGCGTGCGTTCAGACTCCTGTCACTACCAGTATAATACGCCTGTCAACTGAAATATGCCTTGACCGACGAAAGGATGTCCGAAAGCCCCAGGGAGAACATGTCCGCGTCCTCCTTGGTGACCACCACGGCCCGGTCTGCGGAGGCAACGCCGGTGAGGTAGAAGATCTGCTCGTTGTCCGGCTCCTGCATGCCCAGCACGTTCACGGCGTGCTCCTCCACGTCCTTGAGGTTGAACACGGTCTCATACTCCACCGTGAGCTTGTCCCGCTCGGTCTCCAGCTGGGTGATCTGGCTCTCCAGCTTGGCCGCCGTGTCGGAGATGTCCGTCAGGCGGATCTGGGCCAGCAGCATCATGGTCAGCAGCACCACCGCCACGCCCACGCCCAGCAGGGACACGACGGAGAAGCCCTGCCTGTTCTTCGCGGCGGCCTTCTCCCGCTCGTCGGCCCGGACGTCCTCCCGGATCCACTCCCTGGGCTGGAGCCGTTCCCGGCGTCTGGACCGTCTTTCGGGCTCGTCGTAGATGACCTCGTCCCCCGGGTACAGGTCCGGGTTGCCGAAGTCATAGGCCAGCGTCCCGTCCACCGCGCCGGTGACGAAGTTATAGGAGTTGAATGTTTTGATATCAGCCATGATTCACACCTTCTCCGCTATCCGAAGCCGGGCGCTTCTGGCCCGGGGGTTGTCCGCCAGCTCCTCCCCGCCGGGGATCACCGGCTTGCGGGTCACGCTCTTCAGGGTCTTTACAAAGCCGCAGGTGCACACCGGAAAGTCCGGCGGGCAGGTGCAGCCGTTCTCACGCCTGCGTATGGCCTCCTTCACGATCCGGTCCTCCAGGGAGTGGAAGCTGATGACCAGCAGCCTCCCCCCTGTTTTCAGCCGGTCCGGGGCCGTGTCCAGCATCCGCTCCAGGGCGCCAAGCTCGTCGTTGACCGCGATGCGCACCGCCTGGAAGCACCGCTTGGCCGGGTGCTGCTTCTCCCGCAGGACCGCCGCCGGCATGGTCTGGCGGATGATCTGCACGAACTGACCCGTTGTCTCCACGGGAGCCTGTTCCCGGGCGGCCACCACCGCTGCGGCGATGCGCCCGGCGTACCGTTCCTCGCCGTAACGCCAGAAGATGCTGCGAAGCTCCGCCTCCGACATGGTGTTCAGGATATCCCGGGCCGTCAGGCTTGCGGACTCGTCCATCCGCATGTCCAAGGGCGCGTCCTGCATGTAGGAAAAGCCCCTGGACCCGTCGTCCAGCTGGGGCGACGATACCCCCAGGTCGAACAGCATCCCGTTCACTTGCTCTATTCCCAGGCTGTCCAGGATCGCTCCCAGATCGCCGAAATTGCCCTTCACCAGCTTTGCCCGGTCTCCAAACCGGGCCAGCCGCTCCCCGGCATAGGTCAGGGCCCGCTCGTCCCGGTCGATGCCCACCAGCATCCCGCCGCCGGTGAGCCTCTCCAGCACGGCCTCCGCGTGGCCGCCCATGCCCAGGGTCCCGTCCACATAGACCCCATCCGGGTCGATCTCCAGGTAGCGGACGCACTCCTGGAGCAGCACGCTCTTATGCCGCATCAGAAGTCGAACTCCTGCATGACGGCGGCGATGTTCTCCGGCGATGCCTCGCTGTCACGCAGCGCGGCCCACTCCTCGCTGTCCCAGAACTCCGCGTGGTTGTTGGAGCCCAGGACCGTCACGTTCTTCGTCAGCCCCGCCCGGTCCCGCAGGCTCTGGGGCAGCAGGATACGCCCCTGGGCGTCCAGCTCGCACTTGCAGGCGAAGGCGTACAGGGGCCGCATGGCCCGCTGCTTCACGTAGGGCATGGCGTTGACCTTGTCGGAAAAGACCTGCCACTGCTCCGCGCTGTACGCGCACAGGCAGTGGTCCATGGAGAGCGTCACATAAAACTCGGGGCCCAGCTCATCCCGAAGACGCGCGGGAATGAACAGACGCCCTTTGGCGTCCAGCGAATGCTGATATTCGCCTGTCATCCCGCTCACCTCCTGATCCATCTGTGGGAAACCTAAACATTTTTCCCCACTTCGCCCCACTTGCCCCTATTATAGAGGGCCATTTTTTAAATTGCAAGGGGGCAACGGCAGTTTTTTCACGTTTTTGGGCTGCCAATTTTTTCCTATTGTGGACGGCCATTTTTCGCGCCACAACATCTAGTTTTTACAAAAATGAACACAAAAAACGCGCGCAAAACAAGCTCTTCTCCCATTCCGCTCCATAACAAATGAGCGCGCCCGAGTTTCCTCGGACGCGCCCATGGGTTTGCTGGGAGCTGTTTACTTTTTATACTTGATGCTCTTGCCGGCGGTGTCATAGGAGCTTACGAATGTGCCGCTGTTTTTGGCCTTCACGCACCGGACCGTGAACCAGTAGGTGGTGCCGTTTTTCAGATTGGCGTTCTTGCGGGTATAGCTGGTGGCCGTGGTATCCCCGATCTTCTTCCAGCTGCCGTTCTTGCTGGTCTTGTAGTATACCCGGTAGGCTCCGGCTCCCGCGCACTTGTCCCAGCTCACCTTGATGCCGGAGGCCGTCTTGGCCACCTTCACCGTGGGGGCCTTCACGAATTTCACGCTCTTGCCGGCGGTGTCATAGGAGCTTACGTAGGTGCTGCTGTTCTTGGCCTTCACGCACCGGACCGTGAAATAATAGGTCTTGCCGCTGGAGAGGCTGGCGTTCTTGCGGGTATAGCTGGTGGCCGTGGTATCCCCGATCTTCTTCCAGCTGCCGTTTTTACTGGTCTTGTAGTATACCCGGTAGGCTCCCGCGCCGGCGCACTTGCTCCAGCTCACCTTGATGCCGCTGGCGGTGAGGGTCAGCTTCACCTCCGGGGCTGCGGCGGTGTAAGTCGAGGAGATCTTGCCCTTGCTGTCGGAGGTGACGGCCACCGTGCCCTTTTTGGCGCTCAGCACCGTATTCTCGGCGATCTTCGTGGCGGTGGACTTGTTGCTGACCAGGATGCCGCAGTCGCCGGGGCTTTTGACGGTGTTTTTGCTGACGGTCGCGGCCTTGGAGCCATCATTGATCTGGATGCCGTAGCGCTTGGGGCTGGAGACCGTATTGCCGGTGACGCTTTTCACCGTGCATTTGGCCATATAGATCCCGGTCTTGCCCGCCTTCGAGACCGTATTGTCCGTGACCGTCACAGTCGACTTCTCCGCGCCGATGCCCTGGCCGGCGGGACTGGTGACGGTGTTGTTCTTCGCGGTCAAGGTGGAGTTGGACGCCCAGATGCCGTTGCCCTTGGCGGACGTGATCTTGTTGCCGGTGGCGGTCAGCGTGGCCTTGTTCGTCCCAAAAATGCCGTTGCTGCCCGGGGCGCTGATCGTGTTGTCGGCGGCGGTCAGCTTGGACTTGTCCGCGCCGATGCCCTGCTTGGCTGGCTTGGAGATGGTGTTGCCGGAGGCGTTCAGGGTCGCGGAGGCCGACACGTAGATACCGTTGCCCTTGGAGGAAGTGATCGTGTTGCCGGTGGCGGTCAGCGCGGCCTTGTTCGTCCCAAAGATGCCGTTGCCGCCCGGGGTGCTGATCGTGTTGCCGGAGGCGGTCACCTCAGCGCCGTCCGCGCCGATGCCCTGCTTGGCGGGCTTGGAGATGGTGTTGTCGGAGGCATTCAGCGTGGAGGTGCCCGACACGTAAATGCCGTTGCCCTTAGCGTCCGTGACGGTGTTCTGAGAGGCGGTCAGAGTCGTGCCGTTCTGCCCCAGCAGGCCGTTGCTGCCCGGAGCCGTGATCATGTTGCCCGCAGCTGAGATCGTGGACCGCTCCCCGCCGATGCCGTTGCCGGCGGGGTCGCCGACGGTGTTGTTCTCCGCAGTCACGGCGGAGTTGGACGCCCAGACGCCGTTGCCGCCCGCCGCGCTGATCCCGTTGCCGGAGACGGTCACGCCGTCGCTGTCCATCACGAGCACGCCGTTTTTGCCGGCGTTATTGATCGTATTGCCGGTGACGGCCGAAGAGCGCACATCCTGCAGGTTGATGCCTTGGGATGCGCCGCTGCCGTTGACCGTGTTATCGGTGACCCGCGCGCCGCTGATATAGTAATTGCCCGCGGGGACGCGGCCGCCGGTGATGTTGTAGCCCATCACCATGATGCCGCAAGGCTCGGCGTCGCTGTAAGGATCGGTCCCGACGACCGTGACAGAGTTGCCGCTGACGGCGATGCCCTGGTCGGCGGCGGGCGCCGTATAGCCGCCGGCGGCAAAGACGCCGCCCTCCCCGGTGACGGAGCTCACCACGATGCCCCGGGGCGCGGTGATGCTGTTGCCGGAGAAGCTGCATCCGGTCCAGCCAAAGGAGAAGATGGCCGCGCTCTTGACATTGGTAAAGGTGCAGCCGGTCACGGTGACGCCGCTGATGGGGCAGCCGAGAATGAACGTGTGGCCGCCCACGCCGCGGGGCACGTTGTCGAAGGTGCAGCCGGTCACGGTGACGCCGCTGGTCGCAAGATTCTCTTCCCGGTAGCCCGTGATATGCTCCGCGTTCAGCACGTCTATCTGGATGGCCTCAAAGGTCATCGTAGCCGAGCCGGCGGCCAGGGCCTGGTTGGAAAAATGGCAGCCGCTGATGGTCAGGCCGTTCACGCCGGCCACCTCGATCAGGTGGGCGTTGTTCGTATTCGTCAGCGTCACGCCGCTGACGGTGACGTTCGCGGCATGGCACATCTTCAGCACGGTCGTGTCGCCGCCGCTGCCGTCCAGGGTGCCGCCCTTGATGGTGATATTGGTGAAGGCATACCCCGAAGCGCCGGTGCCGGGCAGATTGTCAGGGCTCCGGTCCTTCTGCAGCCCCAGGAAGATCATGTTGTAGGACACGCCCGTCGGGGTCTGGCCGCTTCTCTTCAGCGTCACGCCCGTCAGGTCCAAAATGGTGTTGCTGCCGATGGAAAGAGAGCCCCTCTCCAGCGTATAGCTGCCCGCCGGGACCTTCACCGTGCAGGGCGCGCCGGCCGTACCGGCGGTGGCAGCGGCGTCCAGAGCCTTCTGGATCACTTTGCAAGTGTTATTTTTCAAATTATCATTGGAAATCAGTTCCAGAACACCATTTTCGTCTTTCCAGTCCAGTTCCTCGATCGTCTCAGGCTCCGCCGTGGCCTCGGGTCCTTCGGTGGCCTCGGGTGCTTCCGTGGCCTCGGGCTCCACGGTGACCTCAGGCTCCACAGTGATCTCAGGCTCCGCCGTGATCTCGGGCTCCACAGTGACCTCAGGCTCCTCGGTGACCTCAGGCTCCTCGGTGACCTCGGGCGCCACGGTGACCTCAGGCTCAGCCGTGATCTCAGGCTCCACAGTGACCTCAGGCTCTGCGGTAACCTCGGGCTCTGCGGTGACCTCGGGCTCAGCGGTGATCTCGGGCTCAGCTGTGATCTCGGGCTCAGCCGTGATCTCGGGCTCAGCCGTGACAGGCAGGACCGCCACGCCGTAGAGGATCGTGTCCTGCGTCACATAGACCGGCTCTTTTTCCAGGTCGGCCTTCTGCGTCAACTCTTTATCCAGATACCAAGTCAGCTCATAGCCGGCCTGCACGATGCTCTTGAGCTCCTCCGGGAGCACAACGGCCTCCCCGGCGTTGAACGTCTTTTGCACGTCCTCCCGGGCGGCGCCGTCCACCGTCAGCTTGAAGGTGACGGTATAGACTGCGGGGGCCTCCGTGGTCGCCGGCGGCTGTTCCGCCTCCCCGGCGCTCACTTCCGCAGCCGGGATCTCCGGCGCGGCGACGGCTTCCGGCGCGTCCCCCGGCCCTTCCTCCGCAAAAGCGGGGACGCCCAGAGAGAACAGGGATACCACCGCAAGAAACAGACACAACACGCGTTTCGCCATTTTGCATTTCCCTCCCAAATAAGATCCGGCGTCGCTGCATGAGCAGACGTTTGAAGTTTCCTTATATTTTACTGTTCCCTCCGGTGTCCGTCAAGTGTGTATAGTGCCAAAAACGCCCCCGGCTCACGAGAGCCGGGGGCAGCGAATTCATAAAAGTGTATCCAGGAAACGATCACTCGATGGTGATGCGGCCCTGGCCCTCCAGGGTCTCGTAGCCGGTCACGTTGGGCAGGCCGTCGCCGTCGGTGTCCTCGAAGGACTGGACGTAATTGGCCAGGACCATGTAGTCCTCCATCACGTAGTCCAGAATGTTGACGGCGCCGTCGAACATGGAGAAGCCGTCGCCCAGATCGCGCAGCGTGTAGTTGTAGCCCGCCAGGTTGTAGGTGGCGTTCACGTCCAGGGGCTCATACTCGCCGGTCTCATGGTTCAGGATCTGCACGTCCTTGACCTTATAGTCGCCGGACACGCCGGTGAACACGCCCTTGTCGTCCATGGTGCAGGTGGACTCAACGCTGGTGTCGATGGTGTACTTGGCGCCGGAGACATGCAGGAAGCCGCCGATCTCCTCGCCGGTGCCGACGCCGCGGGCGCCGAACTCCAGGGCGTCAAGGATCTGCTGGCCGGTGACCTGGATCAGGCAGGCCACGTTGCCGAAGGTGTGCATGTTCTTGCAGGTCAGGTAGCTGATCTCGCCGGTGATGGCCTCGTTGCGGATGCCGCCGCCATTCATGATGGCCATATCCACGGGATAGCCCTCCACGGCGCTGGTCTTGTCGAACAGGTAATACAGCGCGTCGGCCGCGAAGTCGCCGGAGTTGGTCTCCTGGCTGCGGACCAGACGGGTGCCGTCCT
>CANPXZ010000074.1 GCA_947587485.1 uncultured Oscillospiraceae bacterium | reverse complement strand
ATCGTTGATAGGCCGGAGGTGTAAGCACAGTAATGTGTTCAGCCGACCGGTACTAATAACCCGAGGGCTTGACCTATGCAGTATGCAGACTCACGCCTCGCTCCTCACACCCATTGTTCAGTCTTCAGGGCGCAGGTCCTGAAAAGTTGGTGGTTATTACAGCGGGGGTCCACCCGTTCCCATTCCGAACACGGTAGTTAAGCCCGACTGTGCCGACGATACTTGTCTGGAGACGGACTGGAAAAATAGGTCGCTGCCAACATCAACGATCCCTCAGAGCTCTCGCTCTGAGGGATTTCTTTATGTCCGAAAGTGTGCTACAATGCAATGTGCTGCCGGACATTGTACGTGCAGAGATGAAAGTTGAAGGAGCGAAGATCATGGCAAAGAAGCCACCAGCGCTGGTGCAGTCAAAAACACTGGATACTCTCGCCGTCGTATCGAGCCTTGCGGCGATACTTGGTGTGATCACCGCAAAAGTGCTTTCCGTCATCGTGCTTCTTCGCACGGACAGCGGTTTGTTGAAGGGGCTCGGCATTGCGACGCTGGCCGCGACTGCGACAGCGATCGCGTCGTTCGTCATCCTGCTGATTTTTGACAAGCCGGTGCCGCGGCTGCGAAACGCTGCCTTGCAGGATGCCCCGGAGTCGGTGGACGAGATGACCGGCGTGCAGTTTGAGGAGTATGTCGCCGGTCTGCTACGGGAAGCGGGCTGGCAGGATGTGACGCTTACCCCCGCGACCGGGGACCACGGCGTGGATATCATCGCCGTTCACGGGGAAGAACGATATGCGATACAATGCAAGCGCTATCGTTCGGCGGTCGATACGAAGGCAGTCCAGGAGGTCTATGCCGGGAAGGGCGTCTATGACGCTGACCGCGCGGTCGTGGTCACAAACTCGACCTTTACGCCAAAGGCCAGAGAAATGGCCGAGAAGCTGCATATCGAACTGTGGGAAGTCAACGGGCTGGAGCAACTGCTCACCGGGGACGAATGAGAGGTGATCGTATGATCGATATACGAATCATCGACGCCGCCCATAAACAGGATATCCGCATCCCCAACGAACCGTTTTCGCTGTGGGGACGGATGCTCCCCGCCTATGAAAACGGCGCATGGCGCTATACGGTGGAAAAATTCGCGCCCCAGGACATCCGTGAGATGTGCTTTCCCGACGAGGACTACGATTACGACGCCCTCGCCGGGGACCACGTCTTTGTCGGCGCCTATGACGGGGACGCGTGCGTGGGGCTGGCTGTTCTGGCGGACGACTGGTTTAAGTATATGTACCTGGATGACCTGAAGGTCCGCAAGGCCTACAGAAGCCAGGGCGTCGGCAGAGCGCTGGTGGACCATGCGCTGGCTGCCGCCCGTGACAGGGGCTATAGCGGCCTTTACACGGTGGGGCAGGACAACAACCTGAGCGCGTGCCTGTTTTATCTGAAGCAGGGCTTCGTCATCGGCGGCTTTGACGATCACATCTATCGCGGCACGCCCCAGGAGGACAAAGCAAACATCATCTTCTATCTGGACCGTTGACGGTCCGTGCGCGGAGGACAATCTATGATAACGATCCAGGAGATCCCCGTTGAGCATATCGATGATTTTTGGAATATTCAGTTTCAATATCTGGTCGACGACGGCATGATAACGGATGAGGGCGAGAAGGCATATTTCCAGAGTCCGGAATACCGTGACGTGCTGAAGGAGCATATGCTGCGGCCGCAGGACAAGCTGCACATGGTTTATTTTGTCCGGGACGGACAGCGGATCGGCGCCGCCCAATATTGTACCTACCAGAGCGAGGACGGAAAGTGCTTTATTCTGGATTTCTGGGTCTTTCCGGAGTTTAGGGGAAACGGAACGGGGCACGACTGCTTTCAGGCGCTTCTTGCATATACCAAGAAGGACGGCGCGGTCTATTATTCCCTGAATTATGCGAAGGAGGATTCGCGCAGATTCTGGCTCTCTCTCGGGTTTGCAGACAGCGGGGCGGATGAATACGGCTCGCCCCTGATGCAAAGAGGGAATGCCGGGCGTTTGGAGGAAAGAGATATGATAAAAACAAAGCGACTGACCATCGCGCCGTTTGAGATGAAGTATCTGCGGGAGTATTTCGACGGCTTCGACGGGGAGATCACAAAATATCAGTGGCCGGACCCGTTCGCCAGCGTGGACAGCGCAAGGGACCTGCTGCAGGGCTTTCTGGATGAAATGGCCCGGGGCGAGGGCATGGTTTTCTCTATCCTGTCCCATGACGGGAGATTTCTCGGCAGCGTCGAGGTCCACGGGCTTTCGGAAGCGTGCCCGGAGCTGGGCGTTTGGATCATAAGATCGGAGCAGAACAGGGGTTACGCCTATGAGGCGCTGCGGGCCGTCCTGGACTACACGCGCGCCGAATACGATAAGCGTTCGTTTTTCTACGAGGCGGACGAACGAAACGAGGCCAGCATCAAACTGCTTCACAAGCTGAAGGACGCCTATGAGATCGTGGAGCAGGGGTCAGAGGAATGTACCACGGATTCCGGCAAGGAACTGAAACTGCGGGGATATATTCTGAAAACGCGGTGAAGCGTGGTATATTGTGATGGATAAAGCGAGGGTTGGGAGGCGATGATCATGAGCAGCAGAAAAGAGATCGTGAGCGGCTATTATGACCAATACGATGAAGATGGGCGGCTGAGCAGGACCCGACACGGTCAGCTTGAGTACTGCACAACGATGACCTATATCCACCGGTACGCGGCCAAAGGGTCCAGGGTCCTGGAGGTCGGCGCCGGGACCGGCAGATATTCCATCGCTCTGGCAAAAGAGGGGATGGATGTGACGGCAGTTGAACTGGCCGAGAGCAATCTGGCGGTCCTCCGGGAAAACAGCAAAGGAATGGAAAATATCACATCCTATCAGGGGGACGCCGCAGACCTCAGCAAGTTTGCGGATAACTCCTTTGATGTCACGTTGTCCCTTGGCCCCATGTATCACCTGTATGAAGCGGAGGATGTGGACAGGGCGATCGACGAGGCGATCCGGGTCACAAAGCCGGGCGGGGTGATTTTTTTCGCTTTTATATCCGTGTTTGCGATCATGTACGCAAACTACTTTTACGGGAACTGGGCCGCGGGACAGGAAGAGAACTTTACAGATGATCATAAGGTGCGGCATTTCAAGGAACAGCTCTTTACCGGCTACGATGTGACGGAGTTTGAAGGACTGTTTCAGGCCAAGCCTGTCGACTGGCTCATGACCACAGGCGTGGACGGTCTGCTGGAGCCCATTGAAAAGCGCCCGGATTTTTCCCTTTCGGATCAGGATTTCAAGGCTCTTGCGGAATGGTATTTGGCATTTTCCGAAAAGCGGGAGTTGCTGGGGAATACGAACCATCTGTTATATATTTGTCGGAAACAGATAAGATAGGTCCCGTTTGTCGGCGGCGGTCATTGGGGCGGTAAACCGGGCGTTTGGAGGGACAGAAAATGCGTTGTGATTATCCAGCGATCATTGGACGAAATGTTTGCGGTAAGATCGACAGACCCATCGGCAGCCATCACCCCCGTCATGCGGAGATGATCTATCCGATCAATTATGGGTATGTTGAAGATTTTTTTGCGGAAGATGGCGCTGAACAAGATATTTACCTGTTCGGCGTCGATGTTCCGGTGAAGGAATTCGAAGGCCGTGTTATCGCTGTCTATCGCAGATATGATGATGTTGAAGATAAATGGATCGTCTCGGCATGCGGAGAGGATTATCCGGATGAAGTTATCCTGAGGCAAATCGCCTTTCAGGAACAGTATTTCCACGGGGAGCTGCTTCGGTGAATTCCCGTTTTCCGCGCCGAAGGCGCACCGCTTTGAACGCCTCCCTCTGACGAGGGAGGTGGCGCGGCAAAGCCGCGACGGAGGGAGAGATACACCGGCACGGGAGGTCATCTTCTCTCCCCCAGTCAGCGTCGTCGGAGCACGCAAGCCAGGTCTCCCTTTGCCGCAAGCGGCAAAGGGAGACCTGGCTCGCGGCTCCTCCTCTCCCCAAAAGGCAGGCATGCCTTTTGGGGACCCCAAGGGGCGCTGACAGCCCCCTCGTCAGAGGGGGCCGGATTCCTCAGATCGCGCCGCAGGCGCACCTTTTATGGCTCCCTTTACACAAGGGAGGCTTTCGATATGGTGTCGCCGGACGGCGACAACTTCCGTTTGACTGGAGTGAAACCATGGGCACATTTGAGGAAATATGGGACGTCGTGCGGCAAATACCGCCGGGGAAGGTGGCCACCTACGGCCAGATCGCCCGGCTGACGGGCCGCCCCCGGGGGGCGAGAGTGGTGGGCTATGCCATGGCCGCATGTCCCGTGGACAAAGGCGTGCCCTGCCACCGGGTGGTGGACCGGTCCGGCGGCACGAAAAAGGCATTTGACACCCACATGCCAGACGGCCAGCGGTTTTTGCTGGAGGCAGAGGGCGTGGTCTTCCGCCCGGACGGCACGGTGGATATGGACCGCAGCCAGTGGCAGCCGGAGCTTTGAGGGACGGCGGACCGTTGGGAACATGGAGGAACGAATATGTGTCTCATATGCGACAGGATCGGGATGATCAAGCGGGGCGAGAACCCCTATTTTGTCCGGGAACTGGAGACGGGCTACGTGGTGCTGGGCGACCACCAGCGGTTTTACGGCTATACGCTGTTTCTCTATAAGCACCATGGGGACAAGACGGAGCTTTTCTACCTGGAGCCGGCGGAGCGGGCCAGATTTCTGGAGGAGATGACCCTGACGGCCCAGGCGGTGTCCAGGGCGTTTCAGGCGGAGAAGATGGATTATGAGCTGCTGGGCATGGGGGACGCGCACCTGCACTGGCACCTGTTCCCCCGGCGGGCCGGTGACATCGGCGGCTACGGCAACGGCGGCAGGGGCCCGGTGTGGTGGTATCCCATGGAGAAGATGTACGCCGACGAGGACCGGCCCTCGGCCGGGGAGCTGGCGGAGATGAAGCGAAAGCTGCAAACGGAGCTGGACCGGGTATTCGGTCCGGAGGAAGAGATTTAGGCTCGCCTCCTTAGCAGAAACGCGGCAAAGCCGCACATTATCGAAAGGCTCCCTTGTGTAAAGGGAGCTGTCACGTCGGGACACGCTGTTGGTCGAGGAGATCGAGATCGCACCGGATTATCAGCGCACGCTGCTGTTCTATTATTTTTTCCGATACGCGCTCAGGAACATACCGCCGCATGTGGTCCATGTGGAAGCGTACATCGACAAGGCCAACGCGGGTTCGCAAAGGATCGCGGAGAAACTGGGGATGAAGATCATCGGTGAAAATCCGAGCGGAAGAAGCTGGCGCTGCCGGGGCGAGGCCGGGAGCTTCCGGGCGCTGGTCCCCGGCCGCCCCGCCAAGGAGAGATCGGACGCGACGGGGGTGAACAGGTCATGACGGTAAGAAAAGCGACAGACCAGGATACCGGGACCCTGGCGGCGCTGGCCGCGAAGCTGTGGCCCGGCCATGAGGCGGCAGAGCTGGCGGACGAGTTTGCCGGTCTTGTGAACAGCGGAGACGCCGCGTGCTTTCTCGCCTGGGAGGATGACCGGGCCGTGGGCTTTGCCCAGTGCCAGCTCCGGCACGACTATGTGGAGGGGACGAAAACCAGTCCCGTGGGCTACCTGGAGGGTATTTTTGTGGAGGCGGCCTTTCGCCGGAGTGGCTGTGCACGGCAATTACTGGCCGCCTGCGAGGCGTGGGCGAAGGAGCTTGGCTGCGCGGAATTTGCCAGCGACTGCGAGTTGGACAACGCCGACAGCCTGCGTTTCCACCTGGCCATGGGCTTTGAAGAAGCCAACCGGGTGATCTGTTTCAGAAAGGACCTGTGACGATGATGGGCGGGCAGGAGAGCGATATGACCGGCGTGACGCGGGCGAAATGGGCGGATATCCCTCACAGCGGCGGCTGGACGGCGGTGGAGGAGGTCGCGAAGGGCTGGTCCAGCGACCGGAAATATCTGGTCACCACAAAAGACGGGAGGCTGCTTCTCAGGCTCTCCGACGGCGAACAATACCAGGCCAAGCAAAGGGAATATGAGGTCATCCAAAAGTACGCCCGCCTGGGGTTTCCCATGTCCGCGCCGGTGGATTTTGGGCTCTGCGACGGCGGAAAGAGCGTGTACATGCTCCTGACGTGGGTGGAGGGCCGGGATCTGGAGGACGTCCTGCCCGGCCTGCCGGAGGGGGAGCAGTACCGGCTGGGCCGGGAGGCGGGCCGCATTTTGCGGCGGATACACGCCATACCGGTGGCCGCGAAAGACCTGCCGGACCAGACGAAGAAGGCGAAAAAGCTGGAGCAGCTGGCCCGCTATGAGTCGTCCCGGCTCCGGCAGGACGGGGACGAGGCTCTGATCCGCTACGTGCGGGAGAATATCGACCTGATATGGCGGCAAGCGCCGGTGTATCAGCACGGGGACTACCATCCCGGCAATCTGATCTATACGCCAAAGGGCGCCGTCGGCGTGATCGACTTCAACCGCTGGGAGGTGGGGGACCCTTACGAGGAATTTTACAAGCTGGAGAGCTTCGGCATCGAGTGCAGCGTCCCCTACTGCGTGGGGCAGATCGACGCCTACTTTGACGGCGACGTCCCGGAGGAATTTTGGCGGACCCTGGCCGTCTACGTGGCCCACGCGGCGCTGTACTCCATCAAGTGGGCGGAAAAATTCGGGCAGAGAGAGATCGACGGCATGGTAAAGAGGTACCGCCGGGCGCTGGACAGCTACGACGGATTCAGAACGACCATACCAAGGTGGTATACGGAAACGAAAGCGTGTAAACATGGGCAATAAAAAGCAAAAAATGGAAAAGACCAACGTGATGCGGCTGATGGAGCAGAAAAAGGCCGCCTACACGCCCCACTATTACGGGGACACCGACGCCGTCAGCGGCGTCGACGTGGCGGCGGCGCTGGGCCAGGACCCGGCCCGGGTGTTCAAGACCCTGGTGACCGTGGCGGGCAGCGGGGAGCACTACGTGTTTCTGGTGCCGGCGGAGCGGGAGCTGGACCTGAAAAAAGCGGCCAAAGCCGTGGGCGAGAAGAGCATCGGGATGATCAAGTCCAAGGAGCTGCTGCCCCTGACCGGGTACATCCACGGGGGCTGCTCCCCCATCGGCATGAAAAAGCCCTTCCGGACGGTGATCGACGCCTCCGCGTCCGGATTCGACACGATCCTGTTCAGCGCCGGGAAGATTGGCTGTCAGGCGGAGACGAGCCTGGCGGAGCTGGCCAAGGCGGTCAGCTTCGACCTGGCGGACATAGGAGAATGATATGAAACTGCTGGAGATACGGGACTTTGCTCAGGTGGACGGGCGGAAGCTCATGGATATCTACGCCGAGAGCAACGAGGAAAACATCGACTATTTCTATCCGGACGCGACGGACAGAGCCGCCGCCCTGGCCAGGATCGAGGAAGATTTCCTCGCCTACATCCGGGACGATATTTTGCAAAAGGAGCAAAACCGGTACATGGTCCTGGAGCGGGACGGGGAATGGGTCAGCGCCCTGCGGCTTTACAAATTGGACGCCGGGGAGTATTATATCGAGGCCCTGGAGACCCGCCCGGACTGCCGGCGGCAGGGCTTCGGGTCCCGGCTGTTGGGGCTGGTGCTGGAGCGGCTGAAGGAAGCCGGCCCCTTCCGGGTCCGGGACGATGTGAACAAGAAAAATACCGCCTCCCTGGGGACCCACGAAAGGTGCGGGTTCACGGTGGCGGACAGCGTGGGGCATGACCTGCTGGACGGCTCGGTGGACGAGCGCAGTTACAGCATGGAGTACCGGTATAACAAAGGAGAGGCGACATGAGAAAGTACGACCTTGCGATCTTCGACCTGGACGGGACGATCCTGTACACGCTGGAGGACCTGAAAAACAGCCTGAACCACGCCCTTGCCAGCCACGGCTTCCCGGAGCGGACGCTGGAGGAGGTGCGCCGGTTCGTGGGCAACGGGGTCCGGAAGCTGGTGGAGCGGGGAGCCCCGGCAGGCACGCCCGCGCCAGAGCTGGACGCGCTCTATGAGACCTTCCATGAGCACTACCGGCAGCACGATCTGGACAACACCCGGCCCTATGAGGGGGTGCCTGAGCTGATGGAAAAGCTGAAGGCCGCCGGCCTGCGCCTGGCGGTGGTGTCCAACAAGGTGGACTACGGGGTGAAGGACCTGTGCAGGCGGTTTTATCCGGGGATGTTCGACGCGGCGCTGGGGGAACGGCCCGGTACGGCGAAAAAGCCCGCCCCGGACCTGGTGAACGCGGTGCTGGCGGAGCTTGGTATTTCCCGGGAAAGGGCCGTGTACATCGGCGACTCGGAGGTGGACCTGCAGACCGCCCAAAACGCCGGGATGGACGAGGTAGCTGTGTCCTGGGGGTTTCGGACCGTGGCGGAGCTCACCGAAAAGGGCGCGACGCGGATCGTGGACACCCCCGAGGCGCTGTATGATGAGCTGACAAGGGAATAAAAACGGTAAAAGACCGGACCTCAAAAGGTCCGGTCTTTTCGCGCGATGTTCGATTCAGCCCAGCTTGACGGCGGTGCCGTAGGCGGTCACCTCGGCGGCGGACTGCATGACGGAGGACGAGGTGAGGCGCAGCCCAATGATGGCGTCTGCGCCCATGGCGGCCGCGCTGTCGATCAGCCGCTGGATCGCGATGCGCCGGGCGTCCTCCAGCATCTCCGTGTAGCCCGTGATCTCCCCGCCCACGATGGTCTTCATGCTGGCCATGAAGTCCTTGCCCAGGTGCTTGGAAGTGACGACGCTCCCGCTGACCAGGCCGAGGACCTGGGTGACGACCTTCCCGGGGACCTGATCGATGGTTGAAAGCAGCATAGATATGTCCTCCCTTTTCTGTCGTTCTGAGGCAATTATACACCCTGCGCCCATTCTGTCAAGGCTGGGCGGTCAGCGCTTTTTGGGGTACAGGGCGATGATGACGGCCACGCCGATGATCAGCATGACCGCGCCCACTGCGGCGGCGAACGTGCACAGCATGACGCCGGGGTTGGATGGAGTGGGGCCAAAGGGGTTGGATATGAACGTGCGGAACATGTACCGGCCCACCAGGCCCAGGGCGGCGGTCAGTCCCCCGCTCACGGCCAGCCGCACCCCGAACAGCCACCCATACTGTCGCAGCAGCCGGCCCACCGCGCCGGGAACGGCGTCCACCCATGAGGCGGCGGGCTTGGTCTCCGGCTGGGGCGGAGCGTTTTCCTCCGCCGGGTCCTCTCCGCCCAGCAGCCAGTCCGTGGTCACCCCAAAGGTCCGGGCCAGCTGCAGCAGCTTTCCCACCTCCGGCGTGGCGTCGCCAAGCTCCCATTTGCTCACCGCCTGGCGGGACACGCCCACCTTTTCCGCCAGCTCCTCCTGGGACAGGCCGGCCCGTTTCCGGCACCAGGCGATCTTTTCAGCCAGTGTCATGACAGCGTCTCCTTTCTTTTGGTACTGCAAGTATAGAAAAGAAGGCGGTTGCGGGTCTACCATCCGGGGCTGGAAATTCCGCAACGAACGGTTGCGGGCGCGTTTTACACGATCTCGGAGTAGCTGCCCAGGTACCGGAAGGTCTCGCACATCTCCTCCAGGTCCCCCAGCAGCTGGATGAACCGGGGGGAGTAGACGGAAGTCTCCAGGTCGAAGTAGAACATGAACTCAAAGTCCCGGTCGGGCAGCGGCCGGCTCTCCAGCTTGGTCAGGTTGATGCCCAGCGCGGTGATCCGGCTCATGACCCGGTACAACGCCCCGGGCCGGTGGCTCAGGGTCAGCATGACGCTGGTCCGGTCCGCGCCGGGGAAGATCTCCGGCTCCTTGCCGATACAGATGAAGCGGGTATAGTTGTTGCCCTTGTCCTGCACGTCGGCGGCCAGGGTGTCCAGCCCGTACAGGGCCCCGCAGGCGTGGGAGCTGAGGGCGGCGATGTCCCGCCGGTCGGACTCGGCCACCCGCTTGGCGGCCATGGCGGTATTCTCGCACACGGTCACCTTCACGCCGGGCATGGTCTTTAAAAATTCCGCGCACTGGGCGATGGCCTGCTCGTGGGAGAAGATCTCCCTGATGTCCTCCTTTTTCACGCCGGGCCGGACCATCAGGTTGTGGTCCACCTTCACCCGGACGGAGCGGACGATGCTGAAATTATAGGCCATCATCAGGTCATATATACGGTTGACGGACCCGGCGGTGCTGTTTTCCAGGGGCAGGACCCCGTACTGGCAGAAGCCGCTGGCGATGGCGGAGAACACCGCCTCGAAGCTGCGCACGTAGGAGATATGGGCGTCCTGGAAGAGCTTGTCGGCGGCGATCTGGGAGTAGGCCCCCTCCACGCCCTGGCATGCCACGGTGGCCGACTCGGGGAAAAGCTGGCGGGTGGTCTCCAGGCTCCTGGCGATGCGGGCGCACAGGTCGCTGGGCTCCCGGAGGATGCTGGCCTGATAGCTCTGGCTCACGTCCTGCAAGGTGGCGTACACCACCCCGGCGTAGCCGGCCAGGCTCTCCCCGGCGGCCTGTTGGAACCGGGCCTTTGCCTCCCGCTGTCCGGCCAGGTCCATGGGCACCAGGCCCTGCTCCTTCCGGGCCCTGGCCAGGTCTGCGGACAGCTCCATCCGCCTGGCGAACAGCTCGCTCATCCGCCCGTCCAGCTCATCCATCTGCTGCTTCAAAGTCTCCAGATCCATCGTTTTTCGCCTTTCTGCATCATGCGTCAAAAAATAAAAGCTGTGCGGTGATCTGCACCGCACAGCGCGTTTCCCGGTCGTTTTTCCGCAGTGAAGATCGTCTTTACTTTTGCCCCGCAAAGGTAAAGAAGCTAAATTTCACGGCAAAGCCAAAACGCATCATGAACGATCCTCACTTTTTTTGCTGGGGATATGATACCCTGTTTTTTCCCCGCTGTCAACAGTTTCTTCTGGGCAAAACAAACCCGCCCGGCATTTTGCCGGGCGGGCAGAGGATATGCGATGGGTCTCAGTTGAAGGTGTTGATGACCTTGCGGGGGCAGACCTCCGCGCAGTGGCCGCAGTGGACGCACTTGTCCTGGTCGATCTTCGCCAGGAAGTTCTCGATGGTGATGGCGTCGGCGGGGCACTCCTTCTTGCACTTCATGCAGCCGATGCAGCCGAAGTCGCAGTACTTGGTGACCTGGGCGCCCTTGTCGTTGGAGTTGCAGCCCACGCCGTTGGTGGAGGCAGCGGGGACCTTGGTGATGAGCTTCTTGGGGCAGGTCTCGGCGCACTTCATGCAGCCCACGCACTTGCTCCGGTCCACCTGGGCGATCCCGTCCACAAGATGCATGGCGTCGAAGGGGCATGCCTTGACGCAGTCGCCGAAGCCCAGGCAGCCCGCCGGGCAGATATTGGCGCCGTTGCCGCCGCCCAGACGGGTGGCGGCCAGGCAGGAATCCAGGCCCTCGTACTCGAACTTCTTTTTGGTGTGGCCGCAGGTGCCGGAGCAGCGGACAAAGGCCACGTTGGGCTCGGCGGAGCCGGCGGAAACGCCCATGATCTCGCCGATGGCGGTCGCGGCAGCGGCGCCGCCGGGCACGCAGCCGTTCACCGGGGCCTCGCCCTTGGCGACGGCGGCGGCGTAGCCGTCACAGCCGGGATAGCCGCAGGCGCCGCAGTTGGCGCCGGCCAGCACGGCCCGGACGGCCTCTTCCTTCGGGTCCTTTTCCACATAGAAAACCTTGTTCGCGACGGCCAGCAGGACGCCGAACAGCAGACCCAGCGCGCCGAGAATGATGATCGCAGAAACAACAGTCATTTTCTCGCGACCTCCTTATACGGGGATCCTCATGCCGGAGAAGCCCATGAACGCCAGAGCGAACAGAGCCGCAGACACGAGGCAGATTGCGAAGCCCTCAAAGGCTTTGGGGTAATCCGCGAACTCGAGACGCTCGCGGACGCTGGCGAACAGGACGATGGCCACCGTGAAGCCCAGGCCGCCGGTGAAGCCGTCGATCAGGCTCTCCAGGAAGTTGTAGTTGTTCTGGGTGTTCAGCAGCACCACGCCCAGCACCGCGCAGTTGGTGGTGATCAGGG
>CANPXZ010000073.1 GCA_947587485.1 uncultured Oscillospiraceae bacterium | reverse complement strand
GTGTTCACCCGCATCGGCGCGTCGGACGACCTGGCCAGCGGCCAGTCCACCTTCATGGTGGAGATGGCGGAGATGGCCAACATCCTTCGCCACGCCACCAGCGCCAGCCTTCTGGTGCTGGACGAGATCGGCCGGGGCACCTCCACCTTCGACGGCATGGCCATTGCCCGGGCCATGCTGGAGTACTGCGCCGACAGGCGCCGTCTTGGCGCCCGGACCATGTTCGCCACCCACTACCACGAGCTCAGCGCTCTGGAGGGGACCCTGGACGGGGTGAAAAACTACAACATCACCGCCAAGAAGCAGGGCGGGACCCTGATCTTCCTGCGGAAGATCGTCCCCGGCAGCGCGGACGACAGCTACGGCATCGAGGTGGCCAAGCTGGCGGGGGTGCCGGACCCGGTGGTCAAAAAGGCCAAGCAGTACCTTGCCGAGCTGGAATCGGTCGGCCCGGAGGCGGGTCCGTCCCAGACGCAGACCCCGGCGGCGACCCGGGACACGGAGCAGGTGTCCATGCTGGACATGGCGGGCTCCGCCCTGGCCAAGGAGCTGCGGGACCTGGACCTGAACACCATCACCCCCCTGGAGGCGCTCAATCTGTTGTATCAATTGAAACAAAAGGCAGAGGGATAAGGATATGAAGCGAGAGCTTGGGATCGCCCGGTGCGGGCTGGCCTGCTGCCTGTGTTCGGAGAATGACCGGTGCAATGGGTGCCATTCGGATGAATGCCGGGACAAGGACTGGTGCGTCAACCGGAAATGCTCCCTGGAAAAGGGGCTGGAGCGCTGCGCCGACTGCGGGGAGGAATGCCGGAAGGGGCTGCTGGAGAAGCTGCGGCCCTACGGGTTCAACCTGTTCATCCGGCGGTACGGCATACAGACGCTGCTGGACTGTCTGGAGCGGAACGAACGAAACGGCGTGGTGTACCACCGCCAGGGCCTGGAGGGCGACTACGACGGCTTCGCCGACGTGGAAGAGCTGATCAGGTTTATTCGGAATGGGACAAATCGAACTGCATGCTGTTCCCGGTGAAGCGGCTGTAGACAGTGATCGCATTGCGGTCAGAATAAAATGTGTGTATAATAGTTATGAAGGGAGGCGGGTTTCATGTGTACGCAGAGCCAGCTCAGCGAGATATTGGACCGGACTGTTGCCGAGGCAAAAGATATCTTCGGGCCGGCGTTCCATGGCGCGATCCTCTACGGTTCCTTTGCCAGGGGGGACTATGACGATGAATCGGACGTGGACGTTCTCATCCTTGCGGACCTCCCGGCGGAAGAGCTTGCCCGATACCGGGCACGGATAGACCATCTGTGCGGCAGTATCCTCTTTGAGTATGGGGTGGTGCTGTCCGTGCTGGAAAAGGACGTAGCCACATACGAGAAGTACAAAGCGGCCCTGCCGTTTTATCAGAATATCGAGCGGGAGGGACGGAAAATTGCCTGACGTTTTGAAGGACCTGTCGGCGGCGCGCATCCAGCATGCCGGGGACTGCCTCCGGGAGGCAAAGCTCCTGCTGGACAGCGGGGAGTATCGGGGCACGGCGAATCGGGCTTATTACGCGGCGTTTCACGCCCTGCGGGCGGTTTTGGCGCTGGACGGCTTTGATTCCCAAAAGCATTCGGGCGTCATTGCGAAATTTCGTGAGCTGTATGTCAAGACCGGCCGGTTCACGCCAGAGCTGTCCGATACCATCGGAAGTCTGTTCCGCATTCGTTCCGCCAGCGATTATGACGATTTTTACGTTGCCTCCAGAGCGGATGTGGAGGCGCAGTACCATCGGGCGGAAAAGCTGGTGACGGAGATAGCGGCGTATCTTTCCGAAAAGGACTAAGTAGTACAAGAAATCAAAAATCACGGAGCCATGGCCCCGTGATTTTACTTTTCGTCCGCGTTGCCAGCGGCAATGTACATCTCCTCCGCCGTGTACAGGGCCGTTTGCAGGATATCGCGTCCAGCCGCGTTCTCTTTTGTGTCCGGCAAAGCGTCCAGCGCCGCCGACGCCGCCCGCACCAGCAGCGCGTACATCTTTGCATAGTCCGGCATTATGTTCTTGCCCCCTTTCAATAGTTTTGTTTATCGTAATTATTATACGACAATAGGTATTAAAATACAACGCTTTGTCACAGTATAACAGACGCTGCGCACTGTTATAAAAAAGATACCGGTCGCGCTCTCGCTTGCGCGAAACCGCGCGACATGGTATAATTTGCGAAAAACAAAAGCAAAGGGGCAAAAGCGTGAAGGACATCCTGACGGTCATCACAGAAAACAGACAGGCCCGGGGCTGGACGGAATATCAGCTGGCGGAGCAGTCGGGTCTGCCTCAGTCCACCATATCTTCCTGGTATAGAAAAAATATGGTGCCCACGATACCGTCTCTGGAAAAGATATGCGGCGCGTTCGGCATCACACTGTCCCAGCTGTTCGCGGAGGATGGCGAGGCGGTGACGCTGACCGCGTCCCAGCGGAGGCTTCTGGACGGTTGGAACCGGTTGAACGAGGAACAGCAGACGGTCATCTTCCAGCTGATCGAGAAGTTTTCGTGAAAGAGACTTATGTCTTTCTATCGTGGGATGTCTGGGGTGGTTGCTATTATTGATTACAGTCCCCTATGGGAGACCATGCGCCGGCGCGGCGTGTCGCAGTACCGGCTGTTGAAGGGCGGTATCGACAACAAGACCCTGGACTCACTGAAGAAGAACGGGAATATCACGATGCTTACGCTGGAAAAGCTCTGCGGCATCATCGGCTGCGAGCCGGGCGACGTCGTGAGATTCACAGACGAATGAACCCCACGGAGCGGGAACTCCGTGGGGCGTTGCATTTTCTGGCGGCGTATGGTATCCTGTTTGCGGTGCTTTGCACCGGGGCGCTGTAAGCGGCAGGCGGTCGGCCACGCTCCCCGAAAGGGGGTGAGGCATATGCCTATTACGCTGACGTTACATATCGGAAAATATACGATAACGTTGACGATAAGAAGGACGAACCGCCACCGGGCAGGGTGACGGTTCTCGATTTGAAACTGTAAACCCGTCGGGCTGACCGCTTGTCACAGCGCCCTTTTGTACGTTTATTATAGACCGCGCGGGGCTTGTCTGTCAAGTCCCGGGCGGTCATTTGTTACGCCTTGGGTTTGAAGCTGTCCTTCAGGGCCACGGCGCGGTTGAAGACCAGGTGGCCAGAGGCGGAGTCCTTGTTGTCCACGGCGAAGTAGCCGGTGCGGAGGAACTGGAAGCTCTCCGGGGCCTTGGCGTCCTCCAGGGATCGCTCCACCTTGCAGCCGGTCAGGATCTCCAGGGACCGGTCGGACAGGCAGTCCAGGAAATTCTCCGCCGCGTCGGGCTCCGGGTCGGCGAACAGGTTGTCATACAGCCGCACCTCCGCGTCCGCGCAGTCGGCCGCGTTCACCCAGTGGATGGTGCCGCCCTTGACCTTCCGGCCGTCGGCGGGGTCCCCGCCACGGGAGTCGGGGTCGTACTCGGCGAAAACGGTGATATTGCCCTCGGCGTCGGTCTCATAGCCGGTGCATTTGATCAGGTACGCGCCCTTCAGGCGGCACTCGGGGCCGTTGGGGTAGAGCCTTTTATACTTGGGCACGGGCTCCGGCAGGAAGTCCTCGCTCTCGATCCAAAGCTCCCGGGAGAAGGTCACGGGCCGGGTCCCGGCGGACTCGTCCAGGTTGTTGTTCTCGATCGCAAAGGTCTCGGTCTGTCCGGCAGGGTAGTTGGTGATGACCAGCCTCACGGGCCGCAGCACCGCCATGCGCCGGGGGGCGGTAAGGTTCAGCTCCTCCCGCAGACAGTGCTCCAGGAAGGAGTATTCCACGGTGCTGGTGACCTTGCTGACGCCGATGCGGTTGATGAAGGTCCGGATGGACGTGGGGGTATAACCCCGGCGGCGCAGACCGCACAGGGTGGGCATGCGGGGATCGTCCCAGCCGGAGACGTAGTGTTCCTCCACCAGCTTACGGAGCTTGCGCTTGCTCATGACGGTGTAGTTGATGCCCAGGCGGGAAAACTCGATCTGGCGGGGCCTCGACGGCACGTCCACGTTGTTGATGACCCAGTCGTACAACGGCCGGTGGTCCTCATATTCCAGAGAGCACAGGCTGTGGGTGATGCCCTCCAGGGCGTCCTGGATGGGGTGGGCGAAGTCGTACATGGGGAACACGCACCATTTCGTCCCCTGCCGGTGGTGCTCGATATACCGGATGCGGTACAGCACCGGGTCCCGCATGTTGAAGTTGCCGGAGGCCAGGTCGATCTTGGCCCGGAGGGTATACTTGCCCTCGGGGAACTCCCCGTCCCGCATCCGGTGGAACAGGTCCAGGCTCTCCTCGATGGGCCGGTCCCGCCAGGGGCTCCGGGCGGGGGTGCCCACGTCGCCCCGGTATTCCCGGAATTGCTCCGGAGTCAGCTCGCACACATAGGCCAGGCCCTTTTTGATCAGGCCCTCGGCCAGCTCGTAGGTCTTTTCAAAGTAGTCGCTGCCATAGAAGAACCGGTCGCCCCAGTCGAAGCCCAGCCAGTGGATGTCCTCCTTGATGGCGTCCACGTACTCGGTGTCCTCCTTGGCGGGGTTGGTGTCGTCCATGCGCAGGTTGGTGATGCCGCCGAAGCGCTCCGCCGTGCCGAAGTCGATGCACAGGGCCTTGCAGTGGCCGATGTGCAGGTAGCCGTTGGGCTCCGGCGGGAAGCGGGTGTGCACCTGCATGCCCTCGAACCGGCCTCCGGGGCCGATGTCCTCCGTCACAAAGTCCAGAATGAAGTTTTTCGCATTTTCCTCCACGACTCACGCCTCGCTTTCTTAATGACGCCGTTACTTTTGCGCCGCAAGCGGCGCAAAAGTCCTCGCGCTGCTCGCCGCGCTTCGCGCGGGGCGTCAGATCTTATTCGAGGCGGGACTCCCGTCCCCCTCGAGCTCCCCCTTGCATGTCTATGCCGTTGTCAGTTTTGGTTAACTTTGATTATACACATTTTTATGGTTTTTTACAACGGGGAGCGGCCCCGGCAATTGTCACAAAATACCAGGGGCTTATTCTGAAGAATGGGCAATGTGCCCAATGGCGAGAGATTTTCCCGTCAGACAAGGCGTTTTTTTGCAGCCATACTTTGTGTATGGCAAGAAAAAACAACGCAGTATGGCGGGAAAATCTCCGGCAGTGGGTATGTTGACATTCTTTAGATAAGTCCCAACCCCTCAAGCAATAGTTTCAGGCCAATGAGCACCAAAGCCCCGCCCCCGGCCAGCTCCGCCTTCTTCTGATACCTGGCCCCGAACACGCTGCCCACCTTTACGCCTACGGCAGAGCACACGAATGTGGTGGCCCCGATGAACAGCACCGCCGGCAGGATGTCCACCTCCAGAAACGCGAAGGTCACCCCCACCGCCAGCGCGTCGATGCTGGTGGCCACAGCCAGCAGGAACATGGTCTTCACGTCCATGGCCGCGTCCACGTCCTCCTCGCCGCCGTCCAGCGCGTCCCAGATCATCTTGCCGCCGATGAAGGCCAGCAGGAAAAAGGCCACCCAGTGGTCGTAGGCGGTGATGATCTCCGCGAAGAACCGGCCCAGATAGTAGCCGAGAAGCGGCATCAACGCCTGAAAGCCCCCGAACCAGGCCCCGGCCAGGCACATGTGCTTCGCTTTGATCTTCCCCAGGCCCAGCCCCTTGCAGATGCTCACCGCAAAGGCGTCCATGGAAAGACCCAGCGCCAGTATGAAAAGCTCCCAAAGACCCATGGGTCGCCTCCTTATCATCGTCTCATCTTTATGTATATAAGCTATAGCTTGTTCGTTATGCAAGGGGGAGCTCGAGGGGGGCGGGAGCCCCGCCTCGAATGGGATCTGACGCCCCGCGCTTTGCGCGGCGAGCGAAGCGAGGACTTTTGCGCCGTATGCGGCGCAAAAGTAACGGCGTCATAATAATTCCCGGTAATAGAGCCCGCCGGTATGGGGCCGGTCCGTGGGCCGATTTACCAGAAAATCCTCTATGACCCCGGCGCATTCCTCCGGCGTCTCCCGGGTGAACCACAAAAGCCGAAAGTCACCCGGATCGTCCCGGCCGGCGATGTGCAAAGGTACGCTGTTGAGAAGGCTGGCGTATTTTTGCCCGCCGCACTCCACCGGAAAGGATATGCCCCGCCGGTCCGTGAGCGCGCCATGCCCGCCGCAGGCTTTGCAGCCCAGCTGGGCCCGGACCGGACAGGCCCTAAACCGCATCAGCGGCAGCCGGCCGTAGGCCGCGATCCCCCAGGGAACAGGACCGTCCAGGGCCCGGAGCCTTTTCATGGGCAGCTCGAAGGAGACCGTCAGACTGGCAAGATGTTGGTTGACATAAAAATCCATCGCCTGGGCGTTGAGGACGTTCAGCCCGAACCCGCCCCGGACGGTCAGTCCCAGGCGGCGGCCCAGTTCGATGCCGTAGATATTGTCCGCCCAGACCTCCCGGAGCCCGGCGTCCCGCAAAGATGCCAGACGCCGCTCCAGGGCGTCCTCGTCCTCCGGGAACAGGGCCGCCGGCAGTTCTCCCACCAGCTTTGGCCCGTACCGGTCCGGCAGAGCGGGGTCCAGCGCTTCCAAGGGCAGGATGAGCTTTTCCAAAGCCTCGGGCCGGACGATCTGGTCCGCCCGATAGAACCGGGCCCAAAGGGGAGAGGGGGTCGGATGGTCCCGCCGGACCGGTGAAATGGGCCTGTAGGGCAGAGGCTCGATCTCCGGGGTCTGGCCCCGCAGGACCTCCAGCCGGGCCAGCGCCACCCGGCGCAGGCCGTTCAGGGCCGACGCGGGCATGGTCAGGTCCGGGGCAAGCTCCGCCCGGAAAGAGTTGACATAATATTGCGTCCCGCCGGTCTTGGAGAGCTGCTCCCGGGCCCGGGCCTCGTCCAGGGGGCGGGTGCGGGCGGTCTCCGGGGCGGGACCATCCGTCAGGGCGGTATGGGTCCCGTCGGTGACGGTCAGGCGGGACGCCTCCGGCGTCAGGGCAAAGGTCATGTCCACGGGGATGAGGGGCGTCTCCCTCCGGTAAAGGGCGGCCAGGTCCGGCAGGACCTTTTCCGCGACCGTCACGTCCTCGCGGGTACGATAGCCGAACATGGACCTGTCCCGCTTCCCCGTCAGGTAGCCGTCGGTGAAGCCGCTGCGGGAGAATACGGCGGCCAGGGCGTTCTCGTCAAAGGACTTGCCCGCGCGGGCGTTTTTGCAGGCGGTGACGGCGGCGGCCACATACTCGGGCCGCTTCATTCGGCCCTCGATCTTCAGCGCGGCCACCCCCGCGTCCCGGAGAGCGGCGATGTGCCGGATGAGGCTCATGTCCTTCAAAGACAGCACATGGTCCCCGCCGCCGCACCGCCAGTCCAGCCGGCAGGGCTGGGCGCACAGGCCCCGGTTGCCGCTGCGGCCCCCCAGCATGGCGGACAGGGCGCAGGCCCCGGACAGGCACATGCAGTGGGCCCCGTGGACGAAGGCCTCCGCCGGGATGGATACGGCAGAGCATATTTTCTCCATCTCAGCCAGGGTCAGCTCCCGGGCCAGCACGAAGCTATCAAAGCCCGCGTCCTGCAAGAATTTTGCCCCGTCAGTGTTGTGGACGGCGGTCTGGGTGGAGGCCACCCGGCGCAGAGAGGGGTATTTTTTGGCGAACAGCCGCAGCGCGGCCATGTCCTGCAGGATCACGGCGTCGGCCCCGGCCCGGGCGACGGCGTCCGCCGTCGCCTCGAGGGCCCCCGTCTCCCCGTCCGTCACCAGGGTGTTCACGGTGCCATAGACCTTCACGCCGTGGGTGCGGCAGTACCGGACCGCCTCCGAGAGGGCCTCGAAGGTGAAGTTGGCGGCGTTGCGGCGGGCGTTGAAGGAGGCTGCGCCCAGATACACGCTGTCCGCCCCGCAGCGGACCGCTGCCAGCAGCTGTTCATTGCCGCCTACCGGGGCCAATATCTCCGGCTTCATCAGACGCGCCTCCTTTGCCGTTTTCTGTTGATTTTACTTCCCTTTTCCGCCCGTGTCAATTATAATGGGTAAATGAGATGCAGACTGTCAAAGAATTAGGAAATTTGCGTAAAGCAAGGGGGAGCTCGAGGGGGACGGTAGTCCCGCCTCGAATGGGATCTGACGCCCCGCGCTTGCGCGGCTTGCGGGGCCCCCACGGGAAACCAACGGAGTGTTTCCCGTGGGGAGAGGAGGCGCTGCGGGCTATTCGGGGTTTGCCGCTTGCGGCGAATCCCGACCTAGCCCAGCGAGCGGCGACGACAGCGAGGACTTTTGCGCCGTGCACGGCGCAAAAGTACCGGCGTCATTAAATGAAAGGGGGGAGCGGCATATGCATATCCCGTCCGCGCCAACGGCGGAGATCGAGCTTCTGCCGTTTGAAGAGGCGTTCCGGCGGTCCGGCCGGTCCGGGGGGTACGATCCGGACAAGTGGCTGTACGTGCCGGACTTCTATACCGAATACCGGTACATATTGGGCACCCGGGGGGAAAGGCCCCTCATCTGCATCGGCGTCAACCCCTCCACGGCGGAGCCGGACAATCTGGACAACACCCTCAAGAGCGTGGAGCGCATCGCCCGGGGCAACGGCTACGACAGCTTCGTCATGTTCAACGTCTACGCCCAGCGGGCCACCAGGCCGGAGGATATGGACCGGGCCATGGACGAGCGGCTGCACCGGGAGAACATGGCGGCGTTCGAGTATGTGCTGTCCCACGCCGGGCCCGACCCGGCGGTCTGGGCCGCCTGGGGGAACGTGATCGAGACGCGGGGCTATCTGAAGGACTGCGTGCAGGACATGATCGGCATCGGCCGCCGGTACGGGGCGGTGTGGTACACCGCCGGGGCCCGGTCCAGGAAGGGCCACCCCCACCACCCGCTGTACCTGAAAAAGGACAGCGGTCTGGACCTGTTCGACGCGGCGGCATACTGCGACCGCTGCCTGTGAGGGCGGCGGGAGGTACGGAAAGGAGCGCAGAGCATGACGGATCTTTTTGATTATCTGGCCTGGCGGGGGGACCTGACCCTGGAGCAGGCGCCCTTCAACGAGGCGGACGGGATGATCCTGGCCCGGTTCGCCTATACGCCCTTCGAGTACTTCGCCCAGCCGCTGCCGGCGGGGTTCGTCCCCATCCGGGCGCTGGCGGAGCCGGCCCTGGCGGACGAGGCCCTGCGGGCGGAGCGGCGCTGGCGGCTGCGGGACGAGGAGCTTTTGCCGGCCCTGGCGCACAGCCGCCGGTTCGGAGACCTGTCCCTGGGCTTTTTCGACAGCCGGCTGGACGACGTGATCCAGACCCAGTTCGCCGCCGTCACCGTAAAGCTGGCGGAGGACCTGCACGCGGTGGTCTTTCGGGGCACGGACAACACGGTGGTGGGCTGGAAGGAGGATCTGGACATGTCCTACCGCTGCCCGGTGCCGGGGCAGGAGATGGCGGCGGAGTACGCGCGGCGGGCGTGGTCGAAGGTGGGCGGAAGGCTCATCCTGTGCGGCCACTCCAAGGGCGGCAACCTGGCGGTGTACGCCGGGGCCTTCTGCGGGGAGGACGTCCAGGGGCACATCGACGCGATATACAACTACGACGGCCCGGGCTTTTACGGCGACGTGCTGGACCGGGAGGGCTACCGGGCCATCCAGGACCGGATACATACCTTCGTGCCCCAGTTCTCCGTGGTGGGCATGCTCCTGGGCCACCCGGAGGGCCACACGGTGGTCCACAGCTCCGAGTCGGGCCTGGGACAGCACGACGTGTATTCCTGGGGCGTGCTGGGGCCGGGCTTCGTGCGCCTGGAGACGGTGACCGGCGGCAGCCAGTTCGTGGCCGGGACCATCCGGGAGTGGACGGAGGATATGACCCCCGAGCAGTTCGAGCAGTTCGTGGGCGTGATCTATACCGTGCTGACGGACACCAATTTCCGCACCATGCACGAGATGAAGGAGAACTGGTTCGACACGGCCCGGAGCTTCGTCCGGTCTGTGACGGGCATGGACGAGACCGCCCGGGACGCGGCCGTGGAGGCGCTGAAGCTGCTGGCCCGCAGCGCCGGCCGGGAGGCCATGGAGACCCTGACGGGCGCGTAAGCCCCGGCGGTTTTTGCGCGGATCTTCCCGGTCCGTTCCGGTGCCGGGCCCGCAAGATATCCGGGATATTCCCGGAATGCGAAAAAATGCAGAAGAAAATGCACAAACCGGAAAATAACTGTTGCAACTTTCACAAAGTCCGTGTATTATTAGAAAGGTTAAAAGGTTAAATGTACTATATCTAGTATATAGTGGTTGATCTGAGCCGAGAAGGTTTGGAGGTGTATCGCACATGTCATTGGAGGCGCTGGATACCATTGCCCTGGCGGAGGAAAAGGCCCGCCAGATCCGGGCCGCCGCCCAGGCGGAGGCCAAGCGCTCCGTCCAGGAGGCGGAGGAGGCGGTCAAGACCATGGCCGCCGCGGCCGACGGCAAGGCGGAGGCGGAGATCAAGGACCTGATCCGCAAGGCCGACGAGAAGGCAAAGGAGGACGCGGGCGTCCTGGCGTCCAATACCCGCAACCGGCAGGCGGCCATGAAGGCCCGGGCCGAGCGGAAGATGGACCAGGTCGTGGACAAGATCGTGGAAAGGATCGTGAACGGCTGATGGCCATCGTCAAGATGAAAAAACTGCGCCTCATCGCCCTGCGGGACCAGCGGGACGAGCTGATGGGCCAGCTTCTGCGTCTGGGCTGCGTGGAGGTACAGGAGCCGGAGGGCATGCTGGCCGACCCCCAGGCCGCGGCGCTGTTGCGGCCGGAGCGGGCGGGCCTGACCGCCGCCAGGAACCAGGAGGCGGAGCTGAACGCCGCCTTGAAGGTCCTGGAGCGCTACGCCCCGGAGAAGAAAAAGCTTCTGTCCCCCCGCCCCCTGGTGCAGGAGAAGGAGTTTCTGGACGAGCAGTCCCTGGAGGATGACCTGGCCCTGGCCGGGCGCATCAACGGCTGGGAGGCGGAGCTTCGCAAGGCTGCGGCGGACGAGGTCCGCGTCCGGGACGAGATCGAGTCCCTGAGACCCTGGGAGGCGCTGGACATGCCCCTGGAGACCGCCGGGACCAAGACCTGCGCCCTGGCTTTGGCCAACGTGCCCGCCGAGGTGGACATGGAGTCCGTGGCGGACGCGGCCGAGAGCGTGACGGAGGAGGTCCAGATCGTTCTGGTGAGCCAGGACGAGCAGCAGAAGAATTTCCTGGTCATCGCCCTGAAGGACACTCTGGCCGAGGTGCTGGACGCGCTGCGGAGCGTAGGCTGCACGCCCGTGAGCTTCCCGGGCGTTACCGGTACGGCCACGGCCAACATCGACGAGCGGAAGCGGGAGCTGGAAGCGCTCTCCGTCCGGCAGCGGGAGCTGGCCGAGAAAATTACCCGGGAGAAGGGCAGGACCGCCGGCCTTCGGCTGAGCGCCGACCGGCTGGCCACAAAGGCTGCCCAGGCGGAGGCCGCCGAGCGGCTCCGGGGCACGCCCAGCGTGGTGGCCCTGGAGGGCTGGTGCCCCGCCGAGGCCGAGGCAGAGCTCACCGAGTGCTTCAAGGGCTTCGACTGCGCCTTTGAGTTTACCGACCCGGCCCCGGAGGAGTACCCCGACGTGCCGGTGAAGCTGAAAAACAACGCCATCACCAGGCCCCTGAACATGGTCACGGAGATGTACTCCCTGCCGGCCTACACCGGCGTGGACCCCAACCCCCTGATGTTCCCGTTCTTCATCCTGTTTTACGGCATGATGATGGCGGACATGGGCTACGGCATTCTGATGATAATCGGCGGGCTGCTTTTGAAGCGGTCCCGGGCCCGGGGCATGATGGGCTATATGGCGGGACTGCTGCTGATGGGCGGCGTGAGCACGTTTGCCTTTGGCGCCATCACCGGCGGCTTCTTCGGAGATTTTCTGACCCAGGTGGTGAAGCTGACCAGCGGCAAGGACTTTGCCCTGCCAAGCCTGTTCACGCCTCTGGACGACACCCTGGCGATCCTGGTGGGCTCCATGGCCCTGGGCCTGGTGCACATCATCACCGGCATGGCGGTGAGCTTCGTGCGGAAGATCAAGGCCGGAGCGGTGCTGGACGCGGTGTTCGAGGAGGTCACCTGGTGGGTGGTCTTTGCGGGACTTGGCTGCATGTTCCTGCTGCACACCAACATCGTGCTGTA
>CANPXZ010000072.1 GCA_947587485.1 uncultured Oscillospiraceae bacterium | reverse complement strand
TTCCCCTCCGGCGGTCTGCGGGCCACCTTCGAGGCCCGGGGCTACACCGCCTGGGACCCCACCAGCTACGCCTTCGTCAAGGACGGCGTGCTGTACATCCCCACCGCCTTCGTGTCCTACACGGGCGAGGCGCTGGATAAAAAGACCCCGCTGCTGCGCTCGATGCAGGCTCTCAATAAGCAGGCCATCCGCATCCTGCGGCTGTTTGGCGACACCGTGTCCGAGTCCGTCCGGGCCACCGCCGGCGCGGAGCAGGAGTACTTCCTGGTGGACAAGAGCGTGTACGACAAGCGCAAGGACCTGATCTACACCGGCCGGACCCTGTTCGGCGCCCGTCCCCCCAAGGGGCAGGAGATGGAGGATCACTACTTCGGCGCCATCAAGCCCCGGGTCGCTGCCTTCATGAAGGATCTGAACGACGAGCTGTGGAAGCTTGGCGTGGTGGCCAAGACCGAGCACAACGAGGTGGCCCCGGCCCAGCACGAGCTGGCGCCGTTGTTCTCCACCGTGAACATCGCCGCCGACCACAACCAGCTGACCATGGAGCTGATGCGCACCATCGCCAAAAAGCACGGCATGGAGTGCCTGCTGCATGAGAAGCCCTTTGCCGGCGTCAACGGCAGTGGCAAGCACAACAACTGGTCCATGGCTACCGACACCGGCGAGAACCTGCTGGAGCCCGGCGACACCCCGGCGGAGAACGCCCAGTTTTTGCTGTTCCTCTGCGCGGTGCTGAAGGCGGTCAACGAGTACCAGGACCTGCTGCGCATCTCCGTGGCCACCGCCGGCAACGATCACCGGTTGGGCGCCAACGAGGCCCCTCCCGCCATATTGTCCGTGTACGTGGGCGACGAGCTGGAGGGCGTGCTGAACGCCATCATGAACGACGAGTCCTATAGCGGCGGCGGCAAGGAGCCCTTCAAGGTGGGCGTCAGCGTCCTGCCCCGGTTCCCCAAGGACTCCACCGACCGGAACCGTACCTCTTCCTTCGCCTTCACCGGCAACAAGTTCGAGTTCCGTATGCCCGGCTCGGCCCAGTCCATCTCCGAGGCCAACATCGTGCTCAACACCGCCGTGGCCGAGGAGCTGCGCCGGTTCGCCGACCGGCTGGAGGCCGCCGACGACTTTGACGCGGAGCTGCACGACCTGATCCGGGAGACGGTGAAGGAGAACATGCGCATCGTTTTCAACGGCAACGGCTACGACGACTCCTGGGTGGAGGAGGCCGGACGCCGGGGGCTTCTCAACCTGCGCACCACCCCCGAGGCGCTGCCCTATTACCTGCACGAGAAGAACATCCGCCTGTTCGAGGGCAACAAGGTCTTCACCGAGACCGAGATGCGTGCCCGTTACGAGATCATGCAGGAGAACTACGCCAAGACCATCCGCATCGAGGCCATGACCACCTCCGACATGGTCCGCAAGGACATCCTGCCGGCGGTCAGCGCCTACGGCGGCATGCTGGCCAAGACCCTGACGGCGAAGAAGGCCCTGCCCGGCGTCGACGTGTCCTACGAGGAGAGCGCCCTGAAGCGGCTTTCAGAGCTCACCGCCATGACCGGCAAGGCGGCGGACGTGCTGGACGAGGCCATCATGCAGTCCAACGACATCACCGCCTGCGAGGAACTGTCCAACTTCTGCCGGGACAAGATCTTCGCCACCATGAGCGAGCTGCGCATCTGCGTGGACGAGATGGAGACCATCACCAGCGCCAAGTATTGGCCGTACCCGACTTACGGCGAAATGCTCTTTTCTGTTCGTTAAGAAGGGGTAAAACCCCTTCTTAACGAGAAGGCTGCGGCCTGCTGCAGCGCACGCGCAAGCGCGCACGTTTGCAGGCCGATAAGTATGATTTCCGAGGTACACGCCCCCGGAAATCATATCCAACTTTATTCGCCGCTCCGGCGGCGAACTCTGCGAGGCAAAAGAGGCTGAATAATCAAACGGAGGTCACAAGCTATGCTGACGATCCCTGAGGGATACAAGACGGTGCTGGACGTGTACGACACCCAGCAGTGCATCGAGTTCATCAAATCCCATTTTCAGAACAATCTCCGGGCGGCGCTGAACTTAAAGCGCGTGTCCGCGCCGTTGTTCGTCCGGGCCGACACGGGCCTGAACGACGATCTCAACGGCGTGGAGCGGCCCGTGGGCTTCGACGTGCCCGCCACCGGCGCGGGGGAGTATCAGATCGTCCACTCCCTGGCCAAGTGGAAGCGCTGGGCCCTGCGGCAGTACGATTTCCGGGTGGGCAACGGCCTGTATACCGACATGAACGCCATCCGGCGGGATGAGCCGGTGCTGGACAATCTCCACTCCGTGTACGTGGACCAGTGGGACTGGGAGAAGATCATCGCCCCCGAGGACCGGAACGCGGACTACCTCAAGGCCACGGTGCAGCGGATCGTGGACGCCATCAGCATGACCTGCGACGAGGTCCGCTGGCAGTTCCCCAAGATCAAGACGGAGGTCTGCCGGGAGGTGACGTATATCACCACCCAGGAGCTGGAGGACCTGTATCCCCACCTGGAGCCGTCCGAGCGGGAGAATGAGTTCACCAAGACCCATGAGACGGTGTTCCTCATGCAGATCGGCGGCAAGCTCCGCTCCGGCAAGCCCCACGACGGCCGCGCCCCGGACTATGACGACTGGACATTGAACGGGGACATCATCTTCCGCAGCCATGTGCTGGACCGGGCCTTCGAGATATCCTCCATGGGTATCCGGGTGGACCCGGCGGCCCTGGACCGGCAGCTGACCCTGGCCGGGTGCGACTACCGGCGGGAAATGCCTTTCCACAAGGCCCTGCTGGCCGGGGAGCTTCCCCAGACCATCGGCGGCGGCATCGGCCAGAGCCGGCTTTGCATGTTCCTCATGGGCTGCGCCCACATCGGCGAGGTCCAGTCCGGCGTCTGGGACGAGGTGACCTACGCCGCCTGTCGGGCCGCGGGCATCGAGCTGCTGTAAAAAGACATAATGAAAATGCCTTGCCGCTTTGGCAAGGCATTTTTTTGTGGACTGAACGGCCGGCGTTCAACTGCGGACGAACAGGGCCTTGATCTTCTTGGCGTTCTTGCGCCAGAGCTTCATGCCGCCGGTGACGAGGAAATACTGGGCCAGGGAGCACAGGATGATGACGGCCAGCATGGGCAGCAGGTGGGCGTAGTATACCTCCGTGTCCGGGTACAGATGCTCAAAGTACCGGGTGACGGGCCGGTGCATGAGGTAGATGCTCAGGCTGAACGAGCTGAGCCAGCCGATGGGGCGGGAGAGGCGCCGCAGCGCCCTGTTCCACAGACTGTGGCCGGACATCTCGATGGCGATGGCGGTGAAAAAGGCCAGGAGCGTGCACCACTGCCAGCAGCGGGTGACCTTATAGCACATGGCCGTAAACGCGAAGATGTGACACAGGGTCTCCAGCGCGGTGAGAAGCACCTCCGCCAGCCGGGTGAGATCGAGCTTTTGCAGCCAGCCGATGAGCTTCGTGCAGTAATAGGCGCAGCCGTAGACCAGCCATGTCCGCAGAGTGCCGAAGGCGGTGAAGCCGATCCAGTCCTCCATGTCGTAGCTCTCCGTCACGCGCCAATAGCCGAAGCCGATCATGAGCGAGAGCGGCAGGAGGACGTTCACGAACACCTTCCGGCAGGAGAAGAAGCAGCCGATCAGGATGATCTCCACCAGGAACATGGAGCTGAGGGTCCAGGCGGGCGTGTTGAGGAAACTCTTGCCGTTGTTTATGCCGTTCATCTTCACCAGCAGCGCCTCCCAGATGTCCGAGGAAAGCCGCTCGGTGATATCGGCCAGAGAGGTGTCGCCGTTTATGACGACGCGGATCACCACGAAGGCGAAGATGAACGCGGTGAAGCTCCAGGGGAAAAACCGCATAAACCGCCTGCCGATGTACCTGGGGGGGTCCGCCAGATTCCGCTCCAGGCCCCGGAAGAAAAACACGCCCGCAGCCAGCAGGAAAAACTCCACGCCGAACCGGCCGCTGATGAAGTGGGATTCCGTGTCGCGGTATATGTGATAGAATACGATGACCCAGATGTACACGAACTTGCCCAGGTCGATCATGACGTTGCGGCGGGAGGCGGTGGAGACGGCCATTGGAACTTTCCTTTCTGCCCGGAGGTGACACAATTCAATCAAATGATAATCATAACCCATATAATATAGCACAGCCGCGCCCGGTTGACAAGTGCGGTTTTCCGGACGGCTCCGGCGGCGCTTTTCCCCTTGTCATCGGCGGCGGTTTGTCTTATAATGTAAAGCGACAGGAGGAATATTCGTATGAACATAAAAAAGAGATTCGGCCCGGCGGTGCTCATCGTGGCGGTGACGCTGGGATGCATCCTGCTGGGACGGTTCACGCGGGTCCTGTTTTTCCTGGCGCTGGCGGTGGCGTCCGCCTGCGAGCTGCAGGAGGTGCTGCTCAAGGCGGATATGCCCGTATCCCTGGCACTGCCCGTTACATACATCGTTCTGCAAAGCATCCTTTGCTGGACGGGGGCGTCCGTGGGCTGGATGGTTGCGCTGTTCGCGCTGGCTGCCTTCGCGGCCATGTGCTGGAGCGTGCTGAGGCCGGTACGGGGCGGCCGGTTCGCGGTGAACAACCTGTTCGTGCTGGTGTGGCCCTTCGGCTTTTACGCCATCATCCTCCACGCCGCCGCGTCCCAGGTCTGGCTCCAGGCGCTGCTGCTTGGCGTGCTGAGCAGCTGGGCCTGCGACTGCATGGCCCTGGTGGGGGGCAAGTACCTGGGGACGCATAAGCTGGCCCCCACGGTCAGTCCCAACAAGACCTGGGAGGGCGCCCTCGTGGGCGGCGCGGCCTCCATCCTGGCGGGGATGCTCATGAGCTGGATCTTGGGCTGGCGGTTCGGCCTGTGCGTGGTTACGGCCCTGGTGGCCAGCACCTTCGGCCAGTTCGGCGATTTGACCGCGTCGCTGTTCAAGCGCATGGCCGGGGTGAAGGACTACGGCGACCTGATGCCGGAGCACGGCGGGATCATGGACAAGATGGACAGTCCCCTCTTCGCCGTCCCGGCGGCCTATCTCATGCTGCATCTCTGGGGCGTGGCGTGACTACATCCCAAAACCGCCGGCGCAGGCGATGGCCTGGCCGGTGATGAACGAGGCCCGGTCGGAAGCCAGGAAGGCGATGAGCTCCGCCACATCCTCCGGCGTTCCCAGCCGGCCGAGGGGGGTCTCGTCGATGAGGGCCTGCCGGTCGGCGAAGTCGAACCGGGCCAGCATGTCCGTGTCGATGACGCCGGGGGCCACGCAGTTGACCCGGATGCCGGAGGGGCCCAGCTCCTTGGCCAGGGCCTTCCCCAGGCCGATCAGCGCCGCCTTGGCGGCGGAGTAGGCCGCCTCGCAGCTGGCCCCGTACAGGCCCCAGACCGAGCTGACCAGGACGATGCAGCCGGACTTCTCATGGACCATGTGGGGGATGGCGGCCCGGCAGCAGCGGTAGACCCCATCCAGGTCCACGGCCAGAAGCCGCCGCCAGGCGTCCTCGTCCGTGTCGGTGAGAAGGCCGTACGCGGCCACGCCTGCGTTGCAGACCAAAAGGTCCACGGGCCCCGCCGCGGCGAAGAGAGCCTCCACCTGCCCCGGGTCCGCCACGTCGGCCCGGAGGGCCCGGACGCCCAGCTCCTTGGCCAGGGCCAGGGCGGCGGCCTCCGACTCGTTGTAATGTACGGTCACGTCCCATCCGTCGGCGGCCAGCCGCCGGACTGCGGCGGCGCCGATGCCCCGGGACGAGCCGGTGACCAGGGCGGTCTTTCCCATTGCGGAGACCTCCAGTCCCTTCATAGAATAGAATAGTTTATAGCAGTATAACACATCTCGCGGTGTAAAGGTAGGATAAAATGCGTTTTGACGAGGATGATAAGACTCGGGACCGGCAGCCGGCGGACGACGGCCAGTGGACGAAGGAGCCGGCGAAGCGGGACCCCCGGTTCGACTTTGCCGCCTTTCTGGGGCCGGACAGCCTGGAGGACCGGATCACCGACGTTCTGGACGGCAAGGACCTGCTGGACGAGGAGGCCTACGGGGAGTTCTCCCCGGACTATGTGCCCCGGCGGGGCGTGCCCGGCGAGCATGGCCGCCACGAGGCTCCCGGCCAGGAGCCGGAGCAGGACGAGGACGAGGACAGCGGGGAGGATGAGGGCGAGGCCGAGGAGCAGGACCCGCCTCAGGAGGATATGGAATTCAAGGAGGAGCCCCGGCCCAAGCCGGTATTCGTGGACGAACCGCCGCCCCGGCCAAAGGTGATCGTGGCGGAGCCCGCGCCCCGAGTCTACGTGGACCCCCAGGCGGAGTACGGCCCCGTGGAGGCCCCGCCCCCCGGCAGCGGCGGCGGCATGGGCAAGGCGGCGAAATGGCTGATCGCGGCGCTGATCTCCGTGGCGGTGGTCCTGGCGGCGGCGGTGCTGGTGTTCAAATTCCTGCCCGATATCAAGGGCATGATCGGTCTGTCCGGCGGCGCGTCTCCCGCGCCCAGCGCCATACCCACCCAGGCCCCCGCCGCGCCCACCAATTCGCCGGCGCTGGCGGCCCCGGAGGTGCGCATCTACAATGTGACGGCCACGGCGTCCTCCGGCGGGAGCGTGTCCCCCTCGGGCATCGTGGACGTGCAGGAGGGCGGCAGCGTCAGCTTCACCTTCACGGCCGACGAGGGCTATGAGCTCAGCCAGATCGTGGTGGACGGCGCCGGCGGCTTCATCCAGACCGGGTATACCTTCTCCGACGTGCAGCGGGACCACACCATCTACGCGGAATTCAAACAGATCGAGCTGCCGCCTCCCCCGGTGGAGGCCACGGCGGAACCCACGGCGGAGCCGACAGCGGAGCCTACCGCAGAGCCCGTCGTTACAGGGGAACCGGCCCCGGAGCCCGTGGACCCGGGCGTGGGCCCGGCGGAGCCGCCCATGGGCAGCGGCGAGGGCCAGCCCGCCCCGCCGGAGGTAGCGGAATAACGGCAAGACGAACGGCGCGTCCGAATTTCGGGCGCGCCTGAGCTTGTCAAAAAACGAGTTTTTTTGCAGCTCGGATTGAAACTGCGAGGGGAAAGTGAATTCCCCCTCGCAGGAAGTCAAAATCCTGTCGTACAGCGGATTTTGACTTCACGCGCGGGAATGCCGCGCGGCTCGCCCTGACCGGGCTTCGCTCCCTTTCCTCATACATTGTATTCATTGTATTTTTATAGAGCTTTTGTGCGCATTGACCCTTTACATTGGTGACGATTTGATTTAAAATTCTATGGTGTCATTGAGATTCGATCTTATGCCGGAAAGCAGCAAGGAACGCTGAACGAAGGGGTGATCGTGATGCGAAAGACAGCGATACGGCGGCTGGCCCTCATACTGGCCGTTGGAGCGCTTTTATGCGCGGCGGCGCCCTGCGGGGCCTGGGCCGCCGGCGGGGAGAGGGCCCTCTCCCTGACGGCGGAGGAGCAGGCGTATGTGGACGGCTGCGGCACGCTGAAGGTTGGCTATGTCCAGGACCGGGTCCCGGTCTCCTTCATGGGGGAGGACGGGGACCTGGCGGGCATCTCCCGGTATATCTTCGACCGGCTCCAGCAGCTCTCCGGCCTGTCCTTTGAATATGTGGCCCTGCCCGCAGGGGACGTTACATACGATTATTTGCAGAGCGAGGGCTTCGACCTGGTCACCAGCGTGGAGTACAACCAGGAGAACAAGAAGGCCCGGGGCATCCTCATCAGCGAGCCCTACCTGACCAGCCGCAAGGTGGTGGTGGCCAGGACCGACCTGGAGTTCAGCTACACCGCCAATTTGAAGGTGGCCATCTCCACCGGGTCCCAGACCATCCGCAAGGTGCTGGGGGAGGCATATCCCAACTTTGCGCTGGTGGACTACGCCTCCATCATGGACTGCTTCCAGGCGGTCCGCTCCGGCGAGGCGGACATGATGATCCAAAACCAGTACGTGGCGGAGTACTGGTTCTCCAAGCCCGCCTATGAGGGGCTGAAGGTGATCCCGGTGCTGGGCATGGACGACGCGCTGTGCTTTTCCGCCGTGGTGGCCTTCGGCGAGGGCGAGGGCACGCCCCAGGCGGAGGGCGAACTGCTCATCGGCATCCTGGACAAGGCCATCGCCCGGCTCACCGAGGACGAGGTGGGCGCTTACACCATCCAGGGCATCATGGAGAACCAGTATGAGCTGACGCTGGGGGATTTCCTGTACCGCTACCGCTACCCCGCCGTCGCCCTGGGGGCGTCGGCCCTGGTTATCCTGGTGCTGGCGGCGCTGCTGCTGCGGCAGCGGGTCCGGTCCGCGGAGGACCGGGCCAACGCCAAGGTCAAGGGCGAGTTTCTGTCCACCATGAGCCACGAGATCCGCACGCCCCTGAACGGCCTGATGGGGCTGAACTACCTCATGAGCCAGAAGCTGGACGATACGGAGCGGGTGGCGGGCTATCTGCGCCAGTCCACCGTGACGACGAAATATCTGCTGGGCCTGGTGAACGACATTCTGGACATGTCCAACATCCAGGACGACAAGATCGAGATCGCCAGCGAGCCCATGGACCTGCCCCTGCTGGCGGACACGGTTTGCGCCATCATTGGCGGGGCCATGGCCGAGAAGGGCGTCACGTTTGAAAGGGACATCGTCATCGACTATCCCTGCCTGCTGGGCGACGAGTTCCGGGTCCAGCAGGTACTGCTGAACCTGCTGGACAACGCCCGGAAATTTACCCCCGCCGGAGGCCGGGTCACCCTGCGCATCCACCAGTCCGTGATGGCGTCGGGGGCAGTGCTCACCCGGGCGGAGGTGTGCGACACCGGCCGGGGCATGAGCGACGAGTTCCAGAAGCAGGTGTTCCACTCCTTTGCCCGGGAGCTGGAGACCGTGTCCAAGGGCAACCAGGGCGCGGGCCTGGGCCTTCCCATCAGCCTCAACCTGGCCCGGCTCATGGGCGGCGACCTGAGCTTCACCAGCAAGAAGGACCAGGGCAGCGACTTCGTGTTCACCTTCCCCGCCCGGATCGCCCCGTCGCCCCAGGAGGAGGCATCCCCGGCCCCGGCGCCGAAGGCGCGGCCCAAGGTCCTGGTGGCGGAGGACAACGAGCTCAACGGGGAGATCATGCTGGAGCTTTTGGACGGTGAGGGCTTCCGGGCCGCGCTGGCGCAAAACGGCCGGGAGGCCCTGGAGGTATTCCGGGCGTCCCCGGAGGGGACCTTCGGCGTGGTACTGATGGATCTTCTCATGCCGGAGATGGACGGCTTCCAGGCCGCCGCCGCCATCCGGGCCCTGGACAGGCCGGACGCCAAGGCGGTGAAGATCGTCGCCTGCACGGCCAATTCCTCCGACGAGGACCGGGAAAGGGCGGAGGAAAGCGGGATGGACGGCTTTTTGACCAAGCCGGTGGACGTGGGCGAGCTGCTGGCGGTGCTCAATTCGGCCTGAGGACAGGCGGAGACCGCCGCTTTCTCTCTCCGGACGGCTTTTTGTTGCATTGCGCGGAACGATATGGTACTATCATCGTGTGGGAGCAGGCAGCGGCCAACACCGCCGCTTGCTCTCTTTTCAGGCAAGCGCGGACAGGGCGGCAAGCGGACGCCGCCCCAGGAGGAATATGAACGGGACCGTGAAAAAAGACAACAAGTGGCTTGTGTGGGATATCGTGATCGTGGGGGCCATTTTGGCCTTTATCGTGCTGTCCTTCTTTACGTTCACCCGCAGCAATCGCCGGCGCATCGTCCAGCAGAACAACAGCCTTATCCAGGACGCCACGGAGCAGAAGGCGGCCCGGCTGGATGAGCTGCTGGACTCCTCCCAGCGCGGCGCGGAGATGATGGCCAGCCTGTACGGCCAGGTGACTGCGGGGCGGGAGGTGGACGCGGACCTGCTCCGGGACATGGAGGACCGGACTCCCTTCGACTATGTGGAATTCATCTCCGCCGACGGGACCGACCTGAACTCCGAGGGCCGGACGGCGGACCTGTCGGACAGGGATTATTTCCTGGAGGGCATGAAGGGCAACAGCGGCCGGAGCGTGATCTACAATTCCCGGATCACCAACGAGACCCTGGTCACCTTCTACGCGCCCTTTTACCGGGAGGGCAGGATCGAGGGGGTGCTCAGCTGCATCCTGCGGGGGCAGACCATACTGGACATTCTGTCCTCGGACTACTACGGCGTGCAGGGCAACGCCTATCTGCTGGCCCGGGACGGCCGGGTGATCCTGTCCACGGTGGAAAACGCGCCGGAGAACCTGCTGGCCAGCCTCCGGGAGAACGGCCGGGTGCCGGAGAAGGACCTGGAAAAGCTGGAGATGACGCTGGACGACACCAACGACGTGGATTTCACCGGCTTCAACTTCAGCGGCTCCAACGGCGCGGGCAGCGCCTGCGCCAGGGCCCTGGCCGACGGGGAGTGGGTGCTGATGCAGACTCTGCCTTCCTCCGTGTCCGGGGCCATGTCCCGGCAGGCGGCCGCCGCCGGCATCGTGCTGGAGGTGAAGCTGGTCATCGCGTTTTTGGCCTACGTGGCCTATCTTCTGGTGAAGAACACCTTCCGGGAAAAGCGCCTGGTCTCCGAAAAACAGGCGGTCTCCCGGATCGTGGACGCCACGACGGAGCTGTTCACCCGGTTCGCCCTGGTGGACTATGAGACGGATACCTACGAGTACCTGCAGGACAAGAATACGGACGCGCCGGAGCGGGGCGTCTATTCGGAGCTGGTCCGCTCTCTGGCGGGCAGATACGTGCGCGACGGCGATGGGGAGCCCATGGGGACCGTCATCACCGGGGAATATGTCCGGGAGCACCTGACGCAGGACGTGCCCTATCTGCAATATGAGTATCAGATCGACAATACCGGCGGCCGCCGGTGGGAGAACATGTCCATTTTGTGTCTGCGGCGCAAGGACGGCGTGCCCGCCAGCGTGCTGTACGCCATCCAGGACGTGACCGCCCTGAAGGAGCGGGAGCAGCAGATCCGTCAGGCTCTGCAAAACGCCTCCGAGGCGGCGGAGGCCGCCAACCGGGCCAAGTCCGAGTTTTTGGCCCGCATGAGCCACGACATCCGCACCCCCATGAACGCCATCATGGGCATGACGGCCGTGGCCGCCATGCACCTGGACGACAAGGAGCGGCTCACCGACTGCCTGGGCAAGATCACCATCTCCAGCCGCCACCTGCTGGCGCTGATCAACGACGTTCTGGACATGTCCAAGATCGAGAGCGGCAAGGTCACGCTGTCGGAGGAGCCCTTCAACATGGCGGACATGGTCCGGAGCGTGGTGACCATCATCCAGCCCCAGGCCAACGGCAAGCGCCAGGAGCTGAAGGTGCACATCTCCGGCGTGGAGCACGAAAACGTCCTGGGGGACATGCTGCGGCTGCAGCAGGTGTTCGTGAACATCCTGGGCAACGCGGTGAAGTTCACCCCCGAGGGCGGCCGGATACTGTTCTCCATCCGGGAGTGCCCCTCCCTGGTCCATGGGATGGGCTGCTATGAGTTCGTCTGCGAGGACAACGGCGTCGGCATGGACGAGACGTTCCTCCGGACCATATTCGAGCCCTTCAGCCGGTCCAAGAGTTCCGTCAGCCAGAACATCGAGGGCACGGGCCTGGGCATGAGCATCACCCGCAACATCGTGCAGATGATGGAGGGCGGCATCGAGGTGGCCAGCAAGCCCGGCGAGGGCTCCCGCTTCACCGTGCAGATCCACCTGCGGCTGCAGGACTCGGCGGCGGAGGACGTGGAGGAGCTGGCCGACCTGCGGGTGCTGGTGGCCGACGACGACCGGGACGCCTGCGATACCACATGCGAGATCCTGAGCGGCATCGGCATGCGGCCGGAGGGCGTGCTCAGCGGCGAGGAGGCCGTGGAGCGGGTGGAGACCTGCTGCGCGGCGGGGGAGAGCTACGCGGCGGTGATCCTGGACTGGAAAATGCCCGGGAAGGACGGCGTGCAGACCGCCCGGGAGATCCGCCGGCACGTGGGCGAGCATATGCCCATCCTCATCCTGTCCGCCTACGACTGGTCCGAGATCGAGGCCGAGGCCCGGGCCGCCGGCGTGCAGGCATTCATCGAAAAGCCCCTGTTCCGCTCCCGGCTGATCTACGCCCTCAACTCGGTCCTGGCCAAGGACGGCGGGAAGAGCGTGGTGCCGGACCAGCTGGAGGACGAGAGCTTCGGCGGCAAACGGGTGCTGCTGGTGGAGGACAACCAGCTCAACCGGGAGATCGCGGAGGAGCTTTTGGGCTTTTTGGGCGTCAC
>CANPXZ010000071.1 GCA_947587485.1 uncultured Oscillospiraceae bacterium | reverse complement strand
CTGCTGAAGTCCTTAGTGTTGCACTTGCTTGACTTTCTGCCGGTGGGCCGCCGTAAGGCGGCTCGGAGGGGTTGTTACCAGTCTTGGAAATGCATCCCAGCTCGGTAACAATCCCTCAGTCTCCGGCTATCGCCGGAGCCAGCTCCCTTTGCACAAGGGGGCCATATAATGTGCGGCTGACGCCGCCTTCCCCCCTTTAAACAAGGGGGCTTCTATTTTCTCTCGTCCGTTCGCGCATTTTATCGAAATTCAATAAATTTTTATTGACAATCGGTAATATCGGTGCTATGCTTAGGCCACACAAGGAGGTGTTCTTTATGAAGCAAAAGGAGCTTTCCATTCTGCTGCGGGTGGTCGTAGTTTTGTGCGGATTGGTGTGGCTGGTGTTCGCCAACTGGTTTGGCCGGATGCTGGGTCTGGCCATTGTGGAAGGGGCCTATGTGCTGTACTATCCCCTGCTGCTGTGCCTGATGCTGCTGCCGCCGTTGGTGGTGTTCTGGGATGCCTGGCACATCTTCACGGACATAGGCCGCAACCGCAGCTTCACCGCGGTCAACGCCCGGCGTCTGCGGCGCATCAGCCTCTGCGCTCTGCTGGACACGGTGTTGGACATCGTTTTGCTGGTCTACGGGGTGATCCATAGGTTCCGGTTCGTCGCCCGTTTCGCCCCGGACGACATCATGAAGGCAATGGGAGACGACCTGTTTCTGGCCGTGATCCGGTTCCTGTTCGTGGCCTTCATCGGCATGGCCGTCACGGTGGCCGCTGCGGCGCTGAGCCATCTCACCCTGAAGGCCGCCGATCTTCAGGACGAGAACGATCTGACCATATGAGGACAGCGTTATGATTTATGTTAACCTTGATGTGATGCTGGCCAAGCGGCATATGAGCCTGACCCAGCTGTCGGAGCGCATCGGCCTGACCATCGCCAACCTGTCCGTCCTCAAGACCGGAAAGGCCAAGGCTGTGCGGTTTTCCACCCTGGACGCCATCTGCCGGGCATTGGACTGCCAGCCTGGGGACATCCTGGAATTCCGGGAGGACGAGAGCAATGGATGAGGAAAAGAAAAATAATATTATGGAAACCAATACGCCGCCGGAGACGCCCCTGACCTGGCGGGACGGGGCCGCGCCTCTGCTGGCCATCGGTCTGGCGTGGGTGTTCTGGGCCGGCTTTGACCCGGTGCGGCTGGGCGATCACGGGCTGCCCCACCTGGGGGTGCTGGCGCTGGTGTGCGCCCACTTTGGGGCGGTGCTGGTCATCCTGGGCAGGCGGGCCCGCCTTGATGCCGGGAGTATTTTCTGCATGGCCGCCTCCCTGGCCCTGGGGGTGAGCTGCGCGCTGTACGATTCCGAGGCGTTTTCGCTGCTCAACTGCTTCGTCATCCTGCTGGTGGCCGCGCTGGGCACCTTCGCCCTGTCCGGACACCTCTCCCCCGGCCGGGCCCGGGCCATCCCAGCCGTCATCGAAAACACCTTCCTGGCCCTGTTCACCAGAGTGGGCCGGCCCTTCCGGGCCCTCCGGCAGCTTGGCCAAAACAAGCGCCGGGGCACGGCGCAGGCCGCCCTGGCGGTGCTGATCGCGGTGCCGGTGGTGGCGGTGGTGCTTTGGCTTCTCATGAGCGCCGACGCGGTGTTCGGCAGTCTTTTCGCCCGGTTTGACCTGTCCGACCTGCCGGAGGACGCCTTCATGCGGCCGCTGCGGGTGCTGATCCTGGCGCTGTTTCTCTGCTCGGCCCTCTATTACATCCGGGAGGAACCGTCCAAGGCCGCCCCCGAAAGGCCGGATAAGCCCCGCTCCCCGGCCCTGTTCCTGCCGGTGACGGTGCTGCTGGATATAGTTTACATAATTTTTTGCTACGTACAGATCAAATACCTGTTTGGCGGTTCGGAAGAGGCATCCATGTCCGGCGGCTGGGCGGAATATGCCCGGTCCGGATTCTTCCAGTTGGTTGTCATAACATTCATCAATCTGGGTCTGTTCCTGCTGGGCGCAGACGAGAAGCGCTTTGCCGGGACCGCCGGCAAGGTCCTGCGGGGGGCGTTCGGGCTGCTGCTGGCGCTGACGGCGGTGATATTGGTCTCGGCCTTCTGGCGGATGCGGCTGTACATCCACGCCTTCGGCATGAGCGTGCTGCGGCTGCTGACCCTATGGGCCATGGCGGTGGTCCTGTTCGGGCTGCTGGCGGCGGCGTGGAAGCTGGCCCGGCCGAAATTCGGCTTCTTCCGGGCGGCGGGCGGCTTCGCCCTGGCGTTGTGGTGCCTTATGAACCTGGCCGGACCGGCGCGGATGATCGCAAACTACAACGTGGACCGGTACCTCTCCGGCGCGCTGGAGGAAATGGATACCTATTATTTGGAGACCCTGGGCCCCGACGCCCGGGCTGCGGCGGAGAAGCTGGCCGCCGCCGGCGAGCTGGACCCCAAGGATCTGGCATACTGGCAGGCGGACCTCTCCGCCCTCTGGCCCCAGCAAAGCTGGAGCGCCCACCGGACGGCGCAGCGGTAGAAGCTGAACGGTGCGTCTGCGGCGCACACCGCTTGGAAAGCCTCCCTCTGACGAGGGAGGTGGCACGGCGAAGCCGTGACGAAGGGAGAGATACACCAGCACTGGAGGTAACCCGTCTCTCCCCCAGTCACCGCCTGACGGCGGCGACAGCCCCCTCGTCAGAGGGGGCCGGATTTCAGTATCCGCGCCGCAGGCGTATGATATACGAAGTCCGCGCCCTTTGCAGGGCGCGGACATTTTCCTGTGTTTTTCTGTCAGTTCCCCCGGAAGTAGCGCACGGCGGAGCGGAACACGCCCATGTCGTAGGCGCCGGGGACGTTTTTATATAGCGCCGGACCCACCCGCTCGGAGTGGCCCATCTTGCCCAGGACCCGGCCGTCGGGGCTGGTGATGCCCTCGATGGCATAGACGGAGCCGTTGGGGTTGTGGTCCGTGTCCATACTGGGCACGCCCGCCAGGTCCACGTACTGGGTGGCGATCTGGCCGTTGGCCGCCAAGGTCCTCACCAGTTCCTCCGAGGCCAGGAACCGGCCCTCCCCGTGGGAGATGGGCACAGCGTAGACCTGGCCCGGCTCCGTGGCGGCCAGCCAGGGGCTCTTGTTGGAGGCCACACGGGTCCGGACGATCCGGGACTGGTGCCGGCCGATGGTGTTATAGCTCAAGGTGGGGCAGCTCTCGTCCGTGTCCACGATCTTCCCGAAGGGCACCAGGCCCAGCTTGATCAGGGCCTGGAAGCCGTTGCAGATGCCCAGCATCAGGCCGTCTCTCTGCTCCAGCAGCCTTGTGACCTGCTCCCGGACCGGGCCGCTGCGGAAGAAGGCGGCGATGAACTTGGCGCTGCCCTCCGGCTCGTCGCCGCCGGAGAAGCCCCCGGGCAGGACGATCATCTGGGCCCGCTCTATAGCGGTGGCCGCCCGCTCCACGCTCTGGGCCGCGTCGGACGCGGTCAGGTTGCGCACCACCAAGATCTCCGCCTCGCCGCCTGCCTCGGTGACGGCCCGGGCGGTGTCATATTCGCAGTTGGTGCCGGGGAACACGGGGATCAGCACCCGGGGCCGGGCTTGCTTCACCGCCGGGGCCTTCCGCTCTGACGCGGCATAGGCGAAAGCCTCCACGGGGCCGGTCTCGCCGGTCCGGGTGGGATACACCTCCGCCAGCACGGCCTCGTTCAGGGCCAGAAGCTCGTCGATGGACGCGCTATCCGCGCCCAGATCGATCGCCGGCTCCGCCGTGGTGACGCCCACGCGGCGGGCATAGACGCAGTCGGTATCCGACGCCAGTTCCGCCACGATGGCCCCGTAAAACGGGATATGCCACATGTCCCCCGTCATCTCTTCGTTGGCCTTGAAGCCGATCCGGTTGCCGAAGGACATCTTCATCACCGCCTCGGCGGCGCTCTCCTCGATGGCCCAGGCGGCCTTCACCATGCCCTGTTGGGCCAGGCCGTGGAACGCCTCCCAGGCGGCCTTCGTGTTCTCCGGCACGTCGCCGCCGAACACATACACCGGATGGCCCGCCTCTTTGAACTCCGGCGAGAGCACGTCCCCGGCCTGAATGGGGGCGATGGCGAAGGAGATCAGCGTGGGCGGCACGTCCTTGTCCATGAAGGAGCCGGACATGGAGTCCTTGCCGCCGATGGCGGCGCAGCCGTAGTCCAGCTGGGCTTCCAGGGCTCCCAGCAGCGCGGAGAAGGGCTTGCCCCAGCGGTCCGGATCGTCCCGCAGCTTCTCGAAAAATTCCTGGAAGGTGAGATAGGCGGCCTTATAGTCCGCCCCCGCCGCCACGATCTTGGTCAGGGACGTGACCACGCTGTCCATGGCCCCGGCATAGGGGTCCACGGTCATCCGGTCCGGGTCGCAGCCCCAGGACATGACGCTGGCCTGGTCGGTATTCTGCCCCGGCAGCACCGGCAGCAGCGCCGCCATGGCCTGGGCCGGGGTGGTCTGGGTCCGGCCGCCGAAGGGCATGAGCACGCTGCCCGCGCCGATGGTGCCGTCGAACCGCTCCGTAAGGCCCCTCCGGGAGGCGCATTTCAGACTCCCGGCCATCTCCCGCAGACTGTGGAAGCGGGGCTCGCCCATGACGTCCCGGTCCTTCCGGGGAACGGAGACCGCCGCGTGCTTCACCGCGCCGTTGGTGTTCAGAAAATCCCGGCTCAGGTCCGCGATGGTCCGGCCCTTCCAGGTCATGACCATCCGGGGCGCCTCGGTGACCACTGCCACCCGGTAGGCCTCCAGATTCTCCGCCCGGGCGGCGTCGATGAAGGTCTGCTCGTCCTCGGGGGCCACCACCACGGCCATGCGCTCCTGACTCTCGGAGATGGCAAGCTCGGTGCCGTCCAGGCCGTCGTATTTCTTGCGCACCGCGTCCAGGTCGATTTGAAGCCCGTCCGCCAGCTCGCCGATGGCCACGCTGACGCCGCCGGCCCCAAAGTCGTTGCAGCGCTTGATGAAGCGGGTCACGTTCCCGTCCCGGAACAGCCTCTGGATCTTCCGTTCCTCGGGGGCGTTGCCCTTCTGGACCTCGGAGGCCATGGTCTGCAGGGACTTCTGGTTGTGGCTCTTGGAGGAACCTGTCGCCCCGCCGATGCCGTCCCGGCCGGTCCGGCCCCCCAGCAGGATCACCACGTCTCCCGGCACGGGCCGCTCCCGGCGCACGTTCTCCGTCGGGGCCGCCGCCACCACCACGCCGCACTCCAGCCGCTTGGCGATGTAGCCCTCGTGGTACATCTCCGCCACATGGCCCGTGGCCAGGCCGATCTGGTTGCCGTAGGAGGAATAGCCCGCCGCTGCGGTCTGGGCCAGCTTCCGCTGGGGCAGCTTGCCGGGGATGGTCTTGTCCACCGCCGCCCGGGGATCGCCGCCGCCGGTGACCCGCATGGCCTGGTGCACGTAGGCCCGGCCGGACAGAGGGTCCCGGATGCAGCCGCCGATGCAGGTGGCCGCGCCGCCGAAGGGCTCGATCTCCGTGGGGTGGTTGTGGGTCTCGTTCTTGAACATGAGAAGCCAGTCCCGGGTCTGGCCGTCCACCCGGGCGGGCACGTGGATGGAGCAGGCGTTGATCTCCTCGCTCTCGTCCAGTTCGGGCAGGAGCCCCCGCTTTTTCAGCACCTTGGTCCCCAGCGTGGCAATATCCATCAATGTCTGGGGCCGCGCGGCGGCCTTCGACCGGCCGTAGACCTCTTCCCGGGCCGCCAGGTACCGCTCATAGGCACCCCGGACGGCCTCGTCGGCGATGTCCGCGCTGTCGATGTGGGCGGAGAAGGTGGTGTGCCGGCAGTGGTCGGACCAATAGGTATCCACCACCCGGACCTCCGTGAGGGTGGGGTCCCGGTGCTCCTCGTTCTTAAAATAGTTCTGGAGAAATTTCAGGTCGTCCAGGTCCATGGCAAGGCCCAGAGAGTCCAGCAGCGCCGACAACGCCCCCTCGTCCATGGCGGTGAAGCCCTCCACCGCCGGCACGTGGTCCGGCACGGCGTAGGTCCGCTCCAGGGTCTGGGGCTTTTCCATGGATGCCTCCCGGCTCTCCACCGGGTTGATGACGTAGCCGCGAATTTTCTCCATGTCCTCCCCGAACAGGCTCCCCCGGAGCAGATACACCTTGGCGTAGGACACCAGCGGCCGCTCCGCCCCGGCCATGAGCTGGATGCACTGGGCGGCGGAGTCGGCCCGCTGGTCGAACTGCCCCGGCAGGGCCTCCACCGCCAGCACGGTCCAGGGTCCCTCCGGCATGGGGAACGCCTCGTCGTAGACCAGGTCCACCTGGGGCTCGGAAAAGACCACGGACTTGGCCCGCTGGAAAACTTCACGGTCGATGCGGTCCACGTCGTACCGGTTCAGGATGCGCACGTCCTCCAGGGCCTTCACGCCCAGAAAATCCCGCAGCCCGCTCAGAAGCCCGGCGCTCTCCGGGGAGATCCCCGGCTTTTTCTCCACATATACGCGATATACCATGTGTACGGTGTCTCCCTTTAAGTATTGAGCGCCTTGAGGGCCCGCCGGCCGATGTCATGGCGGAAAAAGGCGCTGCCGAAGTGGACCTTCTCCACGCCCGCGTAGGCGGCCTCTATGGCCCCCGGCAGGCTGTCCGCCACGGCGGTGACGCCCAGCACCCGGCCGCCGTTCGTCAGCAGCTTGCTGCCCTCCAGCTTGGCCCCGGCCACATAGACCCTGGCCGCGAGGCCATCGTCGCAGGTGATCTCATAGCCCTTTTTATAGTGCTCCGGATACCCCTCGCTGGCCATGATGACGCAGCAGGCGTTTTTGTCTGAGAAGCGCACGTCGGTCTTATCCAGCGTCCCGTTCCGGCACGCAATCATGGCCTCCAGCAGGTCACTCTCCATCAGCGGCAGCACCACCTGGGTCTCCGGGTCGCCGAAGCGGCAGTTGTACTCGATGACCTTGGGCCCGTCGGGGGTCAGCATCAGGCCGAAGTAGAGGCACCCCTTGAAGGGCCGGCCTTCGGCGGCCATGGCGTCCACCGTGGGCTTGAAAATGGTCCGCATGCACACGTCGGCGATGTCCTTCGTGTAATAGGGGTTGGGGGCCACGGTGCCCATGCCGCCGGTGTTCAGGCCCTGGTCGTCGTCATGGGCCCGCTTGTGGTCCATGGAGGACACCATGGGCTTGACGGTGGCCCCGTCGGTAAAGGCCAGCACGGACACCTCCGGGCCGGTCAGAAATTCCTCCACCACGATCCGGTCCCCGCTGGCGCCGAACTGCCTGTCCTCCATGATGGAGCGGACCGCCTGTTCCGCCTCGGCATGGGTCTGGGCGATCAGCACGCCCTTGCCCAGGGCCAGGCCGTCGGCCTTCACCACGATGGGCACCGGGGCGGCCTTTACGTATTCCAGCGCCGCCGCCGCGTCGTCAAAGGTCTCGTAGGCTGCGGTGGGGATGCCATATTTCTTCATCAGATTCTTGGAGAACACCTTGCTGCTCTCGATGACGGCGGCCTTTTTGTCCGGCCCGAAGCAGGGCACCCCCGCCGCCTCCAGCGCGTCCACCATCCCCAGGGCCAGGGGGTCGTCCGGGGTGACCACGGCAAAGTCAATGGCGTGCTCCTTGGCGAAGCGCACCGCGCCGTCGATGTCCTTGGCCCCAATATCCACGCACACCGCGTCGGCGGCGATGCCCCCGTTGCCGGGCAGAGCGTAGATCGTCTCCACCCGGGGATTTTCCTTCAGTTTGCAGATCACGGCGTGTTCCCGGCCGCCGCTGCCGATGACCATCAGTTTCATAAGCTCCCTCTCCTACTTCAAAATCTTATTCCCACGCGCCAGTCTCCAGATACCGCTTCGCCCGGCGCTCCGCCCTGGCCACGAGCGAGGCGTCAAAGCCCATCATGCCCAGAAGCCGGATGGCGTTCCGGGACCGGGCCGGGCCCTCCCGGAGCCGGTAGTCGAACTCCATGGAGTCCTGGCCCACCGTCTCCGCAAAGTGGCACATCCGCCACTTTCCCGCCAGCAGCGCGCACAGCTCCAGATCGTGGGTGGCCGCCAGACACAGGACCCCCGCGTCAAAAAGCGTCTCCAAAATGGCGCTGGACGCCGCGATGCGCTCGGCGGTGTTGGTGCCCCGCAGGACCTCGTCCACCACGCACAGGACGGGCCTCTCCACCTCCGCCGCCGACAGGATGCGGCGGATGGACTTGATCTCCGTGACGTAATAGCTCTCCCCCGCCAGCAGGTCGTCCTCCAGGGCCATGGACGAGTAAAGATAAAACGCGCCGCCACGGTAGCTCTCCGCCGCTGCGGTGCACAGGCTCTGGGCCAACAGGGCGTTCAAAAGCGCCGTGCGCAAATAGGTGCTCTTGCCGGAGGCGTTGGAGCCGGTGAGCAGGATAGAGCCGCCCAGGTCCAGATCGTTGGGCACGGCAACCTCCAGCAGCGGGTGGACCATGCCCCGCACGTGCAGCTCCGCCGGGCCGTCAAAGGCGATGTCCGGCACCGCGTACACGTCCATGCTCTCCCGCCAGGAGGCCGCCGCAATGGCCGTATCCAGCCGGCCCAGGCCCTCGATGACGGCCATCAGGTCCTCTTGGCAGGTCCACAGCTTGTTTTTCAGGTACTCATAGGTGATGATGTCCAGCAAAAACACCGAGGCCAGCAGGTCCCCCGCGTCGCCGGTGTCCATGCCGGAAACGCCGCCGGTGCGCAGCACGAACCGCAGCCTTTTCAGCGCCCCGTAGGCGTCCGTCAGCTCCCGGTCCAGGTCCGGTATGCCCAGCTTCTGGACCCGCCGCAGGGCGAACACCTCCGCCACCGAGTAGTTGAGGGTGTCAAATTCCCGGCGCGCCCGCCGCAGCGCGAACTCCCGGAGCGTTATGTTGAAGGACATGAGCAAAAGCGCCGCCATGATCGGTATGACGCCCAGCGCGCCCAGCACCAGGCTTACCGCGAAGGCCGCCGACAGGGCCCCATAGAGGACAAGCCGTCCCCGGCCCCTTTCCTCCGGCGCGAACGCCATACACAGGTCCGACCGGCGGGTCCGGCCCAGGGCGTCCAGGATGACCTGGACCTCCAGCCGCTTTGCAGGCTCCGTCTGCATGAACGCGATGAGTCTGGCCCGGCGGCCGTATTCCTCCCCGGTCAGGGCCGGGTGGCGCAGGGTGTCGTAGATCACCTGCTCCCCCGGCGTGGACAGGCCCGGGTCGATGCGCCGGAACACCCGGTCCATGTCCAGATCATGCCAGGTCACGTCGTCCACGCTGTAGCCGTCCTCCCGCGCCCGGCGGTAGTCCGACCAGGCCCGGATGCGCTCCATGTCCCCGTCGGCAAAGTACACGTCCGGCTTTTTCCCGAAGGCCGAGGTCAGCCGGCGGCGTCTTTTCCCGTCCCTGGCGAACATATCCCCTTTAATGGTGGAACAGCCGCATGCCCGTGAAGGCCATGACGATGCCGTACTTGTCGGCGGTGGCGATCACGTTGTCGTCCCGGATGCTGCCGCCGGGCTCGGCGATATAGGCCACGCCGGATTTGCGGGCCCGCTCCACGTTGTCCCCGAAGGGGAAGAAGGCGTCGCTGCCCACGGTCACGCCAGACTGGGTGGCGATCCACGCCTTTTTCTCCGCTGCCGTCAGAGGCTCGGGCTTTTCCGTAAACACGTTCTGCCAGGCTCCGTCGGAGAGCACGTCCTCGTACTCGTCGGAGATATACACGTCGATGGCGTTGTCCCGGTCGGGCCGGCGGATGCCGGGCTTGAAGGGCAGGCTCAGCACCTTCTCATGCTGGCGCAGATACCAGTTGTCCGCCTTGTTCCCGGCAAGGCGGGTGCAGTGGATGCGGCTCTGCTGGCCCGCGCCCACGCCGATGGCCTGGCCGTCCTTCACGTAGCAGACGGAATTGGACTGGGTGTACTTGAGCGTGATGAGGGCCACGGTCATGTCGGTCCGGGCCTCCGGCGTCAGGTCCTTGTTTTTGGTGACGATGTTGGCGAAGGTGTCCGCCGTGACCTTATAGTCGTTTCTCCCCTGCTGGAAGGTGACGCCGTACACGTCCTTGCGCTCCACCGGGGCGGGCACGTAAGCGGGGTCTATTTGGACCACGTTGTAATTGCCCTTTTTCTTGGTCTTGAGGATGGCCAGGGCCTCGGGGGTATAGCCCGGGGCGATGACGCCGTCGGACACCTCGTCTTTGAGATACCGGGCCGTGGCCTCGTCGCATACCTCGCTGAGGGCCGCCCAGTCCCCGTAGGAGCACAGCCGGTCCGCGCCCCGGGCCCGGATATAGGCGCAGGCGATGGGGGAGAGTTCTGCGTCCGGGTCCACGAAGTATATTTTCTTATCCGTCTCGGACAGGGGCTTGCCCACGGCGGCCCCCGCCGGGGATACGTGCTTGAAGCTGGCGGCGGCGGGCAGACCCGTGGCCTCTTTCAGCTCCTTCACCAGCTGCCAGGAGTTGAACGCGTCCATGAAGTTGATATAGCCGGGCTTGCCGTTCAGCACCTGGATGGGCAGCTCGCCCCCGTCCGCCATGAAGATGCAGGAGGGCTTCTGGTTGGGATTGCAGCCGTATTTCAGTTCCAGTTCCTTCATATTCTCTCCTTTTCAGCTGGTGTGTTTGTTGACGATCACCGTGTCCCGCCCGCCGGTCTTCAGGTCGACGTAGGACACGTACAATGACACCTTGTTGGACTCGTTGAGGCCCTCCCAGACTTGCTGGGCCAGGGTCGCCGCGTCGGGCGCGCCGATGGCCACGGGGGCGGGCTCTCCCCGGTAGGAGGGCAGCGGGTCCCCGTCGGAGGCGTAGGTGTGGATGATATGGCCAAGGCCGGCCTGGGGCTTGTCGTACTCATAGAAATACCGGCAGCAGCAGGCCGGGTCCCCGTCCAGGCTCTTCAAAATGGACAGCTTATAGCTGCCGTCCGGGTCCGCCAGGCCGGAGATGCGGGGCGTCCAGTTGGGCCCGTCCGGCTCGAATTCCCGGGTGCGCAGAGCGGCGGCGAAGCTCTGGCCGGCCAGCAGGGCGTCCCGGATGGTGTCGGTCTGGTCCCCGTTGGTGACCACGGTGCCCCGGCCGGCGGTCCGGACCGGGTGATAGATGATCAGGCTGGGGTCCGACATCTTGGCCGGGTCATGGGCCTGGGTGCGGATGCCGTCCTCCGTCTCGACGAATACCCGGTTGCGGCTGTTGACGCTGCGGCCCATGATGAAATAGACGATCACGGCCTTTTTCCCGTCGGCGCTGCGGCCCAGGGCAATGCCCCGGCCGGGATAGGTCCTCTCGCTCAGGTAGGTTTTCAGATCAGTCAGCATGCTCTTTCCTTTCTGCGATGTCCGCGGCCACCATCTCCGCCGCCTGGGGCAGGATGATCCACTCCGCCTGTTCCATGACCCGCCGCTGCAAGGTCAGCGGCGTGTCTCCTTCCTCTATCATGACGGGTTTTTGCAAAAGAATGCGCCCGCCGTCGGGGATCTCGTTGACAAAATGCACCGTCGCTCCGGTGACCTTCACGCCCCGCTTCAGGGCCTCCTCGTGGACTTTGAGGCCGTAGTAGCCCTTGCCGCAGAAGGAGGGGATCAGGGCCGGGTGGACGTTCAAAATGCGCTCCGGGAACCGGTCGGTGAAGTTCTTGCTCAAAATGCTCATGAACCCCGCCAGCACGATCATCTCCGCGCCGTACTGCTCCAGGGCCTTCAAAATGGCGGCCTCGAAGGCCTCCTGGCTCCCCAGCGCCTTCCGGGAGCAGACCACGCTTGGCACCCCGGCCTTCTCCGCCCTCGTCAGGGCATAGGCGTCCGGCTGGCTGGACACTACCAGGACGATCTCCCCCGAATGAAGCTTTCCGGAAGCCTGGGCGTCCAGCAGGGCCTGTAGATTGGTGCCGCCGCCGGAGACGAACACCGCGATACGCGTCTTTGTCATACCATCCGCACCCGCTCTCCGCCGGACACCACCTGGCCCAGCACATAGGCGTCCTGCCCGTTGGCATGCAGGACCTCCAGGGCCCGGTCCGCGTCCGCCGCCGCCACCGTCACGGTCATGCCCACGCCCATGTTGAAGGTGTTGAACATGTCCCGCTCCGGGATATCGCCGGTCCTTTGGATGAGGCCGAAGATGGGCGGGGTCTTCACCGCCGCCTTCTCGATCCGGGCGGACAAGCCGCTGGGGATGCTTCGGGGGATATTCTCATAAAAGCCGCCGCCGGTGATATGGCTGACGCCCTTCACCGTAACCTGCTCCATCAGGGCCAGCAGGGGCTTTACGTAGATGCGGGTGGGTGTGAGCAGCGTCTCGCCCAGGGTCCCGCCCAGCTCGTCGTAACGCTTGTCCAGATTTTCCGGGCGCCGGTCCAGGTCAAAGACCTTCCGCACCAGGGAGAAGCCGTTGGAGTGGACCCCGCCGGAGGGAAGGGCCAGGATCGCGTCCCCGGCCCGCATGGAAGAATTATCCAAAATTTTGCTCTTGTCCACCGCGCCCACGGTGAAGCCCGCCAGGTCATAGTCGTCCGCGGGCATGACGCCGGGGTGCTCGGCGGTCTCGCCGCCCACCAGGGCGCAGCCGGCCTGCACGCAGCCCTCCGCCACCCCGGCGACGATGGCCGCGATGCGCTCGGGCACGTTTTTGCCGCAGGCGATGTAGTCCAGGAATATCAAGGGTTTCGCGCCCGCGCAGACCACGTCGTTGACGCACATGGCCACGCAGTCGATGCCGATGGTGTCATGCTTGTCCAGGTACTGGGCGATGCGCAGCTTGGTGCCCACGCCGTCGGTGCCGGAGATGAGCACGGGGTGCTCCAT
>CANPXZ010000070.1 GCA_947587485.1 uncultured Oscillospiraceae bacterium | reverse complement strand
GGCCGAAGCGGATGTTGCCTCCCGCCACGGTGAAGTCCGCGTCGGACTCGTTCACGTCCGGGGGCAGCAGGTCGATGCCCATGGTCCGGCACTCGGCGATGTACTCCGCCACCTTGCCGGAGGAATCCAGCACGCTGGTCAGAAGCGCCGCCATGTACTCCTTGGGCCAGTGGCACTTCATCCAGGCGGTCCGATAGGCCACGATGGCGTAGCACACCGCGTGGGCCTTGTTGAAGGCGTAGGAGGCGAAGTCCAATATCTCGTCGTAGATGCTGTTGGCGACGGCCTCGTTCACCCCGTTGGCAAGGCACCCGGGGATGTTCCGGTCCGGGTCCCCGTAGACGAAGGCCCTTCGCTCGGCGTCGATCACGTCGTGCTTTTTCTTCGACATGGCCCGGCGGATCATGTCCGCCTGGCCCAGGGAGAAGCCCGCCAGCCGCTGGAAGATGCTGATGACCTGCTCCTGATAGACGATGCAGCCGTAGGTCACGTCCAGGATGGGCCGCAGCAGCTCGTGTTTGTAGGTCACCCGCTCCGGGTGGGCCGCGCACTCCAAAAACCGGGGGATGGACTCCATGGGCCCGGGCCGGTACAGGGCGATGACGGCGGTGATGTCCTCGATGGACCGGGGCCGGAGCCCCACGCACACGCCCGTCATGCCGGCTGACTCCAGCTGGAACACGCCGCTGGTCCTGCCTTCGGTGAGCATCCGGAAGGTGTCCGGGTCGTCCTCGGGCATGCCGTCCGCCCGGAAGGAGGGGTCCGTCCGGCGGACCAGCTCCGCCGCGTCCTCCAGCACCGTCAGGTTCCGCAGGCCCAAAAAGTCCATCTTCAAAAGGCCCAGCTGCTCCAGCGTCACCATGCCGAACTGGCAGACCACCGTGTCGTCGTTGCGGGAAAGGGGCACGTAGTCCGTCAGGGGCTTCGCCGTGATGACCACGCCGGCGGCGTGGGTGGAGGCGTTGCGGGGCATGCCCTCCAGAGCCCGGGCGGTGTCGATGAGATTTCTGATCTTCTCGTCCCCGTCGTACATCTCCTTCAGAGGCTTGGAAAGCCGCAGCGCCTCGTTCAGGGTCATGCCCAGGGCAAAGGGCACGCTTTTCGCCACCGCGTCCGTCTCCCCATAGCCCACGTTCAGCACCCTGCCCACGTCCCGGATGGAGGCCCGGGCCGCCATGGTGCCGAAGGTCACGATCTGGGCCACATGGTCGGAGCCGTACTTACGGTTTACATAATCAATAACCTCGCCCCGGCGGCGGACGCAGAAGTCCATATCGATGTCCGGCATGGTGACCCGCTCCGGGTTCAAAAACCGCTCGAAGAAGAGCTTGTACTTGATGGGGTCCACGTCGGTGATATGCAAGGTATAGCTGACGATGGACCCCGCGCCGGAGCCCCGGCCCGGTCCCACGGGGATGCCGGCCCCCTTGGCGAAGGAGATGAAGTCCCAGACGATGAGGAAGTAGTCCACGAAGCCCATCTGGCGGATGACGTCCAGCTCATAGTCCAGCCGGTCGGAAAGGTCCCTGCCATAGCCCGGATAGCGCTGGGCCAGGCCCTCGTAGCAGAGCCTTTGCAGGTAGGCGAAGCTGTCCGTCTCCCCCGGTGGAAGCTGGAACCGGGGCAGGTGGTACTTGCCGAACTCGAAGTCGAAATCGCAAAGCTCCGCGATCTTGACGGTGTTGTCATATGCCTCTGGGAAGTCGGGAAAGAGGGAGCGCATCTCATCCTCGGATTTGAGGTACAGCTCCTGGCTCTCGAACTTCATCCGGTCCGGGTCGTCCACGGTCTTGCCGGTCTGGATGCACATGAGCACGTCCTGGATGCGGGCGTCCTCCCGGCGCAGGTAGTGGGCGTCGTTGGTGACGGCCAGGGGGATGCCGGTCTCGTTATGGATGCGGATGAGGCCCTGGGCGGCCCGGCGCTCGTCGGCTATGCCGTGGTCCTGAAGCTCCAGATAGAACCCGTCCTCACCGAACAGCCCCTGAAGCTCCAGGGCCCGGGCCTTGGCGGCCTCGTACTGGCCGTTCACGATCTTCTGGGGGATGTCCCCGGCCAGACACGCCGACAGGCAGATGAGCCCCTCGGCGTGCTCATGCAGCAGGTCCCAGTCGATCCGGGGCCGGATATAGAACCCGTTCACGAACCCCTCGCTGACCAGCTGGCACAGGTTGTGGTAGCCCGTCTCGTTTCTGCACAGGAGGATCAGGTGGGAGTAGTTGTTGTCCAGGCCGTATTCCTTGTCGGTCCTGCCCCGAGGGGCCACGTACACCTCGCAGCCGATGATGGGCTTGACCCCCTCCGCCCGGCAGGCCCGGTAAAAGTCCACCACGCCGTACATGACCCCGTGGTCGGTGATGGCCAGGGCGTCCTGGCCCATCTCTTTGGCCCGCTTGGCCATCTCGCCGATGCGGCAGGCCCCGTCCAGGAGGCTGTATTCGCTGTGTACGTGAAGGTGTACAAAAGACATATCGGGCTCCTTATTCCATGCTTTTGCTCAGCTCGACCAATTTCCGAAGGCGGTGGTTCATGCAGCTTTTCGTGACGGGGGGCCAGGCCAGCTGGGCCAGGTCCGAGATGCTGCCGGCTGGGTTGGCGATGCGCAGCAGCGCCGTCTCCTGCAACGCGGGGGGCAGCGCGTCCAGGCCCGCCCCGGCCTCGATGGCCCGGATGGCGTCCAGCTGCTCCGCCGCCGCGCCGGTGATCTTGTCGGCGTTGGCCATGTCGCAGTTGGTGATCCGATTCATGGCGTTGGCCATATGCTTTTCCACCTTGGCCTGCATGACCCCCATGGCGGACAGGGGCGCGCCCAAGGTGGTGAGCAGGTCCTCGATGGCGCTGCTCTTCTTGAAATAGGTGATCCAGCGGCCGCCCCGGCTGGCCTCCCGGGGCTCGAAGCCCAGCTCCAGCAGCAAAGCCCGGACCTCCCGGCACACGCTCTCGTGGCCGGTGGCCAGCTCCAGGTGATAGGCCCGGGCCGGGTCCGTGACGCTGCCGCCGGCCAAAAACGCCCCCCGCAAAAACGATATCCGGTCGCAGTCCTGCTCCGCCACCGCCAGGTTGATGTGGTGGACCAGGGCCCTGTCCGGGTCATAGCCGAAGGCGGAAAAGACGGTCCGGAGCTTGTCCCGGTCCGTGATGAGAAAGGACCGCTTGCCGGCCGCGTCCTCCGGTGGGAGCACGTCGAAGTCCAGCGAAAAGGCCCGGCGGAACAGCCGGGGCAGCCGGGCGGCAAAGGCGTCGCTCTCCGTCATGATCCGGATCTGGCCGGGGGAGAAGGTGTTGGCGTACAGCAGCGCGCCGTATGCCTCCGCCAGGGCGCAGCAGCGCTTCCCGGGCGGCTCCCGGCACAGCTCGGTCTTTACATCCGATGAAAAGCTCATGTCTGATCCATACCTTATATGGCCCCCTTGTGCAAAGGGGGCTGGCACGTCGGGACAAGCTCCACATCCCTCGCTCCGGCGGCAAGCGCCAGAGCTCGTCCGTTCCGTTGCCCCTCCTTTTCCCCAACAGGCAGGCGTGCCTGTTGGGGGCCCCATAGCAGCCGGAGACTGAGGGATTGTTACCAGTCTGGAGGTTACCTCAGCACTGGTAACAACCCCTCCGCCTCGCTTCGCTCGGCACCTCCCCTTGCACAGGGGAGGCTCTCAAAGCGGAAGTGTTCAAATGCATTCCTCGTCAGAGGGAGGCTTTTATTATGTGTCGATGTCCCGGTGGCTCACGTTCACCAGCCGGCACCGGTCCTCCAGCGCCTGTCCCAGGGCCTGGGCCATGGCCACGCTCCGGTGGTGGCCGCCGGTGCAGCCCACCGCCACGGTCAGCTCCCGCCGGTCCGCCTCGTACAGGGGCAGCAGGAACGCCAGCAGGTCCGTCAGCTTCGTCAGCAGCGCCTGGGCGTTGCCGTTGCGGAACACGTAGTCGGCCACGGGGCCGTCCAGGCCCGTCAGGTCTTGCAGGTCCGGCTCATAGAAGGGGTTGGGCAGACACCGCACGTCGAACACCAGGTCCGCCTCCGGGGGGATGCCCTTTTTGTAGCCGAAGGAGAGGATGTTCACAGCGAAGCTCCTATCCTCCAGTTGGACGCACTCGCAGATCCTGGCCTTGAGCCGATTCAGGGGCGCGGCGTCCGTCTGGATGATGAAGTCCGCCCGGTCCCGGACCGGCGCGAGAAATGTCCGCTCCCGCTCCAGGGCCTGACGGATGGGCTCGCCCGGCCGGCCCAGGGGATGGGGCCGGCGGGACTCCTTGTACCGGCGCAGCAGCGTGGCCGTTTCCGCCTCCAGGTAGAGCACCCGCACCTGGCAGTCCAGGCCCCGTAGCTCGTCCAGAGCGGCGTCCAGCTCCTCGCAGCTGGCCGCGCTGCGCACGTCCATCACCAGGGCCACCCGCTCGTACCTGCCCCGGGTCGCCAGGCACAGGGCCGCGAATCTGCCCAGCAGGGCCGCCGGCAGATTGTCCACGCAGTAATAGCCCAGGTCCTCGCACACGTCCGCCGCCCGGGTCTTGCCGGCACCGGACAGGCCGGTGATGATGAGAAATTCCATGACTACCTCCCCAGGACCAGGACCTCCGGCTCCAGCGCGACGCCGGACCGGGCGTAGACCGTCTTTTGTATGTGCTCCATCAGCCGCAGCACGTCCGCGCAGGTGGCGGAGCCGGTGTTCACCACGAAGCCCGCGTGCTTTTCCGACACCTGGGCCCCGCCGATGGAACAGCCCCGCAGCCCCGCCTGGTCGATGAGAGCGGAGGCGTACCCGCCCGCAGGCCGCTTGAAGGTGCTGCCGGCGGAGGGCATCTCCAGGGGCTGGCTGGCCCGGCGCTTGGCGGCCAGTTCCCGCATTTTGCCCTGGATGGCGTCCCGGTCTCCCGGCGTCAGGGCGAACCGGGTCCGCAGCAGGACGGCCTCCCGGCCCGAAAAGACGCTGTGCCGATAGGAGAATTCGTGCTCGGGGCCGGTAATAGTCCGCCGGACCAGGTCCTCGTCCAGATATTCGGTCTGGGCCACCGCGTCCTTCAGCTCGCCCCCGTAGGCCCCGGCGTTCATGATCACGCCGCCGCCCACGCTGCCGGGGATGCCGTGGGCGAACTCCAGGCCCGTGAGGCCCGCCTCCGCCGCGGCCATGGCGGCCGCCGCCAGCGTGGCGCCGCACTCCGCCGTGAGGGTATCGCCGGAGACCTCCGCCCGGCCCGCGCCGGGGCAGGTGACGATGACAAAACGGTCCAGACCCTCGTCCGGGGGCAGGATGTTGGTGCCGTTGCCGATGAGAAGGGGCCGGACCCCGGCGGCGCGAAGATGCGCGCACAGCCCCTCCAGCTCCTCCGCCGACCGTGGCAGGGCCATGGCCGCCGCCGGACCGCCGATCTTAAAGGAGCAGTGCCCGGCCATGGGCTCGTTCTCCCGCAGCTCCAGCGCGGGCATCGTTTTTCGGATATCGTTTAAAAGAAGGGAATAATTCATAGCCTCGTTTATGTCCGCGCATTTTTATTGGCCCCCTCTGACGAGGGGGCTGTCAGCGCCTGCGGCGCTGACTGGGGGAGAGAAGATGACTTCCAGTGCCGGTGTATCTCTCCCTTCGTCTCGCCCTAGCGGGCGAGCCACCTCCCTCGTCAGAGGGAGGCGTTTTCTATGGTAACGGATTAAAAGTCCAAGCCCGCATCCACACTTTGATCGACCCGGCGGGCCAGGTCCTCGGCGGCGTTGTAGCCGGTCTTCTTCTGCCGGTTGGTCAGGGCGGCCAGCTCCAGAATGGCGGCCAGGTTCCGGCCGGAGCGGACGGGGATGGTCACCACCGGCACGCTCACGCCCAGGTACTCCGCCGTCTTGGTGTCCAGACCCAGCCGGTCGTAGTGCTTGTTGTTGTCCCACAGCTCCATCTCCACCACCAGGTCGATGGTGCAGCTCATCTTGATGGCACCCACGCCGAACACGCTGGGCACGTTGATGACGCCGATGCCCCGCAGCTCCATAAAGTGCTGGATGATGGCGGGGGAGCGGCCCTCCAGCCGGAAGCTGGATGTGCGCAATATCTCCACGGCGTCGTCGGCGATGAGCCGGTGGCCCTGCTTCAAAAGGCCCAGGGCGGTCTCGGATTTGCCCACGCCGGAGTCGCCGATGATGAGCATGCCCTCGCCGTAGACCTCCATCAGCACCCCGTGGATGGTCTCCCGGGGGGCCAGGTGGTAGCGAAGGGAGCCGATGAGCCGGGCGTAGAATTCCGAGGTGTCCATGTCGGTGGTGAGAAGGCTCACGTTGTACTTCTCCGCCATCTCCAGGCACTCGGGCAGTATGGCCTCGTCGTGGGCGATGATGACGCCGGGCACGTGCTGGCTCATGACGGCCTCGAAGCCCGCCAGACGCCGCTCGTGGTCCTGCTCCTCCATCATGGTGGTCTCGCTGATGCCGATGACCTGCAGACGGGAGGCGTCGAAGTGCTTCAGATAGCCCATCAGCTGGATGCCGGGCCGGTTCAGGTCCACCGAGTGGATGCGTACGGAGTCATAATCCGTGGAGGCGTGGACCACCTTCAGGTGCAGCTCCCGCTCCTGGGCGATCAGGGACAGCTTCACGTCGTATCTCATAGCAATGGGGCACCCCGCTTCTATAATTATTCTATTCTATTTTAATACATAACTGTGCCTTTCCGCAATCGGTAACGGGGAATTTTTCAAGTTTTTTCCGGAAATGAAAAAAATGCTTGCATTTTGCGAAAGGGTCTGGTATTATATCAAAGCTGTCCTGCGGACAGCAGGAAGGAGCTGATTACGATGGCAAAATGTGAGGTTTGCGGAAAAGGCGTGACTTTCGGCATCAAGGTCAGCCACTCCCACCGGCGCTCCAACCGCATGTGGAAACCCAACGTGAAGCGCGTAAAGGCGGTCGTGGATGGGAAGCCCCAGCATGTGTACGTGTGCACCCGCTGCCTGCGCAGCGGCAAGGTCCAGCGCGCCGTGTGATCGTTCCGTAAAAAGTTGACCCCCGAAGCTCAAGCTTCGGGGGTTTTCTTTTTTTTATTGCACCAACGGCGACACCATATTGAACGCCTCCCCTTGCACAGGGGAGGCTTTTCATAAGGTAGTTTATTCCTCTTCCCGGGGCTTGCGCGCGGCGCGGACCTTTTCCACCCGCTTGCCGTCGGCCTCCAGGACCGTGATCTCCAGGTCGCCGTGGGTGACGGCGCAGCCCGGTGGGGCGTAGCCCTCGTTCAGCTCCATGACCCAGCCGCCCACGGTCTCGCTCTCGAAGTCGAAGGTCTCGCCGTCCAGGCCCACCAGCTCCAGGAAGTCCTCGATGGGCAGGTCCCCGTCCAGCTCCCAGCTGTCCTCGCTGGTCTTTACGATCTCCTCCTCCACCTGGTCCGTCTCGTCCCAGATGTCGCCCACCAGGTACTCCAGCACGTCCTCCATGGAGATGACGCCGGCGGTGCCGCCGTACTCGTCCGTGACGATGGCCAGGTGGGTCTGGCGCTTTCGCAGTTCCTCCAGAAGGTTGGGCAGCTTCACGGTCTTGTACACGAAGCAGGGCTCGGTGAGAAGGGAGCGGATATCGATGTCCCCGCCATCCAACAGGGCCCGATACAGGGTGTTCAGGTGAAGCACGCCGATGATGTTGTCCGTATCTCCCTCATACACCGGCAGCCGGGAGTAGGGGATGTCCTCCACCTGGGAGAGGATATCCTCCAGGCTGTCCTCCACGTCCAGGGCCATCATGTCCACCCGGGCGGTCATGGCCTGGCTGGCGGACACGTCGCCGAAGTCCAGGGCCGCCTGCAAAAGCTCGCCCCGGTCGTCGTCCAGCACGTCCTCGTCCTGGGCGGTCTCGATGATGGACTGCAGCTCCTCCACCGCCGCCTCCTGGGCGTCCTCGGGCTGCTCGCCCTTCAGGGGCTTGGTGATCAGCCGGGTCAGGCTCACCGCGCACCACACCAGCGGCGAGAGCACGAGAGCCAATGCCCGGATGGGGCCCGCCACGGCCAGGGTCAGCCGGTTGGCGTTTTTCTTGGCCAGGATCTTGGGCATGGTCTCGCCGAAGATGATGACCAGCACGGTAACGATCACCGTGGCCGCCGTGGAGCAAAGCCCCTCCGCCACCCCGGAGCGGACCGCCACGGTGATGGCGATGACGGAGCTTACGGAGCTTGCCGCCACGTTCACCAGGTTGTTGCCGATCAGGATGGCCCCCAGGGCCTTGTCGAAATCGTCCAGCAGGGCCAGGGCGGTCTTTGCGGACCGGTCCCCGTCCTCGGCCGCGCCCTCCAGCCGGAGCCGGTTGGCGGAGGAAAGGGCCATCTCCGAGGCGGAGAAGAACGCCGACAGGGCCAGGCACACCAAAAGCGCCAGGATATACGCCGTCATTTCGCCTCGCCCCCTTCCTGCGCGGTCTGGGGCAGCCGCCGGACCGTCAGCTTGCGGATGCGGTGACGGTACACGTCGGAGACGGTGAACTCCAGGTCGTGATAGGTGAATTTGTCCCGCTGGGCGGACATGAGATCGAAGTGCTCCAATGTCCACTCGGCCAGGGGCTTGTGAACCAGCTCCTCGTCGTCCTCCGGGTCCTCCCAGTCCAGCCGCTCGAACAGTTCGTCCACGTCCAGCCGGCCGTCGGCCTCATACCGGCCGCCGCCCAGGGGCCGGAAGAACTCCTCCACCTCGTCCTCCTCGTCCCAGATCTCGCCAACCAGCTCCTCCAGGATGTCCTCCACGGTCACCAGCCCCAGGGTGCCGCCCCAGGCGTCGGTGACCACGGCCATGTTGACCCGCTGGCGGCTCAGCTCCGGCAGCAGGTCGTCCACCTTGGCGGTGGCGGGCACGAAATAGGCCGCGTCCAGCAAGGAGCGCAGGTCCGCCGCGTCCCTCTGGGCAAGCCAGGCCTTGATGTACTTTCGAATCTGCAATATGCCGATGATATGGTCCGTGTCCCCCTCATAGACGGGCAGACGGGTGTGCCGGTGGGCGCGGATGAAATCCAGCACCTTCTCCGCCGGCCAGGACACGTCGATGGCGGCCATATCCACCCGGGCGGTGAGCACATGCTCGGCGGTGATGTCGGCAAACTCCAGCGCGGACTGGACAAGATCGCCCTGTTCCTCGTCCAGGCTCCCCGCGTCGGTCATGTCCTCGATGAGGTCATAGAGCTCGTCCTCCGTCACGGACACCTCGCCCTCCCCCTTGGAGAGCTTAGCTGCCCCCTGGCCGATGGCGGTGAGCACCGCCGAGACGGGGGCGAAAAAGCGCATAAAAAAGCACAGCGAACCGGCGGTACCCAGACTGAACCGCTCGCTGTATTTTTTGGCTATGGTCTTGGGGAGCATCTCCCCGACGAAGAACAGCACCAGCGTGGTGGCCAATGTGCCCCAGGCCACGGCCTTCATGCCCCAGTGGTGGGTGACGAACACCGTCACCACCGCTGCGGCGGCCAGGTGGGCGATGTTGGTGCCGATCAGGATGGTCGTGATGGCCCGGTCAAAATTGTCCAGCACCCACATGGCCTTTTTGGCCCGGACGTCGCCCTTTTCCTGGCGGACCTTGACGCGGTTCCTGGACACGGAGGCGAAGGCCGTCTCCGCAAAGGCGAAGTACATGGCCATGCCCACGAGAACAAGTAAAAACAGGATAGACAGCCAACTGCCATCATCCATTTGGAAAAACCACCTCTTGCTTTCTCACGTCAAATCAAGTTAACATTATAGCATAAGAAACTTTTTCCGTCAACAACGCGAACCTTTTCCGTCCTCACGGCGATATAAAGGCGTACACACCAGCGGAAAGGAGACGGCCTGTGAACGACTTGCGCGCAAAGCTGGATATGGACCGTCTCGTGGACCGGTACGGCCCGGCGGTATACCGGTTCTGCCGGAGCCTGGCCTTCTCCAAAGAGGACGCCGAGGACCTCTTCCAGGACACCTTTTTAAAAGCCCTGGAACGGCCCCAAAAGCTGGCGGAGACCCCGAAGCGGGCGCTGTACGCCACGGCATTGAGCCTGTGGCGCAGCCGAAAGCGGAAGATCGCCCGGCGGGAGCGCATCGCCCCCACGGAGCCCCTTCTGGACCAGACCGTCCCCGGCGGGGACGATCCGGAGGCCAGTCTCCTGGCCCAAGAGGAGGAGCGGCGGGTGCGGGTCCTCGTGGCCGCGCTGCCGGAAAAATACCGCCTGCCCCTGGTGCTGTACTACTCCATGGAGATGAGAGTGAGCGACATCGCATTGACGCTCTCCCTGCCCGTGGGCACGGTGAAACGCCGGCTGCACACGGCCCGGGGACTGGTGGAGAAAGGATTGGCGGATGAGGATGAATGACGCGCGAAAGACCGACGCGCTGCTCCGCCGCGCCCTGGGAGGCGTGGAGGCCCCCGGCGACGCCCTTCTCCGGCAGGTGAAGGCGTCCCTGAGAAAGGAGCAGGATATGAGAACCAATCAGAACACCAAACGCATGCTCACCCTGGCCCTGGCGGCGGCATTGGTGCTGGCGCTGTCCGTCACCGCCTACGCCGCGTACATGGCCAGTGTGGAGGATTATATCGTCGAGCCCCCCGAAGGGCTGGAGACGGCCGTCGGGACCTGGATCAGCTGGAACGGCTACCGGGGCACGCCGGAGTACGAGGCTTCGGTGGAGTGGGAAAACTGGTACGTTGCCAACGCGGACGCCATGGCGGCGGAGACAGGCAACACACCCGTGGATTCCCCCTACGCCAACTACGGGGATTACACCGACTGGGGCCGGAAGGAGCTGGAGGCCATCGCGGCCAAATACGGCGTGCGGCTGCACACCGCCCTGTCCGGCGGCTATACGGAGGACATTTACGAGGTCCTGGGGACCGAACCCTTCCTGCCGGAGGATTGCGGGGGCAGCGGCTATGTGTACGAGGACGGCTCCTTCGAGCTGGAGGGCGTCCAGGGCGTGGCCGGGGACGGCTGGTGCACCGTCTTTGCGGGGGCAAAGGGGGCCATCACCGCCGGCTCCGGCGGCGCGGACCTGTCCGGCGGCTATGAGGAATGGCAGTATGAGACCGGCGGCCAGACCGTGGACCTGGTCCTGGCCAATGACCGGGGCGTCATGCTCCTGGAGACGCCGGGGGCCTATATCTACGCGGATGTGGAGAACGTCTCCGACAGGGAGGCCCTGGAGGCTGCTGCGGACAGGATCGGCTTTGACATCCTGGCCCAGCGCTTCGACGGCGGTGACCACCCCGGGACGCCGGAGGGCATAGAGGCCCTGGAGGCCAGGCACGCCCAGGGAAATACCAGCTATCAGGACTTTGAGGGCATAGACACGTTCCGGCCTATCTCGGAGGAAAACCCGGATGGCCTGGGCCGCTGGGGGATCGACGCCCTGACGGAGGACTTCGCGGACCACCTGTACTGGAGCGAGGTGAGCCAGGAGGTGATCGGCATCTATTCCCGGGACAACCGGGACTATCAGCTCCAGTATTCCCGCCTGGCTGCTGACCAGCAGCAGGCGTATATGGACATGCGGCGCTCGCGTCTGGACGACCCCGAATGGCCCGGCAGCGCGGAGGACTGCGACGTGAACGGCCTGCCCGGCATCCTGGTCCTGGACAAGGAGAACCCCGACGGGGGCATCTACGGCGGTTCGGTGCAGTGGTGCGACCCGGCCGCGGAGGTCCGATTCCTGCTGAGCGTCAGCGTGTCCCAGACCTACGGCCAGCCCATCACGGGGGAGTATCTGCTGGCCCTGGCCAAGAGCGTGGCCCCGGCGGAATGACAGACAAATGATCAGGCCCTGCCGCTTGTCACGGCAGGGCCATTTTGCTTATCATTTATCCTTTTCCACCCAGATCATCAGAGCGGTCAGGTCGGCGGGGGAGACGCCGGAGATGCGGCTGGCCTGGCCGAAGCTGGCCGGTCGGATGGCGGAGAGCTTTTGCCGGGCCTCGGTGCGCAGACCTGGCACGGCGTCATAGTCGATATCCGGCGGTATACGGCGGCGCTCCATCCTGGAGAACGCCTCCACCTCCCGGAGCTGCCGTTGTATATATCCCTCATATTTGATGGATATTTCCACTTCCTCGATCACGGCGGGGGGCAGCTCCGGCCGGTCCGGGTCAAGCTCCGCCAGGGAGGCGTAGGTGTTCTCCGGCCTCTTGAGCAGGTCATAGAGCCGGCTCTTTTTCAGCCGGGCGATCTCCCCGTCCACGGCTGCATATTTATCCAGCGTCCGCTGATACTGTTCCCGGCTGACCAGGCCGATCTCGTATCCAATGTATGCAAGTCGTTTATCGGCGTTATCCTGCCGGTGCAGCAGCCGGTACTCGCTGCGGCTGGTCATCATCCGGTAGGGCTCCTCGGTGCCCTTGGTGACCAGATCGTCGATGAGCGCGCCGATGTAGCCCTGGTCCCGGCGGATGATCACCGGCTCCCTGCCCTGTATTTTCCGGGCGGCGTTGACCCCCGCCACCCAGCCCTGGACGGCGGCCTCCTCATAGCCGGAGGAGCCGTTGAACTGGCCCGCGCCGTAAAGGCCGGGCACCTTTTTCGTCTCCAGCGTGGCGTACAGCTCCGTGGGGTCCAGACAGTCGTACTCGATGGCGTAGGCCGGGCGGGTGATCTCCGCCTGCTCCAGGCCGGGGATGGTGCGGACCATGGCGATCTGCACGTCCTCCGGCAGGGAGCTGGACAGCCCCTGGATGTAGAGCTCCTCCGTGTCCAGCCCCATGGGCTCGATGAAAAGCTGGTGCCGGGGCTTGTCCGGGAAGGTGACGATCTTCGTCTCGATGCTGGGGCAGTACCGGGGGCCCACGCCCTG
>CANPXZ010000069.1 GCA_947587485.1 uncultured Oscillospiraceae bacterium | reverse complement strand
GACGTGACCTCCTCCACGTCCTGGGCGGTCATGGTCCGGCCCAGGATGTTCCAGGCGATGGCGGACACATAGGCCGTATACCGGTCGATGAACCACTCCAGGCCCCCGGGCCTGTCCTCCCGGAGCAGGGCCAGGGCGTGTCTCTCTGTCAAGGGCGCTCACCTCCTTGCCGTTTCACCTATTATAAACACGGCAGACCGGAAAATGTGACAGGCCCGGCGGGTTTTCCCGCCGGGCCTGTTTATTATGGGTCAAGCAGGACCGTCACGGATGTGTTCAGCGCCTTTGCCAGCAGCATCAGTTCGTAGTCTGCCACGACCCGTTCGCCGGTCTCGATGCGGCTGACGGCTTTTTGGGTGAGAGGCACGCCCTGCACCTGCATCCGGGCCGCCAGCTGGTCCTGGGACAGCTTCATCTGCTCCCGGATGATCCGAACGTTCCGGCCAGAAACGTTGCACCGGCCATTATACGAGTATATCTTCACGGCTCCCGTCCTTTCGCAATATTCCAAAGATGGATATTTGCGATTGACTTTATCAGGATTATGTGCTATTATTATCCCAATGATGACTAAAACAAGGATTTGGAAGGACATATTCCAGATGATAGAACAGAAGCCGGCTGAAAACGGCAGGATATACCTGTTTGACAATGTGCGCTTTTTGTTGATCTGCCTGGTGGTAGTAGGCCATTGCTGTGTCCTGTACATGGAGCAGTACGCAGTTTTAAGCGAACTGCAGTTGTTTATTTATTCCTTTCACATGCCGGTTTTCATGTTTGTGGCCGGAGCGTTTCATAAAAATGAGCGGGTCGTTCCCAAAGCCGTCGCCTATATCAACATCGGCTTTTTGCTGAAAATGGTCTTTTTCCTGGGCAATGTCCTCATCGGTGAAGAAGAGACTTTCCGGGTGTTCCATGAGGATAACGTTCCCTGGTTCATGTTCGTGCTGGCGGGATTCACGGTGACGAGCTATGTTCTGCGGGACATAGACAGACGTTTTGGATAAGTTACGTTTCCTGTAACTTACACACTTTATCTTACACGGCCCCGCCCGCTGAAGAAGTTCTATACGTTCCTGTTTGTAGACTGTTTGTATGTGACGCTCCGGCAGGAGTATGAGACCAAAAGCTGCGCTGTGTACGTGATCCTGGGCTATGACGCCAACGGGATCAAGGATATTCTGGGCCTGTGGCTGAGCGAGACAGAAGGGAAACACAACTTCCCGCGCCGGTCCTCCAGTCCCGCCTCGCCCTGTTCCGCATAGCGCAGCGTCCAGGTCCGCACTTGTTGGTAGCTGACCTGGTATTTCAGCGCCATGGCTCCATAATCCTTGCCATTCTCCAGGCACTCTTTCGCGATCTTCAGCCGCTCATCCTGTGTCGTCTTTCGTGACGTCCTCATGCAGCTCCCTCCCGATCTTTTCGAGGTCAATCTTCCATGAGCATTATACACCTTTATCCAGCGCCTGAGCGTTACATTTGCCCGGAACAGACGCACCCACGCCTGTACGCTGGACGGATGTACGCTCATGATCTCCGCAGCGTACCGCTGACCCATTTTCCCGCGAAGGATCTGCCTTACGACTTTATACTTCTCCTCGCTGCTGATCTTTTTTCCCATAATAATGCTCCCTCCATGGATGCAGTGTATTCTTTCACTGTCTTCCATAGAGGGAGCATATCAACGCGGCAGGACCGTTTTTTACACGAAAAACTCCAGGATGAACACCACCGCGCAACAGACCACGGCGGTTTTGAAAAGGTCCGCGCCCAGCCAGGCGGCCGCCAGGCCCACAATCAGCGCCAGAGCGCCGGAGATCTGGCTCTGGGTGGCGTGCAGGATGGCCGGGAAGGTCATCACCGCCAGCGTCACATAGGGCACGTAGTACAGAAACGACTGGATGAACCGACTCTTGATGGGCTTTCGCAGCACCGTCATGGGCAGAGCCCGGATGGCGTAGGACACCCCCGCCATGACCAGTATGTAGAGGTAAATTCTCATGCGCCGGCCGCCTCCTCTTCCTTCCTGGGGAACAGGATCGCCGCCCCGGCGGACAGCACCACGGTCAGGATAATGGTGCGGGTCCCGTCGGACAGGGCGGACACACCGGGCAGCCGGGAGAAAAGCCAGCTTGCGGCAAAGGCCAGGGCCACCAGCACCGCGATGACCTTATCCTTTCTCGCCGGGGGGATGAAGATGGCGATGAACATGCCGTACAGGGCCACGCTGAAGGCGCTGACCACCCGCAGGGGCAGTATGCTGCCTGCCAACGTCCCCAGAGCGGTACCCACGGCCCAGCCCGGGATGGCCGGGGTCATGCCGCCGTACATGTACCAGGGGCTCAGATACCCCGGCCGGGCGATGGTGATGCCGAACAGCTCGTCGGTGATGTCGAAGGCCATAATGAGCCGGTGCCGGAAGGGGGTGGCCGGGTCCATCCGCTGGCTCATGGCGCAGCTCATGAGAAGATACCGGGCGTTGGTGATCAGCGTGGCCACGGCCATCTCCCAGAAGGCGGCCCCGGCGGCCATGACCGTCAGGCCCATGTACTCCCCGGCGGAGGCGTTGTTGAGAAGGCTCATCACCGCCGCCTGGATGGGCGTGAGCCCCACGTTTTTTGCAAGGATGCCCAGGGAGAAGGACACGGCGAAGTATCCCAATCCGATGGGGACCCCGTCCCGGACGCCCTGCAAATAATCTCTCTTTTTGTCCATCAGGTCCTCCCTTGCCGGCCCGGATGCCGCCGGGGCGCGGCGTTCTGCCTTCCGAAGCAGGCGTTGCACAGCCGCCCCCGGTGGTGCAGGGGCAGGGCCCGGCCGCACTTGGCGCAGAAGCGGATGTTGTTTTTCAGGTTATGCAGCAGTATCTGGTTGATCTCGTCGGCGGTCCTGGCCCGCTCCTCGTACAGCGCGTCCCGGTCCACGGGGCAGCCGAAGGCCTTGGAGAAGGAGAAGTACAGGTCCAGCTTCCGGTAGTGCAGCTCCAGGTCCGGCAGCGTGAAGGCCCCGGTCCGCTCCGGCAGCGCGGGCCGTTCCGGCGTCTCTCCCGCCGCCCAGGTCCGCAGAAAGCGGAAGAACAGCTCGTTCAATGGCTGCTCCGTCTCGTCAAAGGGGATGTTGGCCGCCCGGAGCTCCTGCTCCCGGGTGAGCTCGAACCCCGCCTCCCGCAGCCGGGAGATGATGGTGATATACCGGCTGATGTCCAGCTTCACATAGGGGTCCGCCGTGGGCATCCGGTTCCAGACCTCCAGCACCTCCAGCAGATCGAAGTCCACCGAGGCGATCAGGTCGGAAAAGCCCACCACCGCGTATTGCAGCGGCGGCACCACCGTCTCTAGCCCCGCCCGGATGAGGGAGAGGTCCTCCATGGCCCCCACGTAGCCCTTGTCGTACATGCCGTAGCGGCCGGCCCGGCCGGCGATCTGCTGGATCTCCTCCGGCTTCAACTGCCGGCGCTCGTGGCCGTCGAACTTCTCCGAGTCCATGAAGATGATCCGCCGGATGGGCAGGTTCAGGCCCATGCCGATGGCGTCCGTGCTGACCACGTACTCCATCTGACCGGACAGGAATCCCTCCACCTGCTTGCGCCGGGTGGCGTAGGGCAGGGCCCCGTAGATGATGGCCGGCTCCTTGCCCCGGGCGCGCAGGTCCTCCGCCACGGACAGGACCCCCACCTTGGAGAAGGTGATCAGGGCGTCTCCGGGGCGCACGTCGGAATAGTCCACCGTCCGGTTCATGCAGATCAGCGGCGTTTTCCGCTTGTGCTCGATGACCTCCCAAGAATCCCCGCAGCTTTGGATGATGCGCAGCAGAAGGCTTTTGGCCTCCGGCGCGGCGCACAGGTGCACCTCCGGGGCCCGGACCCCCAATATGGCCCGGGTCCAGGCGTAGCCCCGCTCGCTGTCCGCGATCATCTGGCACTCGTCGATGACGGCGACCTCGTACTCCTGCTCCAGATCCAGCTTCTCGGCGGTGGCGGCCACGTGGGTGTCCCCCTCCTGCCGGTCCTCCTCCTCGCCGGTGGTGAGGGAGCAGAGCACCCCCTCGTCCAGCAGCAGCTCCTGGGCCTCCAGGGCCAGCAGCCGCAGCGGTGCCAGATACACCCCGGTCCGGGCCTTGATGAGCCGCTGGAAGCCGGCGTAGGTCTTGCCGGTATTGGTCCCGCCGATGTGCAGGATGAAGTGCCGGGCCATGGCCCGGGCCTGGGGGTACTCGTCCTTGGGATTCAGCGCCACCAGCACGTCCAGGCTGGTACGGATGACCTGGGGCACGTAGAACACGGAGTAGACGTAGCCCAGCCCGTTTCCCAGCAGCTCCCGGAGGGGGAAGCCCTCCATGGTGAGCAGGCCCCGGACGTCCGCCTCCGGCTGGGCCGCCGCGAAGGCCTCCAGCTCCCGGGACGCCATGGCGCACAGGGTGGGGCCGTAGCTCCGGCGCAGCTTCTGGGCGATGTTGGCGTCCGGGTTCAGCCCCAGCCAGGGGGCGGCGGTGACGAAATTCTTGATGATCTTGCCGGGCTTGACCTCGCTTCTGGGGGCCAGCATGGCCAAAAAGCTCTCGATGCGGCCGGCGGCCTGGCCGGGGGAGAGGACCACGGCCCAGCCCACGGTGGGCACCTGGCGCAGTATGGCCTCGTGGTACCGGCCGGCCAGCAGAGCCTCCGGCGTGTCGGGCCTGTCCCAGGCGGCCCAGGCGTCCTTGAGGAATGCCGCCGCGCCCTCCAGGGCCGGGGCGATGTCCTGGGCGGTGACGCCGGTCTTTTCCCGGGTACGCTCGGCGGCCTTGTTGGACCGGGCCACCCGCCGGAACCGCTCCGTATCCTCGGCGGTCAGGACCACGTCCGACTGCCAGGTCTTCACGTTGCCGCCGTTGATATGCCGGTACCGGGGCCGGGGCAGCAGCTCGGCGATGAGGCCGTTGGTCCAGCCCCGGCTTTTCAGCGTGCCCAGGGACCAGTATTTGTTGTTTTTTCCGGGCATGGACACACCTTCTTTCATGCGTTTTTCTAGTTTACCACACATTGCCCCGGTTCATCAATCAAAACCTTGCACAAAATGAGGGCCCGCCGTTCGGCAGGCCCTGCAAACGCTATTTTTTGTATGTGATGCTCTTCGACGCGCTCTTGGAGTTATACAGGCTCTTGCCGTCCTTGCTCACCACCTGCACCGCGAAGGTGTACTTGGTGCCGCTCTTGGCCTTCGTCCAGGTGTAGCTGGTCTTGGTGGTATCCGTCAGCTTCTTCCAGTCGCCGGAGCCCGTTTTGTAAAATACCCGGTATTTGGCCGCGCCGCCTACCTTGCCCCAGGTGAGCTTTACGCCCGTGGGCTTGTTCTCCGCCTTGCTGATCTTGACCTGCCCGATGTACGTCTTGTTGACGCTGGGGCTCTTGGAGTTATACAGGCTCTTGCCGTCCTTGCTCACCACCTGCACCGCGAAGGTGTACTTGGTCCCGCTCTTCGCTTTTGTCCAGGTATAGCTGGTCTTGGTTGTATCCGCTAATTTCTTCCAGTCGCCGGAGCCCGTCTTGTAGAATACCCGGTATTTGGCCGCGCCGCCTACCTTGCCCCATGTGAGCTTTACGCCCGTGGGCTTGTTCTCTGCCTTGCTGATCTTGACCTGCCCAATGTACGTCTTGTTGACGCTGGGGCTCTTGGAGTTATAGAGCGTCTTGCCGTCCTTGCTCACCACCTGCACCGCGAAGGTGTACTTGGTGCCGCTCTTGGCCTTCGTCCAGGTGTAGCTGGTCTTGGTGGTATCCGTCAGCTTCTTCCAGCTCCCAGACCCGGTCTTGTAGAATACCCGGTATTTGGCCGCGCCGGTCACCTTGCCCCATGTGAGCTTTACGCCTGTGGGCTTGTTCTCCGCCTTGCTGATCTTCGGCGCGGACAGCGGCTTGGGCGTTGCGGTGGGCTTGGGCGTTGCGGTGGGCTTGGGCGTGGCTGTGGGCTTGGGGGTGGCTGTGGGCTTGGGGGTGGCTGTGGGCTTGGGGGTGCTGGTGGGCCTGGACACCGTTCCAAGAGATTTGAACGTATACCCGAAGTACTTGGCATATTCCTCCGCTGTAGAACCATCATAGCCAGTAATCGTTACTCTCCCCGCTACGCCTAAAGCACGATCCCAACTATCCTCAGTACCACTGACACTCACACCAAAATTACTAATTTCACAGTCCACGCTTTGAAGTGTCACGTTAGTCAGACTCGTACAATTCCAAAACACCCCGTCACCGATGTTGCTCACACTAGCGGGAATCGTCACACTTTTCAAGCCTGCGCAACCTTGAAAAGCATATTCGCCAATACTAGTTACGCTCGTCGGGATAGTAACACTTGTCAAGCTATATTCCCCGTCCATTGCCCAACTTATTATTTTTTCCGTTCCCTCTTGAAACACAACGGATTTCACACCTATGAACGCCTTTTTCCCAATGCTGGTCACACTTTTAGGGATGGTCACGCTCTCTAACTTCGTACACTTAAAAAAGGCGCCCTCGCCAATACTGGTCACACTGTTCGGAATTACTACACTCGTCAAACTCTCACAGCCAGAAAACGCACCTTTTTCGATAGTGGTCACGCCCTCCGGGATCGTCACCTCTTGCAAACTCGTGCAATCTTCGAACATCCGCTGACCGATAGTGGTCACGCCCTTCGGGATCGTTACCTTTTGCAGCGATGTACAGCCCAGAAATGTACCGCCCTCAAAACTAGTCGCGTTGGCGGGGAGCGTCACACTCGTCAGGCTCACGCAACCATAAAACGCCGCCCACTCGATGCTTGTCACAGTATCCGCAATAACGGCGCTGGATGCCGCGCTGCAATTCTGGAAGGCCAAGGAGCCGATAGACGTGACGCCGTTTTGAATCACAATCTTTTTTATAGCATCTCCATAACCATACCACGGATATGATCCCCCCTCCGACTCAGGCATGGCTCCTTTGCCGGATATAGTAAGGGTCAAGTTTAAATCAATGGTCCAACGCAAGGCGTTATTTTTGCCCAAACTACCGCCCGCTATGGCTTCCGTTCCATAATCTGCCAACTTTACGGTCAGCGTCCCATCTGTGCTCAGCGTATAGAACGTCGTGCCAAAACCATCTGACACGAACCAGACCGCCTTGCCGTCCTCCACTGCGGGCTTGCAGTCAGAGAGATAACCGCTCTTAGAATAGACCATGCTAACTGGGTTTCCCGTGCCATCCAAGAAAACATAGTATATTTTTCCCTCTTCCCGCTCCCATAGTAACAGGAAAGAGTCAGCACCCATCTTCACTATCTGAGGAGTCGAGGCAGACACACTCCCCTCAGGATAGTCGGTGATCCAGTGCAGAGTCGTACCCATCTCGCTGAAATCACTGCGGGACGTGGCTGCGACAAAGATGTTGTAGGTAGAATAATCGCCGCCATCTTGCTTGGTCGAACTGCCAGCCACCAAATAACTTGATTCGGAATACTCCAGGCCGCCTAAAGTTGCGCCGGTATAGTTATCGCCGGTTTCCCCGTAGAAACGGAGCATATTTACCCGGTCTGTATTGCCATTGACGCCACCTGTGCCCGCCTTGTCCTGGTACCGGCACAGCACAGCCGAGCGGGGATAGGCGTCGCCATGATCCAGCTGCACCATATACCCCTGGTCGTCGATCAGGATAAACTGGTTGAATGAGTGGCTGACGTAACCGTAATCACTGGACATCTCGTAATGAGCATTCGCAATAGTCATGTCCGACGTGCGGACCTGGAACAGCATATTGGCCTGGTGGTTCTTGAAGTTGAAGTCAGTATACATCTCGTGGCAGGTAAGAACGTACAAATACCCGTCCTTTTCCTCCATGCGAAGACTGCCCGCGACAAAGGGATGGATGGTATTCGCCCCGCACAGCGACGCTGCGGCAAGGCGGGTCCAGTTCTTATCGTACTTAACAACCCGGATGACCTCCACAGAATCATTCTCAGTAGGGTTATTCTGTCCAAAGGCGATATAATAGGCATCTGGCCCAGCATAAAATCCGCCGAAGAAAGAGAGTTCAACGCTGATACTCTTATGGGATGTACAGGTGAATGCGCTATTATAATACTTAACCAAAACCTGCGAACCATCTTCCGATGGTCCTACTGCAATGTACCCAGCTCCGTCCACCTCCAGATACGACTCAACTAGACCACTGGTAATCCCGTTATAATCTTGTTCGCTTTGATTATCCTCAAGACTGATCTGCTCAACGGCTTCGTCAGGTTCCTCCAGAGTATCAGGTACCTCAGCAGTCTCTAATTCCTCCGTCACAACGGGGTCCTCCGTCACAACCGGCACTTCCGTCACAACGGGTTCCTCCGTCACAACCGACACTTCCGTCACGACAGGCTCCTCCGTCACGACTGGTTCTTCCGTCGTAACGGGCTCCTCCGTCGCCGCAGGCTCGATGACCGGCAGGAACGCCACACCGTAGAGCGTTATATCCTCCGTAACGTAGACTGGCTCCTGTTCCAGGTCTCGCTCCTTTGTCAATTCCTCGTCCAGATACCAGGTCAACTCATAACCATCCCGCGCCAGAGCCTCGACCTCTTCCGGAAGCTCAACGACTGCTCCGGAAGCGAAGGTCTTTTCAATGGGCTCCCAGACCGCGCCAGCCACCGTCAGCTTGAACGTGACGGTATGTTCCGCCGGGGCGGGCATTTCTGTCACGACAGGTGCCTCCGTTACGATGGGCTCTTCCGTTGCAACAGGCTCCTCCGTCGCCTCGACAACGGGCTCTTCCGTCGCCTCGACGACGGGTTCTTCCGTTGCCTCGACAGGGACCTCCGTCGCCTCGACGACGGGCTCCTCCGTTACCTCGATGGGCTCCTCTGCCGGCGCTTCCTCGGCGAATGCCGGGGCGGCCAGAGAGAAGAGCGTCGCCACCGCCAGGAGCATACATAAACTGCGCTTTGCCATGGTATGTGCCTTCCTTTCATTTTTTGTTGTTCTCTTCACGACAGTACCGGCCCGGGGGGCATGGCCGCCCCGGGCTTTCCTGCCGGAACAACAAAAGCGGCGCAGGGGATCGAAATTCCCTACACCGCATGAAAGGCCGCGACACATAGCCAAAGATACCCATCTGCTTTACCCTTGTAAATGGGAAGGCAACCGGGTATAATGAGCTGGGCGCAGATAACTGCTGTGTGGGAGAGTGCGTGTCTCCTGCATAGGGGCGTGAGGTGCCGCTAACACTTCACGTCCCGCCTTTGTTATTCCGTTAAGGCCATTATAGCGCGTAAGTATATCCATTGCAAGCGGTTTTTAAAATGCGCGGAGACCCGCCTCCTTCGGGGCGGGTCTCTGCGCTTGTCAAAAACCGAGTTTTTGACAGCTCTAATATAAACTTCGAGGGGAAAGTGAATTCCCCCTCGAAGGAAGTCAAAATCCTGCCGTACCGCAGATTTTGACTTCACGCGCGGGAATGCCGCGCGGCTCGGCCTGACCGGCCTTCGCTCCCTTTTATCCAGCCTTTGCCAGCCTTTGCTTATAGCGCGTTATTTTTTCGCGTGGAGCAGATCGTTTTTGATGTCCCACAGCTTCTGGGACAGGTCCACGTAATAGTGGTGGGGGTTCTCGAAGCGCAGCACCTCCGGCCAGAGGGTGTCCACCTGGGCCGCGCAGTAGGCCCTCACTTCCTCCAGCGTGGGCTGGGCGTAGACCAGCTCCCCGTTTTGGAAGATGGGCGCCAGCAGCTCCTTTGCCTGGAAGTCGTACACGGTCTTGCGCTTCCAGGTGGCCTCCGGGTCGAAGATCTCCAATGTCCCGCTGTCGTCCACCGTCTCGTCGTGCAGGCTCAGGTAGTCCGCGATGGCCTTGCCCGTGTCCTTGGCATAGAACCGCCACAGCTTCTTGAAGTGGGGGTTGGTGATCTTGGCCACGTTCTCGCTGATCTTGATCTTGGGGGTAATGGTCCCGTCCGGGCCCTCCACGGCCACCAGCTTGTACACCCCGCCAAAGACCGGGTCGCTCTTGGCGGTGATGAGCCGTTCGCCCACGCCGAAGATGTCGATGCGGGCCCCCTGGCTCAGCAGGTCCCGGATCAGGTACTCGTCCAGGGCGTTGGAGCAGGTGATGGTGCACTCGGTCCAGCCCGCCGCGTCCAGCATCTTCCGGGCCTCCTTGGACAGATACGCCAGGTCCCCGGAGTCCAGCCGGATGCCGCACTTTTTGATGCCCAGGGGCTTCAATATCTCGTCGAAGGCCCGGATGGCGTTGGGCACGCCGCTCTGCAGAGTGTTGTAGGTGTCCACCAGCAGCGTGGCCTTGTCGGGATAGGTCCGGCAGTAGGCCCGGAAGGCGTCCAGCTCCGTGTCGAACATCTGTACCCAGGCGTGGGCCATGGTGCCCCCGGCGGGGACGCCGTAGAGCTGGTCCGAGATGGCGCAGGCCGTGCCCGCGCAGCCGCCGATGTAGGCCGCCCGGGCCCCCACGATGGCGGCGGAGGAGCTCTGGGCCCGGCGGGAGCCGAACTCCAGCACCGGCCGGCCCTGGGCTGCCCGGACGATCCGGCTGGCCTTGGTGGCGATCAGGCTCTCGTGGTTCATCACGCACAGCATGTACGTCTCCAGCAACTGGGCCTGGATGGCCGGGGCCCGGACCACGATGAGGGGCTCCCTCGGGAATACCGGCGTGCCCTCCGGCACCGCCCAGACGTCCCCGGTGAATTTGAAGTGGGCAAGATAGGTCAGAAATTCCTCGGAGAAGCACCGCTTGCTCCGCAGGTACTCAATGTCCTCGGGCCCGAAGTGCAGGTCCCGGATGTACTCGATGACCTGCTCCAGCCCGGCGGCGATGGCGAACCCGCCCCCGTCCGGCACCGAGCGGAAGAACAGGTCGAAGTAGGTGACGCGCTCGTCCATGCCCGCCGCCAGGTAGCCGTTGCCCATGGTCAGCTCATAGAAGTCGCACAGCATGGTGAAATTCAGCTTTCCGTTGTGTTCCATGTCAGCCCTCGCAAAATGTGTTTTTTATTTTTTGTAATATTATTTACATATTATAGCGTTGATTCAGAAAGAAAGCAATTATATAATACAAAGTAACGCCAAAAGAAAGCGGCAGGATGGAAATGACCCGATTTTTCTGTCCCGGCCGGGTAGAACTGGCCGGGAATCACACCGATATGCAGCGCGGGCGCGTCATGGCGGGGGCCATGGACCTGGGTATCGCGGCGGAGGCGGAGCCAAACGACGAGGGCGTCATCCGTGCGTTTTGCAAGGATTTTGATCCGATAGAAGTAAATCTGGACCGGCTGTGGCCGGATGAGAAGGAGCGGGGCACCTCCGCGGCGCTGGTCCGGGGCATGGCGGGGGAGCTGTCCGAGGCCGGGGTCCGGCTCCGGGGCTTTGACGCGTACCTGTTCAGCGACCTGACGCCGGGGCAGGGCCTGTCCTCATCCTCGGCCTTCACCGTTCTCATCGGCTTCATCCTGGCCACCTTCTCCGGCGCGGAGATCGATCCCGAGGAGCTGGCCCGGATCGCCCAGCGGGTGGAGACCCGCTGGTACGGCAAAGCCTGCGGCCTGTCCGACCCCCTGGCCTGCGCGTTGGGCGGCGTGGTCTATATGGACGTGCTGGAAAATAAGATCGTGCCCATCCAGTGCGACTTTGACAGCCTGGGCCTGGCCATGTGCCTGACGGATACCGGCGGCAGCGCCTCTCAGGCAGCCCCCGCCTATGCCCAGATCACCTCGGACATGGCGGACGTGGCCCGGTTTTTCGGCGAGCCCTTCCTGGCCAGGGTCCGGGGGCCCGTGTTCAACGAGCAGTGGCCCCAGCACCAGGACGATCCCAAGTGGATGCGGGCCCGGCACTTCTTCGACGAGACCTGGCGGGTGGCCTCCATGGCGGATGCCTTAGGACTCCGGGACGGCGGGCGGTATATGGAGCTGATGAACCAGTCCGGCCGCAGCTCGGAGATGCTGCTGCGCAACGCCTGGAACGAGGCGTATGGGGACGGGCTCATCTGGGGGCTGGAGGCCTCCGGGCAGATCCTGGACGGCAAGGGTGCCTGGCGGGTCCACAGCGGGGGCTTCGCCGGGTACGTGCAGGCGTTGATGCCGGAGCAATACTTTGAGAACTACCGGGCGGCCATGGACGAGCTGTTCGGCGAGGGCGCCTGCCGGCGCATCCACATCAGCGCCCGGGGCGTGCGCCTGGCCCAGGAGGACAAGCTGATCTTCTCGCCGCCGGAGGGCCGGGGCTTCCCGGAATCCGCCGCAGACCTGCTGGGATAACGGAATAAGCGCAAAAGACCGGCTCGAAGCCCGGTGCTCGTAAGGACAGTATGACCCCGAAAAAATGAACATCTGGCAACTGCCTTACGGAATTGGAATTGAACAACAGACAGCGGATGGTGCTGAAATGCGCCCTCCGCTGTCTGCTTTGAATTGGTTAAAAACTTTGAAGTATGTCACGCAATGAACCCCGGTTTTTGAGGGGGCCGTATGTTACCCTTACCCCTGTGACTTTGACGATCTGAACCCGTTGCGCCGCAAGCGATTGAGAGGCCCTAAAGCGTGACATAGGACCCCATGAACTCATGGCATTACGAGCACCAAGGCAAGTAATTAAATATTTTGAAGTATGTTACGCAATAGACCCCGGTTTTCGGGGTGTGCCATATACTACCATTACCCCCTGACTTTGGCACTCTGAAAGCCTTGCGCCGCAAGGGGTCTGACCGGCCAAAAGCGTCACATCGAACCCTCGTTTGCACCGAGCTACACATATTGCGGCAAATCATTAAATATTTTTAAGTATGTCCGCATGTAGACCCCGTTTTCGGGTTTCGCCATATACCACCATTACCCCCCTGCGTTTATCGGCTCCAATCCCTTGCGGCAGAAGGGGTCCAGGGCACTTTAATGCGGACATCGACCACTGATGTGCTAATAATACACCTCATAGAAAATGCTCTGCGTCATGCATCCGGCTCTTTGCGGATAGGATATTCTGCGCATTAATACTCTGCCGTATAATACTGCGCCTGGGCAGTCCAAAGTTCGTGGTATTTTCCAACCGCGTC
>CANPXZ010000068.1 GCA_947587485.1 uncultured Oscillospiraceae bacterium | reverse complement strand
GAGATCACCGGCCTGCCCGTAGGCGTCACCTACACCGTGACGGAGCAGGAGGCCAACCAGGACGGCTACACCACCACCTCTGCCGGAGAGACCGGGACCATCCCGGATGGCGGAACAACCGTTACGTTTGTCAACAACAAGCCCGCTCCGGAGTCCAAGACCGGCAGCCTGACGATTTCCAAGACCGTCACCGGCGAGGGCGACAAGACCAAGGACTTCCACTTCACCGTGACCTTCGATCCGGCTGATTTCGACGCCAGCAAGGTGGTAATCACCAAGAATGGCGAACCGACGGATCTGACGATCACCGGCGGGAAGCTGGAGTTTGACCTAAAGGACGGCGAGTCTGTGACCGTCTCCGGTCTGCCTGAGGGCGCCGCTTACACGGTGACGGAGGACGACTACACGTCCGAAGGGTATACCTCCAGCTCCACCGGCGCGACCGGCGTCATCCCCGCAGACGGCACTGCAAAGGCGGAATTCACCAACGACAAGCCCGCCCCCAAGACCGGCAGCCTGACCGTTTCCAAGATCGTCACCGGCGACGGCAGCGACAAGACCAAGGATTTCCACTTTACTGTGACCTTCGACCCAGCCGATTTTGACACCAGCAAGGTGGAAATTACCAAGAATGGCCAGCCGACGGATCTGACGATCACCGGCGGGAAGCTGGAGTTTGACCTGAAGGACGGCGAGTCTGTGACCATCACCGGCCTGCCTGAGGGCACTGCCTACACGGTGACGGAGGACGATTACACGTCCGAAGGCTACACCACCACTTCTGCCGGGGAAACCGGGACCATCTCCGACGGCGAAGCAAAGGCTATTTTCGTCAACAACAAGCCCGCCCCGGAGTCCAAGACCGGCAGCCTAAGGATTTCCAAGACCGTCACCGGCATCGGTGACAAGAACAAGGACTTCCACTTTACTGTGACCTTCAATCCGGCCAATTTTGACACCAGCAAGGTGGAGATCACCAAGAACGGCAAGCCGACAGATCTGAAAATCACCGGCGGGAAGCTGGAGTTTGACCTGAAGGACGGCGAGTCATTGACCATCACCGGCCTGCTCGTGGGCATCGCCTACACCGTGACGGAGGACGATTACACGTCCGAAGGCTACACCACCACTTCTGCCGGAGAAACCGGAACCATCCCTGACGGCGGAACAACAGTCACGTTTGCCAACGACAAGCCTGCCCCCAAGACCGGCAGCCTGACGGTTTCCAAGACAGTTACCGGCGTGGGGGACAAGACCAAAGACTTCCACTTCACCGTGACCTTCGATCCGGCTGATTTCGACGCCAGCAAGGTGACGATCACCAAGGACGGTGAGCCGACGGATCTGACGATCACCGGCGGGAAGCTGGAATTCACCTTGAAGGACGGCGAGAAGGTGGAGATCACCGGCCTGCCCGTAGGCGTCACCTACACCGTGACGGAGCAGGAGGCCAACCAGGACGGCTACACCACCACCTCTGCCGGAGAGACCGGGACCATCCCGGATGGCGGAACAACCGTTACGTTTGTCAACAACAAGCCCGCTCCGGAGTCCAAGACCGGCAGCCTGACGATTTCCAAGACCGTCACCGGCGAGGGCGACAAGACCAAGGACTTCCACTTCACCGTGACCTTCGATCCGGCTGATTTCGACGCCAGCAAGGTGCAGATCACCAAGAATGGCGAACCGACGGATCTGACGATCACCGGCGGCAAGCTGGAATTCACCTTGAAGGACGGCGAGAAGGTGGAGATCACCGGCCTGCCCGTAGGCGTCACCTACACCGTGACGGAGCAGGAGGCCAACCAGGACGGCTACACCACCACTTCTGCCGGAGAAACCGGAACCATCCCGGATGGCGGAGCAACCGTTACATTCGTCAACGACAAACCCACTCCGCCTCCGTCGTCCACGCCGACGACGCCGCCTCCCACCACGGAGCCTACGACCCCGCCGCCTCCTTCTTCCACGCCGGGCGACACGCCGAAGACGGGAGACGGGAGCCTGCTGGGCCTGTGGGTGATGCTGGCAGTTTGCTCCATGTCCTGCGCGGTCTGGACGGGCCTCTCGGTAGCGAAAGCAGTCCCCAAAAAGAACAGACACCATTAAGACGAGGCGGCGGACGGGGCGACCCTGTCCGCCGCCTTTCCAAAGAGGGGTGGTACGGAAGATGAAGACCATGGATCTGATCGGAAGGCAGTTCGGCCGCCTGACCGTCTTGGAAGACTCCGGCCTTCGGAACAGCGGGGGCGTGATCCGCTGGCGCTGCGGATGCGACTGCGGCGGAGAGATTCTGGCTACCCGGCGGCAGCTGGTCAGCGGCAATGTGGCAAGCTGCGGCTGTGTTCCCAAACAGTACGCATCCAAAAGGCAGGCTGAAGATCTGACCGGACGGCAATTTGGGGATATGACCGTCCTGCGCCGCGCCGGGAACGATTCAGCTGGCAGGGTCTGCTGGCTGTGCCGATGCGGCTGCGGCAAGGAAGTGACCGTGCGGGCCCAGCGGCTGAAAAGCGGTCAAACCCGGAGCTGCGGCTGCAAAAGGACATGCGCGGCTCCCAATCGCTGTGACCTGACGGGGCAGCGGTTTGGCCGCCTGACGGCCCTTTATCACCTCGGGAAGGGAGACGGCGCGAAAAGCAGCAGCTGGCACTGCCGCTGTGACTGTGGCAAGGAGCTGGATGTTCGCACGGAGAACCTTTTGCGAGGCCTGACCCAAAGCTGTGGCTGTTGGAACCGGGAGCAGAGCGAAAAGATGCACGATCATATGCACTATCAGGACAACACCTGCGTGGAAATGCTCAAAAGGGCCTGCTCGACAACGGATAAGAATAAGGCGGGCTTTCGCGGATTGTACATGACGAAAAGCGGGAAATACCGGGTGATGATCACCTTTCAAAAGAAGCACTATACGCTGGGGTACTATAAGACCTTTGACGAGGCGGTACGGGTCCGGCTCCGCGCGGAGGAGGAGCTTCACGCTGGCTATATTGACGCTTTTGAGCGGTACAGCGAAAAAGCGGAGTCCGACCCGGCCTGGGCGAAGAACAATCCCTTCTTTTACAACGTGACGCGGTCAAACGGCGAGTTTCGCGTCCAGACGAATGGGTGAGCATTTTCCAACGGAGCAGGGGAGCCCTATACATTATAAATAATAGACAATTTAAAGACACCGTCCGCGGACGCCTCCCGAAAAAGCTATGGGAGGCGTTCTCTGATATTTTGGACAGTGCTTTGGCGTACTAAATTTTTTCACAATCATGCAAATAAAGTGTTGAAATCAAAAAACCGGCGTGCTATAATTACTTCGTATTGGGGAAAGAAGTAGTTTACACCTGCCGGAAGCACGGCGCATTGCGAAAAAAGTTCCTAAGGGGGAATCAACTATGCATGTGAAATTCGGAAAAAGGAATAATGTTGGGATCCCGCGCAGACTCATTGCGGCGGTACTGTGCCTGTGTACAGTGCTTAGCGCCATGAGTCTGTTTCGGTTTATTCCTTCCGTCGAGGCGGCCACTGGCTCGCCCACTGCCGGCGTTACCCGGCAGGCGGATCCCAGTACCATGGATACCTACAAGCAGATGTTGGATTTCTCGTCCAACACCCGCTATGCCGGTCGTCTCTGGTCGGATAAGACCGTGTTCGCCCTCGGCGACCAGGTTGATAGCAATGACCCCGACTGGAACGGGTCTGTTCTGACGCTGGATATGGCCGACGACGGCGTGAGCCGTTCGATTACCCTTGATGCGGACTTTCTGCACGTTTACAGCGTGCTGGGTTCTAGCCAGAATATTAACACCGAAAATGTCCGCCCGCTGGATGTGGTGCTGCTGCTGGATATTTCCACGTCCATGACAAACGACGAAGTAGGTAACGGAGGTGCCGCGACTACCAATAATCCCGGCGATCCGCTGCATCAGATGCTGAATGATGCCAACAAGTTGATTACCACGCTGATGAACAACGCGGATGAACTTGGCGGAAAAGCAGACCCCTCTATCCATACTGACAACCGCGTTGGCGTTGTCGTCTACGGCGGCGGCGCCCAGACGTTGATGGATTTGAAGCACTACACGCGCAACGGCGACAGCTATTTGACGCTTGACAGTGACACAGACAAACCTGCGGGACATGCCTATTTCCCCCGCATCAAGGCAAATGTGAACGCGGGAGAAAAAGTCAGCGGCTATATGTTCGGCGACTCCACCTATTTGCAGGGCGCGCTTTATCTGGGCATGGATATGTTGGCAAAGGCTAACTTGGGCACAAGCGGCAGTAATGAAGAAAACCGTATACCGGTTCTGATAGTCCTGTCCGACGGCGGTACCAATGTTGTAACTGCCACCAGTATTGCAGGCACCCGTAGCGCTTACACTTTTGACAGTACTAAGGCTTACGATGACGGGAGTCAGACCTTTACTGACTTTGACAATATCGATAACAAATATTCATGGAGTAATCCGTTCCAGGGCATCATTCCTGTCGCAGGTAAGTCGGGCAATGAACGGTTTTGGCCAATTCTGGGCAATCCGGTTTATGGTGGGCTGTCGGGCGGATTGAATGAAAACCTTATGTCGGCCATCATGATGTCCAATTTGATGTTGGCCGGTTCCATGCAGAAGCGCATCGAAGAGCATTACAATATCGGTGTGGCGGAAAAAGATAAGATATCTATGTACGGGTATTCCATTCTCTTGAACTCCACCGACTTGGGGGCTAACGAGAAAGAGATGATGTATACTACCCTCGACCCCGTGCATTATCTGACCTCAAACAGTCAAGGGCCGGATGCTGAACTGAGTGGTGAAAATAATCTTAGAACATATTCGAATGCCCGGAGGACTTACAATTGGTTAACAGGTGAATATATTGGGAAAAACGTCACTGTTACAAAAACCGGACATAGTGGTTGGTATACATCTGCCGGTAACAATGCCACTTTCAATTTTGACCATCTGAGTGGTGATAATGCGAAATACGATATCACTGCCCTTTCTGACCTGAATTATATTGACCATTCGTACAAAGCGGAGAGTGCTGATTTGGGCGGCATCTTCGATGAGATTTTGGAGCAAATCACCACCAACATCTTCTCCCCCGTGGCCGGCGAGAACGACCTGGGCGTGGAAAATTCCGTGACCTACATGGACCCCGTTGGCAAGTACATGGACGTGAAGGACATCAAGAAGCTGGTCCTGTTCGGTGAGACGCACGACATCACCGAGACCGCCGTTTACAGCTACGAGTGGAACGACGATTATATGACCAGCAACGGCAGAGGCGGCCAAGCGTTCACCCCGGGCTGGTATCTTGGCGATCCGGAAACCGCTAGATATGGCGGCATCGGCAGTACACCGAGCGGTTACTCGTCTGCGGAGCAGGCCTGGGATGCCGGCTGGGTCTACCGGCTGGACGCTGAGACCGCCGCGCAGTTTGTGCCCACGCTGAAGGATATTGATGGCGTCGGCGAAACCAGCGCCAAGCAGCGGGCCACCGAGTATACCTTCTACCGGATTGCGGAGGACGATAACGTACGCAAGGAGCTCCATATGAATCCCGCGTATGGCGCGAGCATCCCGAGTGGCGCACCGGGGTACAGCGATGACCAGGCCCATCTGGCTACCCCCGGCGTGTACGCCCTGGCTGACCTGCGCATCTGGGTGGAGGACACCGGCGATTACAGCGACCCCGCCACCGGCGGCACTGAGACCGACAACAACTTTGACGAGGCCCTGTGGATCAACATCCCCGTGAATATGCTGCCCCTGCGCAAGATCACCATTAACGAGGATGCGGAAGGGAACTTTACCTACGAAACCAACTTGGGTTCCCCTGCCAGCTTCCCCCTGCGGGTGTTCTACACCGTCGGCGTCAGCGACGAAGCGCTGGAAAACGGCCGGGTCAATATCGCCGGCGCCATCTCCCCGGAGTACATCAACCAGAACAAGATCACGACGGCGGCGGCTGAAAGCGCCCGGGGCATTCCCCAGGGGAACCTGGAATTCTTCTCCAACTGGTATAGCCCCCTGAATCGCTACAGCGACTATGTCACCACCAACACGGACTATACCTACGGCGACCCGGTGACCTCCTTCTCGCCCAGCGCCGACAACCGCTACTATGCCTTTGAAAAGGCTCTGCCTCTATATAGTTCGGCCTATGTCTGGGTGCCGACGACCTCCAGCGGCGACCCCAATACCACATACACCCAAGCGCAAGGCAGCTGGCGCAGAGTCGCGATCAATGAAACGGGAAGCGCGGATGTCAGGACCTTCACCCCCGCTGAATTCGGCGGCAAGCTGATCGCCCAGGACCTGGAGCCCACTGGCGGACAGGAGACAGATACGGAGCGCCAGAATGGCATCTGGGAGGCCCTCGGCATGGAAAAAGTACCCATTACCCAGGTCCACGAAGGCGACATGATCCTGCTGAAAAGTCACCTCCTGACCGACGTGACCAAGAGAGATCCCGACCCCTTCTCCTCCGATGCCTACTATTTCCTGCCCATCGAGTTCTTCGAGCTGAGCGGGAGCGGCAATACCGCCACGAAGGTCCAGTACCTCATCACCCGGAAGGGCAGCGAGTTTGGCTCCGCCTACGCCTCCTCCAAGATCAGCAACGGCGATATGCTCTGCTGGCACGACATTACCGGGACGGTCACCCAGGACTATCCCTACCTGTCCTACTCCGTGACTCATGATACCAGTCGGGGCCGGGATTATATCGGTACGACGATCGACCCCGCTACGGGCTGGTACCAGGACGTGGAGAAGGGACAGGCCCCTACCGGCGATAAGCCCAATGAGGGAAATACATGGGTGGGCACTCATGGCGGCACATGGGTGGTCTGCGCCAAGCCCGGCGGCCTGCGGGTGGGCAACCTGGCCCAGAGCGTGCAGGCCAAGGGCGGAAACTATGTAACGCCGGCCGATATGGATGAGTATGTCAAGGATCGGTTCAAGGACACGTCCAATGCCGCGGACCTGGGCTGGAGCTACTATGAGCGGAACGTCACCCGCACGGCCAATAACTACTATCTGCCCACCATCAGCAGCTCCTCCGGTGGGGATGCTTCCAGCGCGGTTGTGAATGTCTACCTGGGCAACAACGGCCGCCTCTACCTGCCGGACACCACCCTGCTGGTCACAAAGCTGATCGACCCCCTGGAGGGCGGCGATGTGGACAATACGCAGGAGTTTAACTACCAGGTCTATATTGCCGGCGTCACCGGAACCGTGGACGCCGTGGTGGTCCACTACAACGAGAATGTGAGGGCCTGGCAGCGGCAGTTCCACTATATCGATCTGGAGCTGGACCAGCAGCTGTTCCTCCAGACCCAGGACGGCCAAAAGGCCATGGTGGACAGAACCGGCCGTCAAGTAATCGCCGGCAGTAATGGCGGGTACGTCTACGCCGATACCGGAGATTCCTACAGCGATACCCTGTACTACGTCTATATCGGCAACAACCGGGAATCCTCCCCGGAGATTGGCGCCTCCGGTACCGGTTTCCGCGTCTACCATAATAAAGCGGTAGACGGTAACGGCGAAGTGAGTACGCAGGATGTGACGATCGACGGAACCAGCGGCAACGAGGGCACCTTCAAAGCCACAAAGGTCTGGCTGGTGTCCACGGATATGTACGCGTCCGATTGGGAGGGACAAGTAGTCGATTCGGTGGAAGGCCATTACAGCAGCATCCTCAGTGATTTCCCACTGCTGACCATCGATCCCAACGTCTCCACCGACACTACGGAGATCAGCATTTCCACCCCCTACCTCACCGCCAGCTCCTACTGGACCAAGCAAGTGATATTCGGCGAGAACGCCAACAAGGACGATGGCAGCGCCCCCAGTGGGGTCCTTGGGGAGAATGATCTCTACGACCCGATCATTCCTTCGTCTGACCGTTCGGACTACTTCCCCTCGTCGGTGACGAAGGACGAAATCGCAAAGCACACCGCCGAGTTTACGCTCAAGCACGGCGAGGCCCTGCTCTTCAGCGGCATTCCCTCCGCCTCTGTGTACCGTGTCACCGAAAAGCTCACGGACGCCCAGCTTGCGGCGGGCTATACTCTGAAGGAAGTGAGCCACAACCAGCAGGTCGGCTCTGTCAGCACCTACCGCCCGGGATCCCAGCTGCTCCCCGTCTATTATAAGGACGGCTACACCTACCGCGAGTACGGCGGCGGCGCGTACCCCAGCGAGTACGATTCGGACACCACCGAAAAGGGCCTGATGTGGGCGCTCAGTCAGTCCGAAGCCTCGAACGACAGCACCTATCTCCACTATGAGCCCTTCTTCCACACCAACGCCATGGTTTGGGAAGCCTACTCCACCATGGACGTAAATGCCCGAGGCGACAACCACCATCAGCCTAATACGGTGCAGGATGGTGTCTCCGCGTTCTGGCTTTGGAACGAAGCCACGCAGACGAGCAGCCGGATTGAAACTGGTGCGGGTACCTATCTGTCGCATGACGTGCGGGACAACCCCAGCTGCAAGCCCCTGTCCGAGGGCGGCTGCGACGAGGAAATCGGCGGTGGCAAGGTCCTTCACTACTTCTTCAAGGACGGCGCCATGCGGGACTTCCACTATGAGGGCGAGGGCTCCGGCTACATCCGGAATATAGGCCGCTTCATCACCAGCCCCACCGTCCACTTCCTGGTAGACGGCGAGACCCAGGACATGGCGAATCTCCCGGCGCAGGATACGAAGTCCAATACCGATTATGTGGGCGTTTACTCCGTTTTCGGCAACACCGGCACCTTTGAGGAGTCCGTGAACTTTGTCAACACCATTCAAAATGACAAGACCGAGACCCAGATCAATGGCGAAAATGTGACGCCGTCCGAGAAAGATCGCAACACTTATCCCGCCGTCGCGGTGGGAGACGAGATCACCTACCAGGTCAAGTGGGCCAATACCACCGGCAGCGAGGCCCAGGTGGTCATCATCGACCCGCTGGACGAGGGCGCGGACTTTGCCGACGCCAGCAACGGAGGCAGGTTCTTTGAAGACCAGGCCGAAGCAAACGACTTCCTTGCCACCATTTACACGGATCCCAAGAACGTGGTCACGGTGGACAGCGGCCATGTGGTGATCTGGGACCTGGGCAAGCAGGCCCCCGGCGCGAAGGGCACCGTGACCCTTAAGGTCAAGGTCAACGAGAAAGCGCCGGAGTGGTGGGATTACGACGGCGACGGCGTGGCCGACGAGCCGGTGCCCGCTCCGGAGAACGATTATCTGGTTCGCAACCGGGCCACCGTCCGGGTGGCGGACAACGCCTACAATACCAATACCGTGGTCAACCCCGTCAACAACCCCTCCAAGACCGAGACCAACATTCAACACGGCGATAAGAACCCGGCTGGGCCCGGCGACACGCCTGTCAGCCCCGACGATCTGCTGCCGAGCGAGGACGATGAGAAGCTCCACGGTCCCACGGTCTACCCGGGGGATGAGATCACCTATGAGATCGAGTGGCGCAACTACGAAAACAAGGCGGCGACCATCAGTATTCGCGACCAGCTGGATCCCAATGTGAAGTTTGTCAGCGCCGTGTTTGACCCCACCGGGTTTAAACCCGCGCCCGACAGCGGCGTGAGCTATGATCCGTCTACCAGACAGAGCCTTGAGGCCATAATAGACGGCGATCAGAGCATCGGCAACGCTCCCGGCTATGGCCCCGATGGCGACCAGGACCGCAATGCCATTGCCTACACGAAGGATAACCATACGGTCACCTTTAACCTGGGCGTTGTCCCCGCCGGCGCCTCCGGCAAGGTCACGCTGGTGGTGCGGGTGCTGGATTCCGCCACGCCCGTGGGCTATGTGGACAACACTGCCTATGTGACCGTGGGCCAGAATCCGGAGCAGCAGACGGATACCATCGAGAACCCTACGCCCGAGGAGAACAAGACCGAGGTCACCCCCGGCGACGGCGTGATGGTGGGCATCGGCGACGAGATCACCTACCAGATCTCCTGGCAGAACTACAAGACCGATGCCGCCCGGGTGATCGTGATGGATACCCTGGATCCCGGCGTGGACTTTGTCAGCGCCGAGGGCGGCGGCGTGTACTATGAAAGCGCCGATACACTGCCCGGCGGCGACGGCTATGACGAGGTTCCGATCCCGGCGAATACCGTCGTCTGGAACCTGGGCGTCCGGGAGGCTCAGGAAAAAGGTGTGCTGACACTGACCGTTACGGTCAACGAACAGGCGTTCCTCAAGTACGAGTACACCGATACTGCCGACGCCTTTACCCCGGACGCGCCCAGTGGCGAGCTGGACTATGAAGTTCTCAACCAGGCCCGGGTGAAGGTGGGCAATGACGACTTCCTGCTGACCCAGATCGTGGAGAACCCGATCCCGGATAAGGACGAGAGCAAGATCGAGCACAGCGGCGGCAGTGTGGACAGCGATCCCACCTTGACCCCCAAGGAGGGCGCGGATCAGACCGTGACCGGCCCGCTGGTGTATGTGGGCGACCAGATCACCTACAACATCCACTGGACCAACGGCCATGACGAGGCTGCCAACGTGATCATCCGCGACCCGCTGGATCCCGGCGTTGACTTTGTCAGCGCCGACGAGGGCGGTGTCTACGATGAAACGACCCACACCGTTACCTGGACCCTGGAAAACCGGGACCCCAAGGCCACCGGCGAAGTGACCCTGGTAGTGAAGGTCAACGAGAAGGCGACACCTGCCGGAATCATTGACAACCAGGCCATCGTGCGGGTAAACGGCGACCCGTATGTGGAAACGAAGACCATCGAGAATCCCACGCCTCATATGGAGAAGACGGAAGTCACTCCGGGCGAGGGAATGCAGGTGATGCCCGGCGATGAGATCGATTATAAGATCAGCTGGCACAACTACGAAGTTGATGAAGCGGACGTCATCATCACCGATAAGCTGGATCCCGGCGTGGACTTTGTGTCCGCCGGTGTAGACGGCGGTACGCTGACCAATGGCACAAGTACGCTGAAGCCGGAAACGGGGAATCTTACCATCATGCTGTATGGCGGGCCCGGCGCTGATGCCAGTGAGGACATTACCTTCACCTTGACGCTGACAGCCCCCGACGGCAAGACGCTGGAACCCAGCTACGAGTTGGAGGATTCGGAAGGTTCGAAGAGCAGTTGGTCCGAAAGCTCCAAGACCTTTATGCTCAAGCCCGGCCAGCAGATGACTGTCAAGGATCTGCCCGTCGGCACGGTGTATTCGCTGACGGCCAACGGCAAGGAAGTCGTCACGGATATGGTGCTTGGCACCTATGGCAGTGTAGTGACGGTGACTGTTTCCAAGGAGATGCAGACGCTGAGTCTGCCCACGGAGCCGATGCCCGAGGAACCCACCGAAGGGGAACCCGCCGGGGATGAGCCGCAGGCGATAAGCAATTTCGGTGAGCCCATTGTCAATGAGCCGCAGGCTACAAGTAATGACGAAGAGCCCACCACGGGCGACGACGCTACCGATCCGACTGACCCCGTCCCGGGCAACGCCGCCGATCCGACGGACCCCGTCACGGATGACGCCACCGATCCCACCGACCCCGTCACGGGCGACCAGGACGAGGATCCTTCCGGCACTGGTTCGACGCCGGAGCCTCAGGAACAGGAAACGGTTGTTGACTATACCTTCAGCGCGGAGGTACACGATTACACCGCCCCCGCCGGCGATCCCCATGGGCCGATGCCCATTGCGATCGACACCGGATTTGATAAGGATACGCAGGCTTACAATGGCGAGACTGCTGCGCTCCATCAGACCATCACCGAGACGGACGGCAAAAAGGTAGATATCTACTATTATGCCAAGTCCCATGTGGTAGTGTGGGTGCTGCATGACCGTTCTGCCAATGTGGGGGGCGATGTGGATCTGAAGGTCCGGGTCAACGAGGATGCGGAGAAGTTCTGGAGCTACGACCATCCTGAGTACGGTCCCGACGAAACCACAAGGGATGACCGTGTCCGCAACCAGGCGGGCGTCAAGGTGGGCAACAATCCCGAGATCAAGACCCGGATCATCGAGAATCCCACGGAGCCTGAGAAGACCGAGACCCATGTAAACGATCGGGACGTCAGCCGCGACCTGGTGGCCGATGAAGACGGCTATGTTGGCCCGGGGGTCAACGTGGGCGATACCATCACCTACCGGATCACCTGGCAGAACAATGCCTCCGACGCCAGCGGCCAGCCGGCAGAAGCGGAGATCACCATCACGGACGTGTTGGATCCCGGCGTGGACTTTGTCAGTGCCAGCGACGGCGGCACCTATGATCCGGATACCCATACGGTAACTTGGGAACTTGGTAAAAAGGATCCCAGGGACCGCGGGTATGTAACGCTGACGGTGCTTGTCAACATTAACGCCCTGGACGATGATATGAAGGTGGAGAATCAGGCCACTGTTACCGTTGGCAACGAATCCACCGTCACAGATTGGGTGGAGAACCCCGTGGCGGAGCAAGGCGGCCTGACGGTGACCAAGACTGTAAAGGGCGACCTGGGCGACCAGGAGAAGCTGTGGCATTTCACCGTGACCCTGTCCGATACCACGTTGTATGGCAGCTACGGCGGAATGACGTTCAATGCCGGCGTCGCCGAGTTTACACTGAAGCACGGCGAGAGCCGGACCGCCACCGGATTGCCGGCCGGTATTACCTATACCGTTGTCGAAGCCGAGGCCAATGAGGATGATTACTCAACTTCGTCGGAAGGGGAGACCGGAACCATCCCCGCGGGGGATACGGCGAGAGCCGAATTTGTGAACGCGAAGTCCACCGGACCGGATCCCCATAAGACGGAAGTGACCCCCGGCGACAAGAATCTGGTAGAGGTGGGCGACGAGATCACCTACGAAATCACCTGGCAGAACTATGACCCGGAGATCGCCGATGTGGTGATTCGTGACCCGCTGGATGACGGCGTGGACTTTGTCAGCGCCGACAATGGCGGCGTCTACGACCCGAATACCCATACTGTGACCTGGACCTTTAAGGCCGATCCGAACACGGATGGCGCGGTCAGCCTGACGGTGCGGGTAAACGAGGACGCCAAGGAGGCCGGCATTGTCTACAACCAGGCCTTTGTCAAGGTCGGCAACCACCCCGAGGTTGCCACAGAGATCCCCGAGAATCCCTTGCCCGGCGGCTTGATCGTGAAGAAGACCGTGACAGGCAGCGAGGGTGACAAGACCAAGGA
>CANPXZ010000067.1 GCA_947587485.1 uncultured Oscillospiraceae bacterium | reverse complement strand
GTCAGCGTCAAAAGACGGCTTCCGCCTTTTGTTCCGGCTACAGTATCCGCTTCCCAATGGCCCAGCGCTGCCCGGTCATTGGCCTCGTCCGGCCTTTCAGAAATGCTCACGGCATTTAGAATGCGCCCCTGGCGGACATCCGTTCCGTTCGCCCGCTTCTTCTTCCCCTTACGGCGCAGGTGGTAGGCGAATCGTTCTTGCTTTCGGAGGTACTTCTTCTTCGGGTCATACACTCCGGCCCAAATCGCCCGGTAGATCGTGATGAAGCTCAATCGGAGGGGATTATTCTCCAAGGCTAAGCGGTGCTGTATCTGCTCCGGGGACCAGTGTTCATCTTCTATGAGGTGCCGTATCACTTCCCGTGGGCCAGGCGAAGCCAGTATCCTTTTTCTGCCACAATTCTGTTTCTGCCTCATGTACCGCCGCTGGGCGACACTAGGGCTATATGGGCGGTGGCTGACCTTGTTGCGGGACAGCTCCCGGCTCAGCGTAGATGCTGAACGGCCTATCTCCCGGGCGATCTCCCGCAGGCTCTTTCCCTGTCCACGCATCAGGTATAGCTTTTCCCGTTCTTCTATGGTAAGATGTTTGTAGTGGCTCATGGGTCTGGCTCCTATCTGGTTTGTCTGCAAACACCATTTTAGAAGCTTTCTTCCCTTGAGTCACCCCTTTTCTTTACTTTGTTGCACTTATTTTGTAAATCTTCAGATCGTTTTTTCCGGGGGCGCGTACCTCGGAAAAAACTCTTATCGGCCTGCAAACGTGCGAGCGCAGCGAGTGCGCTGCAGCAGGCCGCAGCCTTCTCGGTTGAAAGCCTTTGGCTTTCAACCGACTACCAGCGCCTTGGTGTCTCTGGCGATGACCAGTTCCTCGTTGGTGGGGATGACCATGACCTTCACCTTGCTCGCGGCGGTGGAGATGAAGGTCTCCTCGCCCCGCTTGGCGTTGCAGCCCGGGCAGATCTCCACGCCCAGGTAGCCCAGATACCGGCAGATGGCGGCCCGGGCCGCGCCGTTGTTCTCGCCCACGCCGGCGGTGAAGATGATGCCGTCCACGCCGTTCATGGCGGCGGCGTAGGCGCCCACGGTCTTGGCCACGGAATAGTAGAACATGTCCAGGGCCAGCGCCGCCCGGTCGTTGCCCTCGGCCACGGCCTTGTCCAGGTCCCGGAAGTCGGAGCTGACGCCGGAAACGCCCAGCACGCCGGACTTTTTGTTCAGCTCGTTGGTGACGGTCTTCACGTCCTTGCCGGTGTTCTCGCACAGGTAGTCGGGGATGGACACGTCGATGTCGCCGCAGCGGGTGCCCATGGGAAGGCCCGCGATGGGGGTGAAGCCCATGGAGGTGTCCACGCTCTTTCCGCCGTCGATGGCGCAGATGGAGCTGCCGTTGCCCATGTGGCAGCTGATGAGCTTCAGCTCTTCGATGGGCCGGCCCATCATCTCGGCGGCCCGGGCGGACACGTACCGGTGGCTGGTGCCGTGGAAGCCGTAGCGGCGGACCTGCAGGTCCTTGTAGTACTCATAGGGGATGGCGTACATGAAGGCCTTGCCGGGCATGGTCTGGTGGAAGGCGGTGTCGAACACGGCCACCTGGGGCACGCCGCCCATGACATGCTTGCAGGCCTCGATGCCGGTGATGTTGGCGGGGTTGTGCAGCGGCGCCAGGGGCACGCACTCGGCGATGGCCGCCATGACTGCATCGTCGATGACCACGGACTGGGCGAACTTCTCGCCCCCGTGGACCACCCGGTGGCCCACCGCGCCGATCTCGGACATGTGGGACACCACGCCGTATTCGGCGCTTGTCAGCTTGTCCAGCACCGCGGCGATGGCCTCGGTGTGGGTGGGCAGTGCCACGTCCTCGTCGAAGACGGGCTTGCCGTTCTGGGGCTGATGCTTCAAATGGCCGTCGATGCCGATGCGCTCGCACAGGCCCTTGGCCAGCAGAGACTCGTTGTCCATATCCAAAAGCTGGTATTTCAGAGAGGAACTGCCGCAGTTGATGACGAGAATTTTCATGGTCAAACCCCTTTCAATCTTGTAAAATCAGGATTTTCGTGTAAAATGATACAGGAAGCAACCTCTATTTTAACAAAAAAACGCCAAAACGCAAGAGGGAGTGTGCTCTGTGAATGTGATCGGCGTGGTGGGAGAATTCAACCCCCTGCATCTGGGCCACGGGGCCCACTTTCGGGCCAGCCGGGAGGCCCTTGGCCGGGACGCGCCCATCGTGTGCGTGATGAGCGGGGACTTTGTCCAGCGGGGCGGTCCGGCGGTATTCAACAAGCACGCCCGGGCGGAGGCCGCCGTGTTGGGCGGCGCGGACCTGGTGCTGGAGCTGCCGCTGCCCTGGTCCGTGGCGTCGGCGGAGCGGTTCGCCATGGGGGCGGTGGGGCTGCTGGACAACCTGGGGACGGTGACCCACCTGTCCTTCGGCAGCGAGGCCGGGTCTCTTGCGCCGCTGACGGCCCTGGCCCTGGCGGCCTCGGAGCCGGAGACCATCGAGCGGATCAAGGAGCAGATGGAAAGCGGCCTGCCCTTTGCCGCCGCCCGGGAGAAGGTCCTGCACGAGACTTTGGGCGAGGAAGCCCGGCTCTTGCAGACGCCAAACAACATCCTGGCGGTGGAGTATCTGAAAGCCCTGTTCGCCCTCCGGTCCGATATGACGCCAATGACCACCCTCCGGAACGAGTCCCGGCACGACGAAGCGTCCTCCGGCCCGGTGCGCAGCGCGGGACAGCTTCGGACCATGCTGGAGGCGGGGGAGGACATCTCTCCCTATGTGCCGGAGCGGGCCGCCCGGGTATTTGCCCGGGAGCGGGCCGCCGGCCGGGGACCGGTGGCGCTGGAGCGGATGGAACAGGCGGTCATGAGCAGGCTTCGTCTGCTGAGCCAGGACGATTTCTGCGCCTTGCCCGACGCCACGGAGGGCCTGGGCAACCGGATGTATAAGGCAGTGCGGGATCAGGGGAGCCTGATGGCCGTGCTGGCGGCGGTGAAGACGAAGCGGTATCCCTTGAGCCGTCTGCGCCGGATGGTCATGTGCGCCGTGCTGGGCGTGCGGGAGGGCATGACGGACGGCGCGCCGCCCTATGCCCGCATCCTGGCCTTTTCGGAGCGGGGCCGGGACCTGCTGCGGGACATGGCCCTGAAAACGCGGACGCCTCTCGTGACGAAGCCCGCGTCGGTCCGGGAGCTTCCCGGCCCGGCCCAGGACCTGTTCGCCCTGACGGCGGCGGCCCGGGACTTTTACGTGCTGGGCTGCGAGGCGGCGGAGGAACGGCGTGGCGGGTCCGACTGGCGGACCGGCCCGGCGGCGGTGTGAGGCGCGGCAGAGCGGGAGTTGTCGCCGTGAGGCGACACATTATTGAAAGCCTCCCTCTGACGAGGGAGGTGGCGCGGCAGAGCCGCGACGAAGGGAGAGATACACCGGCACTGAAGGTCATCTTCTCTCCCCCAGTCAGCGCCTCAGGCGCTGACAGCCCCCTCGTCAGAGGGGGCCGGATTCTGGAATTGCGGCGAAGCCGTTCAATATGGTGTTGCCTGACGGCGATAAACTTCCCATTTGTCGGGGAAGTACGGCCAATTCTCTGGCTTGGTATTGACTATGGATGAAAAACTGGCACTGATCGAAGATAAATATGAGAAGCTCTCCGCCCGGATGGAGGACCCGGACACCTATGCGGACCCGGCGGCCTACGCCGCGCTGGCAAGGGAGCAGAAGGAGCTGGAGCCTGTGGTGAGCGCCTGGCGGGAGCTGGGGCGTCTGCGGGCCGCCGCGGCGGAGGCGGAGGCGATGCTGTCCGCCGAGAAGGACCCGGAGCTGAGGGACCTGGCCCGGGAGGAGCTGGACGGGGCCAGGGAGGCTCTGCCGGCGGCGGAGCTTGCCCTGAAGACCCTGCTGCTGCCGAAGGACCCCAACGATGAGAAAAACGTGATCGTGGAGATACGCGGCGGCGTGGGCGGGGAGGAGTCGGCGCTTTTCGCCGCCAGCCTGTACCGGATGTACGCCATGTACGCCGAGCGCCGGGGCTGGAGCGTGTCCATCGCCAACCTGAACGAGACGGACCTGGGCGGGATCAAGGAGATCAGCTTCGTCATCGAGGGCGAGGGGGCCTGGTCAAGGTTCAAGTTCGAGAGCGGCGTCCACCGGGTCCAGCGGGTGCCGGAGACGGAGACCCAGGGCCGGGTCCACACCTCCACGGTCACCGTGGCGGTGCTGCCGGAGATGGATCAGGTGGAATTCCAGCTGAATATGGCGGAGGTGCGCATCGACGTGTTCCGCTCCTCCGGGGCTGGGGGCCAGAAGGTCAACAAGACCTCCAGCGCCATCCGGGTCACCCACCTGCCCACGGGCATGGTGGTGGAGTGCCAGGACGAGCGCAGTCAGTATAAGAACAAGGACCGGGCCCTGTCCATCCTGGCCTCCCGGCTGGCCCAGGCGGAGCGGGATAAGCAGACCGCAGACCGGGCGGACGAGCGCCGCAGCCAGGTGGGTACCGGCATGCGCAACGAGCGCATCCGCACCTACAACTTCCCCCAGGGCCGGGTCACGGACCACCGCATCGGCCTGACCCTGTATAAGATCGACGCCGTCATGAACGGGGACCTGGACGAGCTCATCGACGCGCTGGTCACCGCCGACCAGGCGGAAAAGCTACGGGAGGAGGCGTGAGCGGCGTGAAGACGGAGCGTATCACGGACGATATCGCCCGGGCGGCGGAGATCGTGAAATCTGGGGGCCTTGTGGCGGTGCCCACGGAGACGGTGTACGGCCTGGCCGCCGACGGGCTGAATGAAAAGGCCGTGGAGCGGATATATGAGGTGAAGGGCCGCCCGGCGGTGAAGCCCCTGAGCCTGATGGTACCGGGGAAGGAGGCGTTCGGGCTCTACGGCCGGGACGTGCCACGGAGCGCGTGGGGACTGGCGGACGCTTTTTGGCCCGGTCCGCTGACCATTGTGGTGAAGGCAGACTCGAAAATACCGTCAATCGTCCTGGCAGGTGGGGATACGGTGGGGCTTCGGTGTCCGGACAGCGAAAAGACGCTGGCGCTGCTGCGCCTGTGCGGCCGGCCCCTGGCGGCCCCCTCCGCCAACCCCTCCGGCATGCCCAGCCCCAAGACGGCGGAGCAGGTGGCGGAGTATTTTGACGGCGCCATCGAGGCCGTCATCGACGGGGGGCCATGCGGCGTCGGAACGGAGAGCACCATCATCGATCTTACTGTTAGCCCCTATCGTATATTGCGGCAGGGGGCGCTGCCGGAGCGGGACGTCCACCGGGCCCTGATCGGGATGCTGACGGTGGTGGGCGTCACCGGCGGCACCGGGGCGGGCAAGACCACGGCGCTGGAGTCTTTGCGGGACATGGGGGCGCTGGTGATCGACGCGGACGCGGTGTATCATGACCTGTGCGAGAACTGCGGGCCCATGCTGGCGGAGATCGACGACCGGTTCCCCGGAGCCGTTGACAAGGGCGTTTTGCAGCGCAAGAAGCTGGGGCGGGTGGTCTTCTCGGACCCGAAGGCCCTGGCGGACCTGAGCGCCATCACGGACAAGTATGTGATCGACGCCATTGACGATCTTCTGGCGGACCACGCGGCGGCCGGGGGCCGGACCGCGGCCATCGACGCCATCAACCTGATCGGCACTGCCCTTGAGGACCGGCTCACGGCCCTGGTGGGGGTCCTGGCCCCGGAGCCTGCCCGGGCGGACCGGCTCATGGCCCGGGAGGGCATCAGCCGGGAGTACGCCCAGATGCGCATCCGGGCCCAGAAGCCGGACGGGTATTTCGAGGCCAACTGCGACTATATCGTTCATAACAACGGCAGCCGGGAGGATTTCCGGCTGGCCTGTGACAAATTATTCAAAACCATTTTGGAGGAGAAGACCAATGGATGAACTGAAGGAGAAGCTGCTGTACCAGCCGAAGAACGGCTATGACCGCATCGACACCCAGGAGCGGCTGGCCTGCGAGGAGTATTGCCGGGGCTATATGGCCTATCTGGACGCGGCCCGCACGGAGCGGGAGGCGGTGAGCGAGGCCATCAAGCTGGCCGAAGCGGCGGGCTTTGAGCCTCTGGGGGAGAACGCCGGCCCCATCAAGCCGGGACAGAAGGTCTACTGGAGCAACCGGGGCAAGAGCCTGCTGCTGGCGGTGGGCGGCAAAAAGCCCATGAGCGCCGGCTTCGTGGTGGAGGCGGCCCATGTGGACGCGCCCCGGCTGGACCTGAAGCAGCTGCCGCTGTTCGAGGACTCGGAGCTGGGGTATCTGCGCACCCACTATTACGGCGGCATCAAGAAGTACCAGTGGACCGCCATCCCCCTGGAGCTGCACGGCGTGGTGGCCCTGAAGGACGGCTCCACGGTGGAGGTGGTCATCGGCCGGGATAAGGACGATCCCCAGTTCGTGATCACGGACCTGCTGCCCCATCTGGCGGCGGACCAGATGCAGAAGACCCTGGCCAAGGGCATCGAGGGCGAAAAGCTCTGCATCCTGGCGGGCAGCGTGCCCTATGCCGGGGAAGGGAGCGACCGGGTGAAGCTGGCGGTCATGAGCCTTCTCAACGACCGCTACGGCATCACCGAGGCGGACCTGATCTCTGCGGAGCTGGAGGCTGTGCCGGCCTTTGACGTGCGGGAGCTGGGTCTGGACCGGAGCCTGATCGGCGGCTACGGCCAGGACGACCGGGTCTGCGCCTATGCGGAGCTGGCGGCCATTTTGGAGACCGAGGCACCGGAGCGCACCGCCGTGTGCATCCTGGCGGACAAGGAGGAGATCGGCTCCGTGGGCGTGTCCGGCATGAAGAGCCAGGCCTTCGAGCGGTTCATCGGGCGGCTCTGCGGCGGCGAGTGCGGCGTGCAGGAGAGCTTCTCCAACAGCTTCTGTGTCTCCGCCGACGTGACGGCGGCTCTGGACCCCATGTATCCCGAGGTCACGGAGCGGCAGAACGCCGCCCGGCTCAACTACGGCGTGGGATTCTGCAAATTCACCGGCTCCCGGGGCAAGTCCGGCGCCAGCGACGCCTCCGCCGAGCTGGTGGCGTACCTGCGCCGGCTCTGCGACGGCGCGGGCGTGGCCTGGCAGATGTGCGAGCTGGGCAAGGTGGACCAGGGCGGCGGCGGCACCGTGGCCGGATACATGGCCGACCGGGACATCGACACCATCGACGCCGGCGTGCCGGTGCTGAGCATGCACGCGCCCTTCGAGACCACGGCCAAGTTCGACTGCTACATGACCTATAAGTGCATGTTGGCGGCCTACGGGGCAAAATAATGGGGCCCCCACGGGAACGTTGTTCCCGTGGGGAAAAGGAAAAACCGTCCTGACTGATGGAGGTGCCCCGCTTGCGGGGCATGGACATCCTCAGGACGGTTTTGACGCGCATGGTGGCGGCCTACGGGGCGAAATAACAGACCCGGCATGGCGGGTGATTTTGTTCAAAATCGCCTTTGACGTCCGGCCAGCCCGGCGGGTATAATAATAATACAACGTGTAGCACGCAATGCGTAAGTCCGGTTGCGTGATGCACGTTGTTTTTTTGTGCGTGAAAGGAAGGCAAAATGGAAAAAGAAACGAATCGTTTCCTGGGCGACGCGCCCATTGGAAAGCTCATGGGAAAGTACGCCATACCCTGCATCATCTCTCTGCTGGTGGGCGCGCTGTACAACATCGTAGATCAGATCTTTATTGCCAACGCCGCGTATCTGGGCTCCTACGGCAACGCCGCCAACACGGTGGTGTTTCCCCTCACGGTCATCGCCCTGGCCATCGCCGTCATGATCGGCGACGGCTGCTGCGCCTTCGTGAGCCTGAGCCTGGGCAAGAATGAGACAGAAGACGCTCGAAAAAGCGTGGGCAGCGCCGTGGTCATGACGGTGGTAAGCGGCATCGCGCTGTGCGCGGTGTACCTCATCTTCGCCGATCCCATCATCGCGCTGTTCGGCGGCACAGTCAACGACGAGACATTCCGGTATTCTCAGGAGTACTTCTTATGGATAACCCTGGGCGTACCCTTTTATATGTTCGGCCAGGCCATGAATCCCATCATCCGGGCGGACGGCTCCCCCAGGTTCGCCATGGCGTCCACCCTGGCGGGGGCGGTGCTCAACATCATTCTGGACCCGGTGTTCATCTTCATCTTCCGGTGGGGCATGATGGGTGCGGCGGTGGCAACGGTGCTGGGCCAGGTGGTGACGGCGGCGCTGGCGGTATGGTATCTGGCGCATATGCGTCTGGTCCGTCCGGCAAAGAGCGACTACTGCATGGACGGGCATATCGCCGGGCGTACCCTGACGCTGGGGATCACCAGTTTCCTGTCCCAGATCTCCCTGGTCATGGCGATGGCCGCCATCAACAATATGCTGCGCAAGTATGGCGCCCTGGACCCGGTGTTCGGTCAGGCTCAGTACGCCCAGATCCCTATGGCAGTGGTGGGTATCGTGATGAAGTTCTTCCAGATCGTCATCTCCATCGTGGTGGGCATGGCGGCCGGGTGCATCCCTATCGCCGGCTACAACATGGGCGCGGGCCTCAAGGGCCGGGTGCGGAGCCTCTTTACCCGGCTGCTGGCGTCGGAGGCCGCTGTGGGCGCTGTGGCTCTCGTCATCGTAGAATGCTTCCCCGGACAATTGATAGCCATCTTTGGCGCGGCCAACGAAAGCGCCTATTATACCGACTTCGCCCTGCGCTCCTTCCGCGTCTATCTGTGCATGGTGATCTTCGCCTGCGTGAACAAGGCCTGCTTCATCTTCCTGCAGGCTATGGGCAAGGCGCTGGCATCCACGGTGCTCAGCATGGTACGTGAGGTCGTGTTCGGCGTGGGGCTGGCGCTGCTGCTGCCCCGGTTTTTCGGGCTGGATGGGGTACTGTACTCCATGCCGGTGTCCGACGCGCTTACCTTTGCCATCGCCGCCGCGCTGATCGCACGGACCTATCGGGAACTGGGGCGCGGGGAGCAGCCTTGTCCGCAAAGGGGACGGCGGATAAAAATACCTGAGGCCGGGTAAACTGGCCTCGGGTGATTTTTATGGACGAGGTAAAGACGGAGGATATCAAAGAGCTTGGGACCAGCGCCCCGTCGGCCATCCAGGTGCTCACGGTCATCGGCCAGATCGAGGGACACCAGGTGCTGGCGGAGGAGAACAAGACCACGAAATACGAGCATGTGCTGCCGCTGCTGGCGGCGGTGGAGGAGTCCGCCGACGTGAAGGGGCTTTTGGTGCTGCTCAACACCGTGGGCGGGGACATCGAGGCGGGCCTTGCCATCGCGGAGCTGATCGCGGGGATGAAAAAGCCCACCGCGTCCCTGGTGCTGGGAGGCGGGCACTCCATCGGCGTGCCCCTGGCGGTGGCGGCCCGGCGCAGCTTCATCGCGCCCAGCGCCTCCATGACCATCCACCCCGTGCGCATGAACGGCACGGTCATCGGCGTGAGCCAGACCTATGAGTATTTTGCCCGGACCCAGGAGCGCATCGTCCGGTTCGTGACCGCCAATTCCCACATCGGCCGGGAGAAGTTTCTGGAGTATATGCTCCGAACCGGAGAGCTTGCCAACGACGTGGGCAGCATCATCGACGGCGAGACCGCCGTATCCTGCGGTCTGATGGACCAGCTGGGGAGCCTTGCCGACGCGCTGGCCTGGCTGCACGGGCAGGCGGGATAAGTTTTGCGGAATTTTTTGCGGTTTGTGCTTGACATTTGGCGCAAATAATGGCATAATACACACCGTTGCAGGCATAGCGGGATTGTGTAAAGGTAGCACAGCGGACTCTGACTCCGTATGTGAGGGTTCGAATCCTTCTCCCGCTGCCAACGATAACCCCCGTGACCATCGGTCACGGGGGTTTTGTATGCCGTGAAACGTGGTTTTATCATTGCGCAGGATCGCAGAAGGTGTTATGATATAGCTGTCGAGTGGGACAGCGGAAAGGAGCGAGAGCGAATGAGCAACAAGGAAATGTGTATCAAGCTGCTGGACAGTGTGCCGGAGCATAAGATCGGCTACGTCCTTGCCTATCTCCAGGGCTTGACCGCCGATGAAGAGGCAGATGACCGCTTTTGCCAGCGGATGCTTGAAAACTACGACAATGACCCGGACCCGGAGAAGGACCAGACCTTCACCCTGGAAGAGTGCAAACGGGAGTGGGGGCTGGATTGATGTACAGGATCGTTCTGAAAAAGAACGCAAAGAAGTTCATAGACCGGCTGCCGCGCAATGAGAAAGTGCGTATCGTTTCGGCCATTGAGCTGCTCCCGAACGGAGAGGACATCAAGCAGCTCAAGGGGCATCCTGGTATGTATCGGCTCCGGGTGGGCGAGTATCGTGTCATTTACACGGTGGATCACGGGGAACTGGTCGTGTATGTGATCGACGCCGGGCCCCGGGGACAGATCTACAACCGATACTGAGCGCATAGGGCGGGGCAGGAATTGCTGCCCTGCTCTTTTGCTGCTGTGGGACTCTTACCCGAAAAACAGGCGTGACTTTTTGAACTGATAAAGCAGCCGCCGGCGGATTGACAATTTCTTTATCCGGAAGTACAATGTTTCAAAAGCCCTGCGCGGGAGCGGGGCATATGAGGAGGCGTGGACGGTATGATCGACGTTGTGGCGCTGGGCGAGCTGCTCATTGATTTTACGACGCAGAGCACGGACGGGGACGGATACCCCACCATGGCGGCCCATCCGGGCGGGGCGCCGGCGAATTTTCTCGCGGCGCTGGCCAAATTCGGCGCCAGGACGGCGCTGCTGGGAAAGGTGGGCGGCGACGCCTTTGGCAAGCTGCTGACCGGGACGCTGGCCAGGGCGGGCATCGACACCCGGGGCATCGTGACGGACCCGGGCGTGTTCACCACGCTGGCGTTCGTGATCCTGGACGAGAGCGGCGACCGGGAGTTTTCCTTCGCGCGGAAGCCGGGGGCGGACACCTGTCTGCGGTTCGAGGAGGTGGACCTGAGCCTGATCGACGAGGCCCGGGCGTTCCACTTCGGCACCCTGTCCCTGACCGATCAGCCGGCCAGAGGCGCGACGGCCAGGGCGGTGGCCTATGCCCGGAAGAAGGGCAAGCTCATCACCTTCGACCCCAATCTGCGCAAGCCCCTTTGGAACAGCCTGGACGAGGCGCGGGAGCTGATGCTCTGGGGCCTGGGGCAGGCGGACGTGGTGAAGATCAGCGACGAGGAGGTGGACTTCCTCTTCGGCATGACGCCCCTGGAGGGCGCCCGGCACATCCAGCGGGAGCTGGGGGTGGGGCTGGTGTTCGTCACCTGCGGGCCCGACGGGTGCGTGTTCAAAAACCCTGTGGCGGAGGGCAGCGTGCCCGGCCTGTCCGGCCTGAAGGTGGCGGACACCACCGGCGCCGGCGATATCTTCGGCGGCAGCGCGGTCTGGAAGCTTTTGCAGATGGGCAAGGACGTGCGGACCCTGACGGAGGCCGAGATGGCGGAGGCCGCCCGTTTTGCCTGCGCCAGCGCGGGACTTTCCACCACCAAATTTGGCGGCATCTCCAGCGTGCCCGGCTATGAGGAAGTGCTGGCGAAGCTCGCGGAGTAAAGCCGACGCACATACATAAATATGACGCTGCCCCCTGCCGCAGGCCGCGGCAGGGGGCAGTTTTGCGCTTATTGGATATGTCTCAGTTGATCTTCAGGGTCTCCCAGAGGGAGTTGATGTAATCCAGCAGGTCCTCGTCCAGGTTCCGGTAGGCGTAGGCGTTGTACTTCTCGGAAAAGTCGCCCCAGTCAGGGTAGAGGATGGCCATGGCGTCCTCGCCCATCTCGTCGATGTAGTCCTGGTTCTCATACACCAGGGTGTTGGGGGAGGCGTACCAGGTGTACTCGGCGTTGGCGATGGCCGGCTCCTCCGAGAGCATGAAGTTGATGAAGATCTCCGCCAGCTCCTTGTTCTGGCAGCAGGAGGGGATACACATGGCGTCGATGTAGAAGTTGGTCTCGTCGGGGTAGTAGAAGCGCAGGTCCACGGTGTCCGCCTGGGCGTCCAGCATGGTGAAGTAGTCCCCGGCGTAGTAGGCGGCGATGGCCCCCTCGCCGGACTCCATCATGTTGTAAACCTCGTCCATGACGTAGCTCTTCACCAATGGCCGCTGGGCCAGAAGATCCTCAAGCGCCGCGTCCCAGGCGGACCGGTCCGTGGTGTTCACGTCCAGCCCCGCCCGGTACATGGCGGTGCCGAAGGCGTCCCGGGAGTTGTTGAACTGCAATATCCGCCCGGCATACTTGTCGTTCCACATCAGGTCCCAGCCGCCAGCGTCGGCCTCGTCCACCTCGTTGGCGTTGTAGATCACGCCCACGATGCCGTAGGCGTAGGGCACGGAGTAGGCGTCGTCCGGGTCGTAGTACAGGCCGTGGAAGTCGTCGGCGATGTACTGATAATTGGGGATGTTGTCAAAATCCAAAGGCAGGAGCATATCCTCGCTGATCATCCGGGCGATCATGTAATCGGAGGGGATGACCACGTCGTAGCTCACCGCGCCCCGGGAGAGCTTGGCGTACATGTCCTCATTGCTGGCGAAGGTGGTATAGTTCACCTGCACGGGCCGGCCGTATTCTTCCTCATACCAGCGCTCGAACTCCTTCACCGTGTCCAGAGAGCCCTCGGAGCCGTCGGAGATGTACTCGCCCCAGTTGTATACGTTCAGCACCTGGGGCTTGTTGTCCGTCTCCGTGACGGCGAAGACGATGGCCGCCACGACGGCGATCACAGCCAGGCCGCCGCCGCAGCGGTAGAGGATGCGCTGCCTGCGGGGGTCCATGGGGGGTCTGCCGGAGGCGGCGCGCTTGGCCTTCCGGGCAGCCCGGAGACGCTGGCTGTCCTCGCTGTCGGTCAGGTTGGACAGCAGCAAAAGGGCCAGTATGACGAAGAAGATCAGCGTTGCCAGGGCGTACATGTCCGGCGTGACGGTCTTTTTCGTCATGTTGTAGATGCGGATGGGCAGGGTCTGAAAGCCCGTGCCGGTGGTGAAATAGCTGATGACGAAATCGTCCAGGCTCAGGGTGAAGGCCATGATCATGCCGGTGACGATGGCGGGCATGATCTCCGGCAGTTCCACCTTCCAGAAGGCACCCCAGGGGGTGCAGCCCAGGTCCATGGCCGCCTCCGGCAGGGACTTATCCATCTGCCGCAGCTTGGGAAGGACCTGCAAAATGACGTAGGGCAGGCAGAAGGTGATGTGGGCGATGAGAAGGGTGATGAAGCTCAGGCTGTTGGCGAAGCCGAACAGGCGGCTTGCGAACACGAACATGAGCATCATGGAGATGCCGGTGATGATGTCCGGGTTGATCATGGGGATGTTGGTGACCATGTC
>CANPXZ010000066.1 GCA_947587485.1 uncultured Oscillospiraceae bacterium | reverse complement strand
TGGGCGACTGGACCTGGGTCAAGGTCAGCGAGATCGACGACCGGGGCCGGGTGAACCTGAGCCGCAAGGACGCCATCCGCGAGCGCCAGAACGCGGGCCTGCCCATCGACCGGCCCGACGAGGCGTAAAACACAAAACAGCATCGAGGCCGCGCGGGACACGCCCTGTGCGGCCTCTTTTACACTTAAATACGCCGAAGGGTGAGCTTACAGAAAGAGAGAAAGGAAAATGGAAGATTCAGGCTCCCGGAAGGTGGAGATCGCGATAAAGCTGGCCGCAGTGCTGGTCCTGGCGGCGCTGCTGGTCCTGTCCGCAACAGCGGGAGACGATTATTTCAGCGATCCGACCCACTATCCCCAGACGCTGGCTTCTCTGGAGAATAAACAGGCGCAGGTCCTGAAGCTGACCGGCGCCTGCGCGACGACAGCCACTCTCCTTGCCGCCGTACCGGACGACGCGACGACGCCGGTAGCGGACGAGCTGGCGGACCTGGCCTCCACGTTCGCGATCGTGCTCTCCGTGATCTTTATCGAGAAGTATTCACTGACGTTGATCGGACATGCGGCGTTCGGCTGCCTGTTCCCTGCCGTGTGCCTGTTTGGGATAGCGGGGATACTGTTCAAGAAACCCTTTTTGAAACGGCTGGCAATAAAGCTGGGTATTTTTGGCGCTATTATATGCCTCATCATCCCGTTTGCCATGGACGTGTCCGATCTGATAGAAAAAACGTCCGAATATAAGATCGAACAAACCATCACCGAGGCCGAGGGGATCAGCGACGAGATAAACGAGAGCAAGGACGACGAGGGGAATTTCTTCACCAAGGCATGGGAAAAAATAACGGGCGGCGTATCCGGCCTGCTGGACCGCGCCAGCGATCTGCTGAAAAACACCCTGGAGACAGCCGCCGTGCTGTTGGCGACAGCATGCATCATACCCATCGCCGTCTTGTTCGCGACGGCTTGGATGATCAAGCTGCTCTTCTACATGCAGATCAACATCCCCGATGATCTGTCGAAGCGCGTAGCCGCCAGGTTCCGCCGGCGCGGACCGAAGGCCGAATGACGCCTTATCAGAAACGGAGGCCGAACTATGGACCACAAAGGGACCGTTTCGCTGGAAACGGAAAGACTGCTTCTCCGGCGGTTCGTACCGGAGGACGCCGAGGCCATGTACGCCAACTGGGCGTCGGACCCCGCCGTGACGAAATTCCTCACCTGGCCGGCCCACGCCAGCGTGGATGTGACGAAAGCGGTGCTTGCAAGCTGGATCGCGGGCTATGAGCGCGCGGATTTTTACAACTGGGCCATGCAACTGCGCGAGACCGGGGAGCTCATCGGGAATATCGCCGTCGGGAAGGTCCGGGAGGATATCGCCGGCGCGGAGCTGGGCTACTGCATGGGGACCAGATGGTGGGGCCGGGGGTTCATGCCGGAGGCAGGAAGGGCCGTCGTCCGGTACCTGTTCGACCAGGTGGGCTTCAACCGGATCGCCGCCGCCCACGCTGTGGGAAACCCCAAATCGGGCCGGGTCATGCAAAAGCTCGGCATGCGCCGGGAGGGGACCCTGCGGCAGGCGGGCCTGTGCAACCAGGGCGTGATCGACGAGGTTTGGTATTCCATTTTGCGGGATGAATACCGCCTCGGCGGCGAATAACGCCCATGTAAAAGACCTTTGATAGACAGCTTGCCGTTTTTCCCGTATGCTGGCATGGCAAGGAGGCGCGGAGCATGGAACTTGGCAGCCGGATACGGAAAAGACGGCAGGCGCTGGGCCTGTCCCAGGACGAGCTGGCACAGCGGGTGTACGCCACCCGCCAGTCCGTCTCCAGCTGGGAGAACAGCCGGACCTGCCCGGACATCAAAAGCCTTCTGCTGCTGAGCGAGGTGTTCTCCGTGTCCCTTGACGATCTTGTCAAAGGAGATATCGCGGAGATGAAGCAACACATCGACGACGAGGAGAAGGCGGCCTTCCGGCGGGACAGCAATATCTTTACGGCGCTGTTCGCCGCCATGACCGTCACATGCGTGCCCCTGGCGCTGCTGTGGCGGTGGCGGGGCCTGGCAGCCTGGTCGGTGCTGGCCGCCGCAGCCCTCGCCTGGTCCTTCCGGGTGGAGAAGTGGAAAAAGAAGTTCGACATCCAGACCTACAAGGAGATCGTGGCCTTCACCGAGGGCAGGACCCTCTCCGAGATCGAAAAGGCCCGGGAGGCGGGCAAGCGCCCCTATCAAAAAGCCCTGCTGGCCGCCGGGGCGGGCGCGCTGGGCCTGGTGGTGTCGATCATCGCGGCGTGGCTCTGGAAGCGGTTCATTCTTTGAAAGGCACGAGGTAACCTATGATCTGTTCGCTCTGTCCGAGAAAATGCGGCGCGCTGCGGGACGGGACCCACGCCGGCTTCTGCGGCGTGGGGGACCGGCCCGTGGTCTCCCGGGCCGCGCCCCATTTCTGGGAGGAGCCCTGTATCAGCGGGACCCGGGGCAGCGGCGCGGTGTTCTTCGCCGGATGCACCCTCCGGTGCGTATTCTGCCAGAACGCAGACATCAGCGCCGGCGGCCGGGGCAAGGTCATCTCGACGGACCGGCTGCGGGAGATATTCCGGGAGCTGGAGGGACAGGGGGTCCACAACCTGAACCTGGTCACCGCCTCCCACTTCCTGCCCGCCGTATTGGAGGCTCTGGAGCCGAAGCCCGCCGTCCCCGTGGTGTGGAACTCGGGCGGCTACGAGGCCATCCCGGCCCTCCGGGCGCTGGAGGGAAAGGCGCAGGTATACCTGCCGGACATGAAGTATATGGACGCCGGCCTGGCGGAGCGGCTGTCCGGGGCGGCGGACTACCCGGAGGTGGCGAAGGCCGCCATTTTGGAGATGTTCCGCCAGACCGGGCCCTACGTTCTGGACGGGGACGGCATGCTGGTCCGGGGCGTGATGATCCGGCACCTGGTACTGCCGGGGGAGCCGGACAACACCTTCGCCGTGCTGGACTGGATACGGGAGAGCTTCCGGGACGGGGACGTGCTGGTATCCCTCATGGGCCAGTACACCCCCAACGGAAGGGGCGGCCCGGACCGGCGGCTGACACAGGAGGAATACCAACGGGCCGTGGATTACATGGCCGCGCTGGGGCTTTTGGAGGGCTATACCCAGGAGCTGTCCAGCGCCGAAGCGGGGTACACCCCGCCCTTCGATGGTACCGGCGTGTGAGACAGGATCGGCGATAACAAAAAAGGTCCCGCAGGCAAATGCCCGCGGGACCGCTTTTACTATGTGGCGATACCGGCGTATTGGGTCATGTACAGCTCGTAGTATTTGCCCTTCCGGGCCAGGAGCTCGTCGTGGGTCCCCTGCTCCGCGATGCGGCCTCCGTCCACCACCACGATCAGGTCCGCGTCCCGGATGGTACTGAGCCGGTGGGCGATGACGATGCTGGTGCGGTGGCGCATGATGTGCTGCATGGCGTCCTGGATGGCCTTCTCCGTACGGGTGTCCACGTTGGAGGTGGCCTCGTCCAGGATGAGTATCTTCGGATCCGCCACGAAGGCCCGGGCGATGGCCAGCAGCTGCCGCTGGCCCTGGCTGATGTTGGCCCCGGCCCCGGTGAGGACGGTGTCGTACCCCTCCGGCAGGGCCTCGATGAGCTCTTTGCACCGGCTCATCTCCACCGCCCGCTCCATGTCCCCGTCATCGGCGGCGGGGTTGGCGTATTTGAGATTATTGCGCACCGTGTCCGTAAATAGCACCGTGTCCTGGAGCACGATGGCCACGTCCTTCCGGAGGCTGGCACGGGACACGTCCCGCAAGTCCTGGCCGTTCACCAGGATGCGGCCCCCGTCGATGTCATAATAGCGCATGAGAAGGTTCACCACCGTGGTCTTGCCGCTGCCGGTGGCCCCTACCAGGGCCACCTTCCTGCCGGAGGGGACGGTGAGGGTGAAATCCTTCAGCACCGGCTGGCCGGGGCGGTAGGCAAAGTCCACGTCCTCGAACCGGACCGTGGCCGTCTCTTCCTCCGCCAAAGCCTCGCCGGACATGTCCTCGTCCGCCTCGTCCAACACGGCGAAGACCCGCTCCGCCCCGGCCAGGGCCGACTGGAGCTGGCTGTAGATCTGGGCGATCTGGTTCAGGGGACGGCTGAACTGCTTGGCATAAACGATGAACGCGGAGATGACGCCCACGGAGATGACCCCGTGGATGGCGTAGTACCCGCCGAAGGCCGCCACCACCACGAAGCCAAAGTTGCCGATGCAGTTCATGATGGGGCCGAAGATACCGCCCAGGGCGTTGACCCGCACCCCCGCCGCCGTCAGCTCGTCGGATGTCCGACAGAATTCCTCCGCCGATGCGTCCTGGTGGTTATAGGCCACCACGGTCCGATAGCCGGAGATCATCTCCTCCACGCTGCCGTTGAGCTGGCCCAGATACTCCTGCCGCTGGCGGGAGTACTTGCGCACCCGGCCGCCCACCAGCTTGGTGGCCGCCACCGTGATGACGATGGTCAGGCAGCTCAAAAGCGTCAGCTGCCAACAGTACCAGAGCATCACCGCCAGGGTCCCGGCGATGGTCAGCACGCCGGACAGCAGCGACGGCAAAGATTGGGACACCGTGGAGGAGATGTTCTCCACGTCGTTGGTCATACGGCTCATCACGTCGCCATGGGAGTTGTCGTCCAGATACTTCACCGGCATTTCCATGAGCTTGGCGAACAGCTCCTGCCGCAGCACCCGCACGATGCGCTGGCTCAGGTGGGCGCTGATGAAATCCTGCAAAAACTGGCTGCCGGAGAAGAGGGCGTAGGCCGTCAGCATCAGCGCCAGGATCAGGCCGAAGCGCCCCTGGCGGCTGCCGGCGATCATGTCCACCGCCTGGCTCTGTAAGCTGGGGGCCCACACGCCGCAGGCGGTGCCGAAGGCCACCACCGCCAGCATGGCGGTCAAAAGCCGCTTCTCCCGGCCAAAGTAGACCGCCAGTCTGCGCAGCGCGCCCCGGGCGTTGTGGGCGTGCTCGCCGCCCTCGAACCGGCCGGGACCGCCGCCCCGGCGGGGGCCGTACTGCTGAAAGGCGGACTTGTTGGGAGCACTGTTATTGGCCATCGTCCTCATCCCCCTCTCCCATCTGCGAGTTGTAGATATCCTGATAGATAGGGCAGCTTGCCAGCAGCTCCTCATGGGTGCCGCAGGCGGCGATGGTCCCGCCCTCCAGCACGGCGATCCGGTCCGCCTTCCGGACCGTGGCGATCCGCTGGGCCACCACGATCCGGGTGACGCCGGACTTTTCCCGGTCCAGGGCCTGGAACAGGTCCGCCTCGGTCTTCAGGTCCAGGGCGCTGGTGGCGTCGTCAAAGATCATGATCTCCGCCTTTTTCAGCACCGCCCTGGCGATGGACACCCGCTGCTTTTGCCCGCCGGACAGGCTCATGCCCCGCTCGGCCACGGGGGTGTCGTACCCCTGGGCCATGGCGCTGATAAAGCCGTCCGCCTGGGCGGTTTCCGCCGCCCTTTGTATCCCGGCCCGGTCCGCGTCCTCGTCGCCCCAGCGGATGTTCTCCGCCACCGGGACGCTGAAAAGCTCGCTTTTTTGAAGCGCAATGGACACCCGGTCCCGCAGGGCCTGCTGGTCCCAGTCCCGCACGTCCACGCCGTCCACCAGTACGGCCCCCTCCGTCACATCGTAAAACCGGGGGATCAGATCAATCAGCGTGGACTTGCCGCAGCCGGTGGCCCCCATGACAGCCAGGGTCTGGCCCGGCTCCACGGTCAGGTTTATATGCCGCAGCACGGGCTTGGCGGTGCCCGGATAGGCGAAGGACACGTCCCGAAATTCGATCCGGCCCCGGACCTTGGCGTCCCCGGCAAAGGTCCCGTCCGCCAGCTCCGGCTCGGTGTGCAAGATCTCCTTGATGCGCTTCCAGCTGGCGCTGCCCCGGGAGATGTTCTGAAAGAGCATCACCAGGCCCAGGATGCTGTTGAGAAGCTGGGTGGTGTAGGTGACAGCCCCCATGACCGCGCCGGGGGTGGTCCCGCCGGCCCCGGCCTGGATGTGCCCCACCAGCAATATGGCGATGACCACCAGGTACATGAACAGGTTCATCATGGGGCTCATGAACGCGAAGATCACCAGTACATGCAGTTGGGTGCCGATAAGTTCGTCGTTGGCCCTGCCGAAGCGCAGCTTTTCGTATGCCTCCCGGACGCACGCCTTGATGATCCGGATGCCGGAGATGTCCTCCTGCATGATGGCGTTGATGCCGTCCAGCTGGGCCTGCATCTTCGCAAAGCCCGGATTGGCTTTGGAAAGGCACAGCACCATGGTCCCCGCGATCAGCGGCAGCGCGCACAGGACGATGACGCCGAACCGGGGATAGAGGCTGAACATAAAGAAAATGCTGCCCAGGAACATGTACGACGTGCGTATCATGCCCCGGACGAACATCATGATCATATTCTGCACCTGGGTCACGTCGTTGGTGACCCGGGTGATGAGGGCCCCGGCCCCGAACCGGTCCACCTGGGGGAAGGAAAAGCGCATGATCCGCCGGAAGGCGTCCTTGCGCATGCCGTTGCCCGCGTTCTCGCTGGCGATGGTGGCGAACACGCTGCAAAGCGCCCCACCTGTGCCGCCCAGCACCACCAGACCCATCATGGTAAGACCCAGCCGCACGATGACGGCCATGTCCCCCACCCCGCCGGTGGAAAGGCCCAGGACCCCGTCGTCCACGATCCGGCTCATGATCCGGGGCTGCAGCAGATCCACCGTGACCTCCAGGATCATGCACAGCCCCGCCAAGATCATGAAGTGGATGTATTTTTTAATATATTTCCACATGTGTCCTCTTTCTCAGAAATGTCATTCTCTTTCTTCCGGACCGTGAGGACCGTGAGGCCCCCGGGCGGGCGGCTCCGGGCGCATCTTGCGCCAGGCGGCGTGGAGCTTCTCCAAAAGCCCCAGGAGCGTGGCCTTCTCCTCCTCGGTCAGGGCCGCGAACATCTCCCGCCGGACCTCCCTCTCCCGGCCGGCCCCTTCCTCCCGCCGGGCAAGGCCCGCCGGGGTCAGGGTGATGTCGGCGGTGCGCCGGTCCGTCTCGCTGGGGGTTCGGCTGATGAGCCCCGCCCGCTCCAGCTTGCCCACCAGCTCGCTGGCGGAGCCGGGCTGGATGCCCAGCCGCTCGGTCAGCTCCCGCTGGGTCATGGCTCCGTCCTCCCGCAGCAGGCGCAGAGCCCGGTTCTGGCCGCCCCGATCGTCAAAGTGGAACCGGCTGGCGTGGCTCAGGGCCCGGATCATGGCCAGGAGCTTCCCGTCCGTGTCCAGCTTCTCATACTGCTCCCGGTCGATGTGGGGCCCGTGGCGGGGTCCGTGAGGCGGGGGCGGGGGCGGCGCATCGTGGCCGTGGGGACCCTCCGGACCGTGGTGTCCGGGTCCATGGTGTCCGCCGGGTCCGGGGCCTTCCTCCAGACCACGCAGCCGCCGGGGCTCCTCTCCCCGCTCCGCCTCCGCCCGGGCAAGGGCCTCCCCCCGCTCACAGCCGGGGGCGCTCAAAGGGCAGTGTCTGCCGCAGCCGGGACAACGCATATCCTCTATCATGATCGGGTCCTCCCTTCGGATAATTTATTAGGTACCTTGATGATAGCACATGTTCGGCTATCTGTCAAGGTACCTTTGTAAAAATTTCCCGTATTTATTTTGGCCAGGACCGCACGCGGCGAACGCTTTACAGGGCGAAGCCCTCCGGGCAGACGGCGCGCAGCGCCGCGGGGGCGACGCCCAGAAGCGCCCGGCTCCGGTCATCGGGCTGGGACTGGCCCACGAACACGTCGTAGTCCCCCTGCTCCACCCGGAGCACGCCCTCGTTGTCGTACAGGCCGAAGGCGGCGGCGGGCAGGGCTATGGTCACTTCCTTTTCCTCCCCCGGGGCCAGGGCCACCTTTTTCAGGCCCTTCAGCTGGGCGTTGGGGGTGTCGGGCCGGCGGGCCTTCACGTAGACCTGCACCGGGACCCGGGAGGCATAGCCGCCGGTGTTCTTCACCCGGCAGGTCACGGTGAGGCCCGACGCCGTGATCTTATCGGAGGACAGGGCCTCCCGGTCGAAGGCGAAGGCGGTATAGGACAGCCCGTATCCGAAGGGGTAGAGGGGCTCGCTGTCCAGGTACCGGTAGGTCCGTCCCTTCATGGAGTAGTCGGTGAAGGGGGGCAGGGTCTGGTCCTCGCTGTAGAAGGTCACGGGCAGACGGCCCTCGGGGCAGTTGTCCCCAAAGAGGGTCTCGGCAATGGCCCGGCCGCCCCGGGCACCGGGGTACCAGCCATGCAGGATGGCGGGCACGTGCCCCTGGGTCCAGTCCAGGGCCAGGGCGCTGCCGGACAGCACCACCAGCACCACGGGCTTTCCGCTGTCCACGGCGGCCCTCAGGATGTGCTCCTGCAGACCGGGCAGGCGCAGGTCCTTCTTGTCGCCGCTGGCATAGGCGTTGCCCTGGTCGCCTTCCTCGCCCTCCATGCCGGGGTCCAGGCCCAGCACGGCCACTACCACGTCGCTCTCTTGGCACACGGCCTTTACCTCCGAGAGCCGGTCGTTGGCCTGGCCCAGGTTCTCCGTTCTGTCCTTATAGAGATGGCAGCCCTGGGAATAGACCACCCGCACGTCGCCGCCCAGATAGTCCTCCAGCCCCTCCAGCACGGTCTCGTACCGGGAAGCGGTGCCCTCGTAGTTGCCCACCAGGGCCCGGCGGTTGTCGGCATTGGGGCCGATGACGCCCAGGGTCTTGATCTTCGTCCTGTCCAGGGGCAGCAGACCGTCGTTTTTCAGCAGCGTCAGGCACCGCTTCGACACGTCCAGGTTCAGCGCCTTCATGGCGGGGCTGTCCACCACGCTGTAATCGATCCCGTCATAGGGCACCTTCCCCGGCTGCTCGAACATTCCCAGCTTCATCCGGGTGGTGAAGAGCCGCTCGCAGGCCCGGGTGATCTTGTCCTCGCCGATGAGTCCCTCCCGGACCGCCTGGACCAGGTTCAGGAACACCTCGCCGCAGTTCACGTCGCACCCGTTGGACACGGCCAGGGCGGCCGACTGGCGGGCGTTGGCGGTGACATGGTGGCCCGTGTAGAAGTCCTTGATGGCCCAGCAGTCGGACACCACGTGGCCGTCAAAGCCCCACTGGCCCCGGAGGATGTCCGTCAGCAGCGTCTTGCTGCCGCAGCAGGGCTCCCCGTTGACCCGGTTGTAGGCCCCCATGACCGCCTCCACGCCGTCCTCCCGGACCAGCTTTTGGAAGGCGGGCAGATAGGTCTCGTACATGTCCTGTTTGGACACCACCGCGTCGAACTGGTGGCGCAGGTCCTCGGGCCCGGAGTGGACGGCGAAGTGCTTGGCGCAGGCCGCCACCTTCAGATGGTCCGGGTCGTCCCCCTGCATGCCCCGCACGAATGCGCCGCCCAGAAGCCCTGTGAGGAAGGGGTCCTCCCCGTAGGTCTCATGGCCCCGGCCCCAGCGGGGGTCCCGGAAGATGTTCACGTTGGGGGCCCACATGGTCAGGCCCTTATAGATGTCCCGGTCGTCATATCTGCGCTGGGCGTTGAACTTGGCCCTGGCCTCGGTGGAGACCGCGTCGCCCACCGTCTGTATCATATCCTCGTCAAAGGAAGCGGCCAGGCCGATGGCCTGGGGGAACACCGTGGCCGTACCCGCCCGGGCCACCCCGTGCAGGGCCTCGTTCCACCAGTTATAGGCCGGGATGCCCAGCCGCTCGATGGCGGGGGCGTTGTGGAGCATCTGGGAGACCTTTTCCTCCAGCGTCATCTGCGCCACCAGCTCCTTGGCCCGCTTCTTGTACTCGCCGATCCTTTGTTTGTTGTCCTTTAAACGCACAGGGTCCTTCCTTTCCCGGCCGCGAAGGGGCCGGCATCATGATTCAGCCGCCGTAAAATACTCTATCGCGGCGGGGACGTTGTCAGGATTGGCGCTGAGGATCGTCCGGCCGATGTAATAGGGCCGCGCCGCCGGCTCGCCGCCGTGGGCGGTCACCCAGTAAAGGCTGTCGTCCGCAAGCTCCGTCATATCCGTCAGGTAGCCGTTTTCCATCAGCTGCTCCATCTGTTCCTCCGGGGCGATGACCAGGTCCAGCTCGTCAGAGGTCAGGCGCACCACGAATGCCTGCATCTCATACATGCCGCTCTCCGCGTAGGAGGTCACGTCGCACTCCCCGCCCAAAAGCGCGCCCAGCTGCTCGCTGTACGCCTGGCACAGCTCCGGGCTCTGCCGGTCGTCCAGGATCATCACCCGCAGGGCGTACTGCTCGCCGGGGCCGAACACGGACTTCAAAAACACCGCGATCACGAACGCGGCCAGCGCCGTGACGACCATGGCCAGGCCGTAGTATTGCAGTACCCACTGCACCTTTTTCCAGAAGGACAGCGCCTTAAATTTTTCCAGATCCATCCTGTCCTTCATGGCCAGCCTCCGTTTTCCGGAACACCGTGATCATCAGCCGGGCGATCAGATAGCCCGGATAGGACAGCCCGTACAGGCCCCACAGCCAGAAAAAGTAGTCCGACAGAAACGTCAGCGCCAGGGGGAAGAGCATGAGCACCGCCATGCACAGGCTCTTGGGGAAAAACGCCACCGTCAGCAGCGCCGCGTTTTTCAGCGTATGCTTCACGCTGTTCTCGTACCGGGCCGTCAGGGCGAAGTAGTAGTTGAGGATCATGATCACCGCCGCCAGGATCAGCACGATGACGCCCAGGGAGATCTTCCCGAACACGCCCATGCCCTCCAGCACGCCCTGGCGGATCAGCCACAGATTGTAGGCGTACACCGCCAGCACCGCCAGCGCGATCAGCCAGACGCCGGTGGCGTTTTTGAAGTTTTTCCGGAACGCCCGGAAAAAGCCCCGGGTCAGCGCGCCCTGGTCGTTTTCCGCCATTCGCAGCAGCAAATAGTACATAGACGTGAAGGATGCGCCCGCCGTAACAACGGGCAGGGCGCATACCAACGTCAGCAGGTTAATCCATACCAGGTCAACGAGCTTTCCGATGGCGCGGAAAACTGCGTTGTCCATGCTAAACAGATTATCCACAGTCTTATTATCCCTTCACGCTGCCAAGGGCAACGCCCGCGATGATGTACTTTGACAGCAGGAAGTACACAACGAACAGGGGCAGCACCGTCAGCGTCAGGCCCAGATAAATGGCGCCGTTCTCTCTCTTGTAGATATCGCCCTTCAGCAGCGACACCATGATGGGCATGGTGTACTTCTCCTGCCTGGTCAGAAGGATCAGGGGCAGGAACAGCTGGTTCCAGGAGTTCACGAAGGAGAAGATCGCCTGGGTTGCGATGGCGGGCTTCATGATGGGCAGCACGATCCGGTTGAAGGTCCGAAACTCCCTCGAGCCGTCGATACGGGCCGACTCCACGATCTCCAGCGGCAGCGACGAGAGCATGAACTGCCGCATGAAGAACACCGTGCTGGGGGCCGCGATGGCCGGCAGGATCAGGGGCAGGAAGCTGTTGGTCAGGTGGATGCGGTACATGAACTGATAGAAGCCGATGCTGATCACCTGGGAGGGGACCATCATCACCGCCAGGATGAAGGTGAAAAACGGCTGCCGCAGCTTCCAGTTATACACCACCAGGGCGTGGGCCGTCAGAGACGAGAAGTACACGGTGCATGCCGTGGCGCCCACGGAGATGATGGCGGAGTTCATAAAGCCCCGCATGGGATCGAATGCCTTGCCCGTCAGGATCCGGAAATTCTCCAGCAGGTGGGTGGACGGGAGCAGGGAGATGGCGTGCTGCTGGATCTGCACGGTGCTGCGGGTGGAGTTGATGATCATGATCAAAAAGGGCATGATGCTCAGGATCGCCAGAAAGATGCAGACGATGTAGACCATGGCCATAAAGCCCTTGGATACATTCAGCTTTTTCATGCGCCCGTCCTCGCTTTCTGCTTCGCCTCACGGCGCATCTGCCGTGCCGCGCGCTTCATTTCCTTCCGTGCAGCCGCCTCGTACTTATCCCGCATGAGATAGAACACCACGGCGGAGAGCACGCAGATGATGATGAACATGAGCATGCTGGCCGCAGAAGCCCGGTTGTACATGTAGCTGCCGCTGAAGGCCTGGTTGTAGATGAATACGCTGGCGGTGAGCGTGGCGTTGTTGGGTCCGCTCTTGCTGACCAGCAGGTAGGGGATATCGAACATCTGCAGGCCGCCGATCAGGCTGGTGACCAGGGTGTAGATCAGGATGGTGCGCAGGTTGGGAAGCGTGATGTAGAAGAACTTCTGCCAGCCGGTGGCGCCGTCGATCTCCGCGGCCTCGAACCACTCCGTGTTCATGCCCAGGATGCCGGATATCAGCACGATCATGGTGTAGCCATACCACATCCAGAACTGGATGAAAGACACGACGCCCTTCGCCCACCACTTGTTCTGGAAGAAGTTATAGGGCGCGTCGATGATGCCCAGCTTCTGGAACAGGCTGTTCATGGGGCCCATGGGGTAGCCGAACAGGGAGCTGAACAGAATGGCGATGGTGGCCGCCGTGATGATGTTGGGCATATAAAAGACGACCTTGAAGAAGCCCTGTCCTCTGACCTTGAACAGCGTCCCGGAGAACCAGGCCGCCAGCAGCAGCGCCAGCAGGATCTGGGGCAGGAAGTTCAGCCCCCACAGCACGAAGGTGTTCTTCAGCGCCGTCTTGAAGGACGGTGCGCTGAGGATCTGCTGGAAGTTCTTGAAGGGCTCCTCCAGGAAATGGAAATCCGTGACACCCAGGCCCTTGAAGTCCGTGAAGCCGATGACCAGCGTGAAGATGACCGGATAGAGGGTGAACACGCAGAAGGCTATCACGAAGGGGAGGCTGAATATGTAGCCGTATTTGGCGTATGACAGCTTTTTCGTTTTCATTTTTGTCCTCCTTTTCGCGGCTAAAAAGAGAGACGGTCCAAATTATAGACCGTCTCCCTTTACCGTCGCAAAATTAGAACTCGACTTCCACGTCCAGGTTGTCGGCCACGTTGGTCTTGAAGGCCTCGATCGCGCCGTCACGATCCAGCTCGCCGGAGGTGTAAGCGCGGACAGCATCACGCCAGTAGGAGTTGATGGTCTCGTCATACTGGGTCATGTTGGTGCCCTTGGCGTTGGCGTTGGCAGGAACGAACACGTCGAACATGTTCTGGCCACCCAGGAACTCGACAGCGCCGTCGGAAGCAGCCATGACAGTGCCGGAAGCGACAACGTCCTTGGTGCCCACTTCGCCCTCGACCATGGTGCCGTTGGCCCAGTGATACTGCAGACCGTCCTCGGTGCAGTTCAGGGTGACCCAGTCGATCAGCTCAGCAACAGCAGCCTTCTTGGCCTCGGGAACGTCCTTGTTGGCCAGCAGCCAGGTGCCGCCCCAGAAGAAGCCGATGGGGCTCTCGCA
>CANPXZ010000065.1 GCA_947587485.1 uncultured Oscillospiraceae bacterium | reverse complement strand
AGCCACAAGATGGACGTGTCCCTGCGGGTCATCACCGACCACATCCGGGCCTCCGTCATGATGATCTGCGACGGGGTGCTGCCCTCCAACGAGGGCCGGGGCTACGTGCTGCGCCGGCTTCTTCGCCGGGCGGCCCGCCACGGAAAGCTGCTGGGCGTCAACGAGCCGTTCCTCTATAAGATCGTGGACATGGTGGTCCACGAGAACGAGGGCCACTATCCCGACCTGCGGGAGCGGCAGGCGTACATCACCAAGGTCATCCGGGTGGAGGAGGAGAACTTCGCCCGCACCATCGACGGCGGCATGCGCATCTTTGGGGAGATGCTCTCCGGCCACAAGGACCGGGGCGAGACGGTCTTCTCCGGCGCGGACGCCTTCAAGCTGTACGACACCTACGGCTTCCCCCTGGACCTGACCCAGGACATGGCCGACGAGCAGGGCATGACCGTGGATGAGGATGGCTTCCACGCCCTCATGGAGGAGCAGCGCCAGCGGGCCCGAAAGGCCCGGGAGGCCCTGGGCGATCTGGGCTGGGCCGGCGTGGAGTTCGGCAAGGACGTGCCCGAGACCCAGTTCGTTGGCTACGATCACACCGTCTATGAGGGCGCGAAGGTGGTCGCCCTGGTGGTGGAGAACGAGCAGGCCGAGGAGCTGATGCCCGGCGTGGAGGGCATCGTGGTCCTGGACAAGACCCCGTTCTACGCCGAGATGGGCGGCCAGGTGGCCGACCACGGCGCGATCACGGCGGGGGATATGACCTTCGCCGTCACCGACGTGCAGAAGAACAAGGGCGGCAAGTACATGCACTACGGCAAGGTCACCGGCGGCGTGCTGAAGCTGGGCGACACGGTGACGGCCGCTATCGACGAGGACCGGCGCAAGGCGATCATGCGGGCCCACTCCGCCACCCACCTGCTGGACAAGGCTCTGCGGACCGTGCTGGGGGACCACGTCCACCAGGCGGGCTCTCTGGTGGAGCCGGACCGGCTGCGCTTTGACTTTACCCACTTCTCCGCCATGACGCCGGAGGAGCTGTCCCGGGCGGAGGAAATGGTCAACGACGCGGTGCTGGAGGGCTACGCCGTCCACACCGACGTGCTGCCCATCGAGGAGGCCAAGAAGCGGGGCGCTATTGCCCTGTTCAGTGAGAAATACGGCGACACGGTCCGTGTGGTGGACATGGGCGGGGGCTACTCCGTGGAGTTCTGCGGCGGCACCCATCTGGACAACACCGCCAAGGTGGGCGTGTTCCGCATCGTCAGCGAGTTCTCCGTGGCCAGCGGCGTGCGCCGCATCGAGGCCGTCACCGGCAAGGCGTCCCTGGAGGGGATGCGCCGGGTCCAGCGGCGTCTGGATCAGGCCGCCGCGGTGCTGAAGGTCCGGCCCGGCGAGCTGGAGGCCCGGGCGGAGTCCATCATGGCGGAGCTGCGCCAGCTGCACCAGACCGTGGAGAAGATGAAGGCCCGGGAGACTGCGGGCGAGACCGACCGGCTGCTGTTCGGAACCCGGGAGGTGGGCGCTCTGCGGGTGCTCACGGCGGTGGTGCCGGAGGCGGACGCCAACCGTCTGCGCCAGATGGGCGACATCCTGCGGGACAAGGCGGCCAACATCGTGGCGGTGCTGGCGGCGGACAACGGGGAGAAGGTCACCTTCCTGGCCGTGTGCGGCGCGGACGCCGTGAAGGCCGGCGTGAAGGCCGGGGAGCTGGTCCGGGAAGTCTCCGCCGTCACCGGCGGCAAGGGCGGCGGCAAGCCCGAATCCGCCATGGGCGGCGGCTCCGACGTGCTCAAGACCGACAATGCCCTGGCCATCGTAGACGATTTCGTGGCGAAAAAACTGGGACTGTAAAATAGAAAGGAGCGCCATACCAATGCTGATCTCGTTCGACAATATGCAGGAGACGGTCGTTCCCCACGCCAGGGGCGGGGAGAAGGAGCTTTACCGCAAGTGCGTGGAGATGGAGGATAACACCGTCATGCTGGGCCGGCTGGAGCCGGGCGCGACGCTGGGCGTGCACACCCATGAGGACAGCTCCGAGACGGTCTATTACCTCTCCGGCACAGGCCGGATGTACTTTGACGGCCGGTATGAGCCGGCGGCTCCCGGCAAGTGCCACCACTGCCCCAAGGGCCACGCCCACGGGCTGGAGAATACGGGGGACGAGGACCTGGTGTTCTTCGCCGTCATCCCCAAGCAGTGAGGGGAAAGCTATGAGCGAGGTTTTGAATTATCAGAACGACTGCCTGTTCTGCAAGATCATAAAAGGGGACATCCCCTCCGATAAGGTCTATGAGGACGAGCTGTGCTACGCCTTCCGGGACATCGATCCCCAGGCCCCCACCCATATCCTGGTGGTGCCCAAGACCCACATCGCCTCCTGCGCGGAGATCACGGAGGCCAACGCGGCCCTGGCGGCGCACATCTTCACCGTGATCGCCAAGATCGCCCGGGACGAGGGGCTGGAGAACGGATACCGGGTGGTGTCCAACGTGGGGCCGGACGGGGGCCAGAGCGTGCCCCATCTGCACTTCCATATCCTGGGAGGCCGGACCCTCAGCGGCCGGATGGGCTGACGGGGGCGCATGCGAAAGCTGGCGTGGGCAGCGCTGGGCTTTGCCGCGGCGGCGGGTCTGGCGGAGTACATACTGCCCGTGGGGGAGCTGCCGTATTTTGCGGCGGCTCTTGCCATTTTGCCCCTGGCCGGACCCCTCGTGAAGGACCGCCGCCGTCGGGCCGGAGTGCTGCTGGCATGCCTGGGCGCGGCGGCGGGCTTTCTGGGATGGTGGGGACACTATCAGCTTAAAGTGGCCCCTTCTGAGGCGCTGGTGGGGGAGACTGTCACTATAACGGCCAATGTGCACGACTATGTGGAGCGCCACGATGAATACGAGCGGGTCGAGGTCCGCGTCACGGACGGCGCGCCCCGGGGCAGAGCGCTGCTATATCTGTACCAGGGGAGTCTGCCGGAGCTGGAGCCCGGAGATATTATCCGGGCGGAGATCCGGGTGACATCCGCCGTGACCCGGCAGGGGGAGAGGTCCCGGACCTACACCTCCCAGGGCCAAAACCTGCTGGGCTATATCCGGGAGGGCACGCTGACCGTGACCGGCCGGACGGAGCACCTCTGGCTATATTTTCCCCAGCGGCTGTGCCATCGGGTGGAGGCGCTGTGCGACAGCCTGTTCCCGGCGGACACCGCGCCTCTGGTGAAGGGCCTTCTCACGGGCAATACCATCGACCTGCAGGAGGACACGGAAAACTACACCGCCATGCGCTCCGCCGGCGTGCTGCACATCGTGGCGGTGAGCGGGATGCACATGTTCGTGCTGGTTGGCTTCGTGCAGCTGCTGCTGGGCAGGAGCCGCCGGACGAGCCTGGCGTGCCTGCCGCTGATCGTGCTGTTCGCGCTGACGGCGGGCGGGAAGCCGTCGGTGGTGCGGGCGGCGGTGATGCAGGCGATGGTGCTGCTGGCGCCGGCGCTGGGCCGGGAGTCGGACGGACCGACCTGCCTGGGCGCGGCGCTGCTGGTGCTGCTGGTCCCCAATCCCATGGCCATCGGCGGCGTGGGATTGCAGCTGAGCTTCGCGTGCATGGCGGGGCTGGTGTTCCTGCTGCCGAGGCTGATGGGCTGGATGAACGCCCATCTGCCCATGGACAAGCGGCCGGTGGCCTACATGGCGGGCAGCGTAGCCTGCACGCTGAGCGCCACGGCGTTTTCCACGCCCTTGGCGGCGGTCTATTCTGGACAGGTGCCGCTATATTCCGTGCTGGCCAATCTGCTGACGCTGCTGGTGGTGGAGGGCGTGTTCGTCGCGGGCTGGGTGCTGTGCGCGGCGGGGGCGTTCTTCTCGGCGGCGGCCGCCTCCGGGGCGGGACTCGTGAGCTGGGCGGTGCGCTGGTGCCTGTGGGTATACAGGACCGTGGCGGGGCTGCCCTTCGCGTGCCTTCCCATGGCGAGCGCCCGCACATGGGTGTGGCTGGCTGCGGTATACGCGCTGTTCGCGCTGTGGTACATCCTCCGCCGACGGGGCCATATTGCCATCCAGCCGGACAGGCCGGTGTGCCTGTCCGTTCTCCTGCTGGCGGGCGTGCTGGCCCTGGGCAAGCTGTCCATCCGCCGGGGCGAGGGTCTGGTGACTGCGCTGGATGTGGGCCAGGGGGAGTGCGTGGTCCTGGCGGACAGCGACAGCGCCGTGGTGGTGGACTGCGGCGGCAGCGGCTGGTCCAACGCCGGGGACGTCGCGGCCAACTACCTTCTGAGCATCGGCAAGACCCGGGTGGATATGCTGGTGCTGACCCACCTGCACGCGGACCACGCCAACGGCGTGGAGACGCTGTTGTACCGGATGGATGTGGGCTGCCTGGTGCTGCCCTCGGACGGGGACGACAGCGACTGGATGCGGGAGGATATCCTGGCGGCTGCGGCGCGGCGGGACGTGCCGGTGCGGCTGGTGTCGGAGGCGACCCACGCCACCGTGGGCGGCATAGAGCTGGACCTGCTCCTGCCGGAGGGCGAGGGAGGCTCCAACGAGCGGGGCATCGTGGCCCTGGCCCGGATGGGGGATACGCGGACCCTGGTCATGGGCGACGCGGGCAAGGAGGCGGAGCTGGCGCTGCTGCGGGACTGGGCGGTGCCGGACGTGGACATCCTGGTGGTGGGCCACCATGGGTCCAATTCCGCGTCCAGCCCCAGCTTTCTCCGGGCGGCAGAGCCCGAGACCGCCGTCATCAGCGTGGGCTATAACACCTACGGCCACCCCTCCGAGGCGGTGCTGGACCGGCTGGATACATACTGCGACCGGACCCTGCGCACGGACGAGCAGGGCAATGTGGTCATTGGATTGGGAGGAAAGGACCTTGGCGAGGACGGATAGAGACACGCTGGATTACGGGGCGGAGCTGAAGAAACTGCGGCAGGAGGGCCCCCGGCAGGTGTACATCCTCCGGGGGGAGGAGGACTATCTGCGGGACAGCTACCTGGCGGAGCTGAAGGCCGTCTGCCTCCCCGAGGGGACGGAGGCGTTCAACTACCACCGCATCCAGGGGCCCAATCTGGACATGGGCGCGCTGACCGGGAGCGTGGAGGCCATGCCCTTCATGGGGGAGCGGACCCTGACGGAGGTCCGGGACTTTGACGTGAACCGTGTCTCCGCCTACGACCCGGAGGCCCTCAAGCGCTTTTTGGAGGATATGCCGGAGTGGGCCACGGTGGCCTTCGTCTTTTCCCCCGGCTATGCCCCGGACAACCGTCTGGCGGCGGTGAAGGCCATGAAAAAGGCGGGGGCGGACCTGGCCTTTTCCAGCCCCGGAGAGGCGGCCCTGGCCCGCTGGGTCATCCGCCGGGCGGCGGACCTGGACAAGACCATCGACCCGGGCACGGCCAGCTATCTGATCTGGGTCTGCGGGGACCGGATGAACGCCCTGATCCCGGAGATCACCAAGATCGCGGGCTACGCCAGGGAGAAGGCCATCACCCGGGCGGACATCGACGCGGTGGCAAAAAAAGCCCCGGAGAGCACCATCTTCAACCTGACCGACGCCCTGGGCGCCGGGGAGTATGACAAGGCGGCCCGGCTTCTGGCGGACCTGCTGGCGGACAAGGACGAGCCGCCCCAAAAGCAGCTGGCCATGGTCAGCGAGCAGTTCCGGCGGCTCTATGTGGCCCGGGTGGCGGCGGACAGCGGCAAGGGCGCGGCCTATATCACCGCCTGCGTGCCGGAGCTTGCCGGCCGAAGCTATCCCTTGCAGCTGCTGCAAAAGACCTGCAAGCGCTTCCCGGCGGAGCGGCTGGCCCGGGCGGTGAGCCTCTGCGCCCGGTGCGACTACGCCATGAAGGACACCGGCGGCGATCCGGAGGCGCTGATGAAGCAGCTGCTTTTGCAGCTGGCCCTGGACCGGTCATGATCCGCATCCGGGAAGTGATCGTGGTGGAGGGCCGGTATGACAAGGCGGCCCTCGCCAATGTGGCGGACACGGTGATCGTGGACACCGCCGGCTTCGGCATCTTTTCCGATAGAGAAAAGCTTGCGCTGCTGCGCCGCCTGGCCCGGGCCCGGGGCCTGGTGGTGCTGACGGACAGCGACGGCGGCGGCTTTCTCATCCGCAGCTTTCTGAAAAGCGCCATCGACCCGGGCCTGGTGAAGCACGCCTACATCCCGGACGTCCCCGGCAAGGAGCGGCGCAAAAAAAGCCCCTCCAGGGAGGGGAATCTGGGGGTGGAGGGCATGAGCCCGGCCGTGCTGGAGCAGGCCCTTCGCCGGGCAGGCGTCACCATCGAGGGGGAGGAGCGCAAAAAAGAAGCCCCGCCCATGACGAAGGCGGAGCTGTATGAACTTGGACTCACCGGCCGGCCGGACAGCGCCGAGCGCCGCAGACTGGTGAAAAAGGCCCTGGACCTGCCGGAGAAGCTCACGACAAACGGCCTTTTGGACGTGCTGAACGCGCTCACGACCCGGGAGGAGCTGGAAAAGATCATTTCTTCAGAGCCGGGTCCTCCACAATGATCAACCCGATCCCCGCCAGCAGCAGCACCCCCGCCGGGGTGTCGGCGATGGCCCGGGCCAGCTGGTAGACCCGGAAGTTGCCCGCGCAGGGTTCCCCCGCGAACAGGCACAGCGCGAAGGCCCCGAACACCATGGCGCAGCACAGTATGAGCGTGATGCGCACGGCCAGAAGTCCTGCGGGCGTTATTTTTGAAAAGCTATGTAAAAACCTCTTCATGGGCCCATCATACCCCATCCACGGGCCGGGCGCAAGGAACACATTTTTCCATCATACGAGATCCCGCACCGGAGGGACTGCCCCCGGTGCGGGATATTATGTCTATTAAAAATGCGAAAAAACACAAATTATAGTGGCAATCTCGGGAGAGGTGTGCTATAATTATGTAAATTTCAGTATTCTGGAGCATGATGGAGGAACGACAATGAAGTGTCCCTATTGCGGCTACGCCGAGAGCAAGGTCATCGACTCCCGCCCCGCGGACGAGGGCAGCACCATCCGCCGCCGCCGGGAATGCCTGATGTGCGGCAAGCGGTTCACGACCTACGAGAAGGTTGAGCAGATGCCCCTGGTGGTGGTGAAGCGGGACGGCAGCCGCCAGACCTTTGACAAGGTCAAGCTCATCAACTCCATGGTCCGGGCCTGCGAGAAGCGGACGGTGCCCCTGGACAGGATCGAGTCCATTGCCGACTCCATCGAGACGGAGCTGCAGAGCGCCCTGGAGCGGGAGGTGTCTACGGCGGAGATCGGGGACATGGTGATGGAGCAGCTGAAGGGCGTGGACGAGGTGTCCTATGTGCGCTTCGCCAGCGTCTACCGCCAGTTCAAGGACATCAACACCTTCATGGAAGAACTCACCAAGCTCCTGGGGGACAAGACCAAAAACGGTTAAGGCGGTCAGCGTTTTTCCCTCGGCGACAAAAATATTCCCCCCGCCATATCCACCGTCATCATATACACGTCTCTGGGAGAGGACAGTTTCTGGCTGCGCAGATATTTTTCCAGCCATTTTTCGTCTTTTCCCAGAATTTTCAAATTCTCCGTCAGCACCCGGCCCTCGTTCACCACGATGAGCGGATAGCCGGCGTCCTGCTCCGCAACGCCCATCTGCGCGGCGGTGACCGGGCGGCTGCCGGGGGAGAGGACCACGTTCAGCTTCCCGTCCGTCTCCAAAATGGCGTATTCCACCTCGTTCAGGTCCAGGGCCCCCTGGTTGCGCAACGCCTCGGCCAGCTCGTCCGGGGTGAAGCGGTTGCGGCGCATCTGGGTCTGATCGATGCGGCCGTGGGCGATGAGCAGCGCGGGCTTGCCTGCCAGCAGACCCCGGAACTTCACGCTCCTGGCCATGCAGACGCTCAGCGCAAGCTCCATGGCGAACAGCGTGGCCGCGGGGACGATGCCGTAATACAGGGGCTTGTCCGGCGCGCCGATGGGCGTGGCGGACACCTCGGAGATCAGGATCGTGACGATCAGCTCCGAGGGCTCCAGCTCGCCCAGCTGGCGCTTGCCCATCAGGCGCATGAACAGGATGAGCACGGCATATATGACGACGGAATTGAATATGATCTTACTTAGCATGGCGATAGTATGCCACGCTTTGCCCGGAGTATGAGCGGGCATACATCATTGATAAGGGAGAATGGGAATGGGTAAATATTTTGGCACCGACGGCTTCCGAGGAGAGGCCAACGTGGACCTGAATCCGATCCACGCCTTTCAGATCGGCCGGTATCTTGGCTGGTACTACGGCCGGGACCACAAGGCGAAGATCGTCATCGGCAAGGACACACGGCGCAGCAGCTATATGTACGAAAACGCCCTGGCGTCGGGCATCGTGTCCTCCGGCGCGGACGCCTATCTGCTGCATGTGACCACCACGCCCTGCGTGTCCTATATCACCCGTAGCGAGGGCTTCGACTGCGGCGTGATGATCTCCGCCAGCCACAATCCGTTCTATGACAACGGCATCAAGCTCCTGAACGGCGACGGGGAGAAGATGGACGATGCCCTCCAGGACGAGATCGAGCAGTACATAGACGGCCGGATCCCGGAGCTTCCCTACGCCACCCGGGACCAGATCGGCTGCACCGTGGACTTCTATTCCGGCCGCAACCGCTATATCGGCGCGCTGACCGCCATGGCGGACTGCCCCTTCGAGAACCGGACCATCGCCCTGGACTGCGCCAACGGCAGCACCTGGATGATTGCCCGGGCCGTGTTCACCGCCCTGGGGGCCAAGGTGCTGGTCATCAACGACCGGCCCGACGGCACCAACATCAACCGGGGCTGCGGCTCTACCCACATCGGCCAGCTCCAGGAGTTCGTCCGGGAGAGCCGGGCGGACTGCGGCTTCGCCTTCGACGGGGACGGGGACCGGTGCCTGGCCGTGGACGAGCGGGGCGAGGTGGTCAACGGCGACAAGATCATGTACATCTGCGCCAAGAGCATGAAGGGCCGGGGCCACCTGCCCAGCAACACCGTGGTCACCACGGTCATGAGCAATCTGGGCCTTTACAAGGCCCTGGACGCCGCCGGCATCGGCTATGAAAAGACCGCCGTGGGGGACCGGTACGTGTACGAGAACATGAAGGCCAACAACCACCTGATCGGCGGCGAGCAGTCCGGCCACATCATCTTCCGCAAGTACGCCCGCTCCGGCGACGGGCTTATCACAGCCATCATGGTCATGCGGGTGATGATCCAGACCAACCTGCCCCTTTCCGCCCTGGCCGCGCCGGTGAAGATGTATCCCCAGGTGCTGAAAAACGTGGTGGTAACGGATAAAGAGAAGACCCTGGCCAACGCTACCGTGCGGAAGGCCGTGGCCGCCGTGGAGACGGACCTGGGGGACGAGGGCCGGGTGCTGCTGCGGGCCAGCGGCACGGAGCCGGTGCTGCGGGTCATGGCGGAGGCGTCCACACACGAGCTGTGCGAGCAGAGCGTAGACCGGATCATCGCCGCCATGGACAAAGAGGGCCTTCTGGTGGAGGTGCGCAAATGAGGACAAGAGAGCTTTTCGACCTGACCCACACCGCCGCCGCGCCCTTGCTGGAAAAGACCGAATACCCATGGGAGGCCCTGGCTGGCATCGGCGAGTTCATCCTGGCTCTGGGCAAGAGTCTTCCGGTGGAGGAATACGATCATCTGGCGGAGGACGTTTGGATCGCGAAGGACGCCAAAATATATCCCAACAACTATATCGCCGGGCCATGCGTCATCGGCCATGGCACGGAGGTGCGGCCCGGGGCCTTCATCCGGGGCAACGCCCTGGTGGGGGATACCTGCGTGGTGGGCAACTCTACGGAGCTGAAAAACGTCATTTTGTTCGATAACGTCCAGGTGCCCCATTATAACTATGTGGGCGACTCCATCCTGGGCTATAAGGCCCACATGGGAGCCGGCAGCATCACCTCCAACGTGAAGAGCGACAAGCAGCTGGTGGTCATCCACAACGGCAAAGAGGACATCCCTACGGGCCGGAAAAAGGTGGGGGCCATGGTGGGCGACCGGGTGGAGGTGGGCTGCGGCAGCGTGCTGAACCCGGGCACGGTGATCGGCCGGGACAGCAATATTTACCCGCTGTCCTCCGTCCGGGGCGTGGTCCCGGCCGACAGCATCTTCAAGGCCCAGAACAACGTCGTGCCAAAAACGCTGCTGTAAAGGCCAAAAGCTTTTGAAGAGGCGGGAGGAACTTTTCACGAAAAGTTCCTCCCGTGGGGTTTGGGGCGAAGCCCCGACTAACAGATCCTTGATCAACAAAGACGCCGGACTGCCGTGGAACGCGGCAGTCCGGTTTTTTCAGTTGTTGCCGTTTCCCGGCGCGACGGCGGGCGTCTGGGGCACGTTCAGGTTCTGGATGGCGGAGCGGTAATCCTCCGCCGCGTCGATGCTGTCGGGCGGGAAAAACTCTTCCACGGGGAAACCGATTCTTTATAGGCTATCACACAGATGTTAAAAAATAAGCCGATAAGTGATCTCCAAAATGGATGCGTCGCGGTCGAAGGTGATGCGCTCTGTCAATTGGCGGAGCGCGTTGTTTTTTGCCTCCTTGTCCACGTCGGGGGACGTGAGGGTCTTTAAGGTCTCGTCTATGTGCGCCTTTAATTGCCCCGCGTCATGGCCGGCAGTCTCTTCCGCCTCCAGAGCGTTGATCCGCTGTTCAGTGTCTTCAATCGAAGATTCCAGGGCGGCTTTTGTATCGGTATACTGTGCAAGGGGGATGGCGCCGCTGAGGTAGGCATCCAGCAGGCGGCCGTCGCGCCGGCGCAGTTCGGCGAGAGAGGCCCGGAGCCGTCCCAGCTCGCCGCTGCGCTCTGGCGTCTTCCGGACAAGCGTGTAGGTCAGGCTGCCGGATGACAGGTCGGCCTCCAGCTGAGAAATCACGGCCTCATGCAAGGCCTCATCTGTCACGATTTGCGTATGAGAGCATTTGCCATGGACGTAGTTATTGCATTTAAAATACCGCCCCTTGTAGTGGATCAGCGTGGCGCCGCACGCGGCACAGCGGACCAGGCCGGACAGCCAGTCCTTCAGCTCATAGGTCGGGCGGGCCTTGTAGCCCCAGGCGGCCTTTACGATGGCCATGCGCTCCTGGACGGCCTGGAACTGCTCCGGGGTGACGATGGGTTCATGCTCACCGTCAACGACGAGGGAGTCGGGCGACGTTTTCGCTTTGCCCGTTCTTCCGGCAGGGGTCCAGCGGACCTTGCCCATATAGATGGGATTCTGAAGTATGTATTCCAGAGATGCGTTGCTGAACGTTTTTCCGGAGCGGGTGGTGAGACCCTGGGCATTCAGGGACTGCGCAATGGTGAAACAGCCCTCCCCGGCCATGTACCTGTCAAATATCTCCTTCACGATGGCGGCCTCTTCCGGGACGATCTTCAAAACGCCTTTTCTCCCGGCGGTGCGGTCGATGCAGTACCCGAGGGGCGGCTTTGTCTGAAAATCGCCCTTGCCGGCCTTCACCGCCATACTGCGCTTGACCTCCTGGGCCAGGCGGATGGAGTAGAATTCATCGAACCATTCGATGATGCGCTCGATCAGACTGGCGAAGGGGCCGCCCGGCAGCTGCTCGGAGATGGAGATCACGTCCACGCCGCACTGCTTCCGCAGCAGGGCCTTGTAGACGATGCTCTCCTCCTGGTTTCGGGCGAAGCGGGAAAATTTCCAAAGGAGGATCACCTCGAAGGGAGCGGGCTTCTCCTTGGCCGCGCCGATCATCCGCTGGAAGGCCGGCCGGTTCTGGGACCGCTTGCCGGAGATCCCCTCGTCCATGTAGACCAGATCGTCGGGAACGATGTAATTGTTGCGGGCGGCGTACTTGCGGATCTCCACCAGCTGGCTCTCCGGGGATTGGTCCGTCTGTTCCTCGGTGGAGACACGGATATAGGCCGCGGCGATGCGCAGTGCGGTATCAGGCATGGCGCGCTCCTTTCACGGCAGGTTCCTGTCCTATCCTATGCAGAGCGGGACACAGTTCCGCCTTGCTTTTTTGGAGGGGATGTGCTACCATAAAAGGGCAGAATATCCCCTTTGTCTTGTGTGGTTTTTCTGCGTTGCCGCTTCCGGTGGTCCAGACCGGTGGCGGCGTTTTTTATTATTGGGCCTTTTTCAGCTCGGTCACATCCTGGGCCAGGGCGGAGACGACGGATTTCAGGAAGACGACTTCCTCTTCCAGCGCTTCCACCCGGTCCTTCCGGGCCAGGGTCTCCAGAAGCGTCTGGTGGCCTTCGGCCAGAAGCTTGAAATTGGGCATGACCGCGTTTTCGATGTAGGCCATGATGCGGTTCTCGGAGGCGTCGATTTTTTCAGTCATGCGCTTCTCAGAGGCGTCGATCTTTGCCGTCATACGCTCCTCGGAGGCGGTGATAGCGGTGGTGACGGAAGTGTCGATCAGTTCCTTGATGGCTTGCAGGTCTTGCTTTTCTAACATGGGAAATCTCCTTTCTGCGTTGCCGCTTCCGGTGTGCGAGACCGGGGGCGGCGTTATTTATTATAGCTCAGTCGTAATGGTCCTGCTTTTTGTCAGTCCCCGGTAGGCCTTGACGAAGCGCCTGGCGTCCCAGGGGCTGGACTCAGCATTGAAGATCAGATACTGGACATCCTCGCCGTTGTTCTGATAGGCGAAGATCAGCAGCGGCGTTTTGTTCGTGATGGTCTTTTTCGTCGCGGCCCCGCCAAGGATCGCGCCGAGCGGGCCGAGGATCGCCAGACCGGCGACGGCCCCGCCGACGCTGGAGACGTACTGCTGCTGTACTTCCTTCGCAGTGTGCACCATGACGCTGACGATCTTGCCGTTGCTGAGGGTGAATTCCTGATTCTGCGCCCGGATGGAAAGGTGGTCCCCCATGAGCTGGACGGAGCAGCGAATACCCGCCGGGAGATTCAGACCGCTGACGATGGCAAAGTTCGCGCCGATGTACTTGTCAAGGGCCATGGGGTCAGGCACCGGTTTAAGGGCCTGTTTTTGGGCTTTCTCTGCCTTTTTCTGCGCTCTCTTCTGGGCTGCCTCATCATGGTGCTTTGCGGTCCAGGCCAGCAGCGCCGCCAGTGCAAGGAACACAACGGCAAAGAAAGCGTTGAACGACGAAAAGCTGGAGCTCTCAACCTCATCGGGGAAGAAAAACATCACGGCGGCGAGCAATCCTGTGATGCCGAATACGACGGCGAGCACGTAGCGAAGAACGACGGAGAATTTTTTCATCTCTGGCACCTCACGCTTCCAAATAATCCTCCGAGCACACGCCGATGATCTTGCCCTGGGCGCGGATGGGTTCATCCTCGGTGCCGGTGATCAGCTCATACGCCTCATTGTGGGAGATCAGGCCGTCCGGGCCGGATTCTTTGACATAGAGCTTAGGACCCTGGGTGAACAGGCCGATGTCGCCCAGCTCGACGCGCTCTTGGGCCCGGACGAAGAGCTGGTCCCCGTCGTGGTAGGTGGGCTCCATGCTGTCGCCGTTGACGGTGACGATGAACGA
>CANPXZ010000064.1 GCA_947587485.1 uncultured Oscillospiraceae bacterium | reverse complement strand
CTGCTGAAGTCCTTAGTGTTGCACTTGCTTGACTTTCTGCCGGTGGGCCGCCGTAAGGCGGCTCGGAGGGGTTGTTATCAGTACTGAGGTAACTTCCAGACTGGTAACAATCCCTCAGTCAGCGCCTTTGGCGCTGACAGCTCCCTTTGCACAAGGGAGCCATATAATGTGCGCCTGCGGCGCGAATCATGATCTTCCTTACACAAGATCGCCTTTCAATATGGTTGGAGTGATTCTTATATGGCTAATTGGCTGGAAGTGACCATCCCCGCACACGGGGACCCGGAGGCGCTGTGCGAGCAGCTCACAGGCATGGGGCTGGAGGGTTTCGTCATCGAGGACGAGCGGGATTTTAAGAGCTTTTTGGAAAACAATACCCAGTACTGGGACTTTGTGGACGAGAAGCTGGAAAAGTCCATGTCAGGCGCCAGCCGGGTCAAGCTCTGGGTGGCGGACGACGATACCGGCCGGGCCATCATCGCGGACCTGTATGAGAAGGGCCTCAATCCCGAGAGCCGGCCGGTGACCGACGCAGACTGGGAGAACAATTGGCGGGATTATTATAAGCCCGTGGAGGCCGGGGAAAAGCTGGTCATCGTGCCCCAGTGGCAGGACTATGACGGGGACCGGACGCCCGTGAAGCTGGACCCGGGACTGCTGTTCGGCACCGGGGATCACCCCACCACCCGCATGTGCCTGGCCGCAGTGGAGAAGTACGCAAGGCCTGGGGAAAAGGTGCTGGACCTGGGCTGCGGCAGCGGTATTTTGGGCATCGCGGCGGCGGTGCTGGGGGCCGGGCCCATCGTGGCCGCAGACGTGGATGAGAAGGCCCCGGATATCGTCCGGGACAACGCCAAGCTCAACGGCGTGGAGGACGCTTTTACCGTCTATGTGGGGGATGTGATCGGCTCCGGGACCCTTCGGACCAGGCTTGGTGGGGGATATGCGCTGGTTTTGGCCAATATCGTGGCCGACGTCATCATCCCCCTGGCCCCTTATGTGGGCGCGTTCCTGGCGGAGGACGGCGTGTTCGTCTGCTCCGGCATCATCGAGGGCCGGCAGGACGAGACGGCCGCCGCCCTGGAGGCGGCGGGGCTCCGAATCGTGGAGCTCCACACGCTGGAGGAATGGCATGCTTTTGTTTGCCGGAGGGCGTGAAAGGAAGATGGAACGAGGGCGCGGTGATCAGCACCGCGCCCTTTCTATTTTATTAAAACGGTTCAGTCCACCTCGAACCGGAACGTGCCAACGGTCCCGGGTTCGGTGCCGTCGACGTACTGGACGGTCACGTCGTATTTGCCAGGAAGAAGGAATATGGTGGCCTTGCCCCGCAGGTCTCCGCCGCCGCCCAGGGTGGTGAGCACCTTGCCGCTCTTGTTGGTCACGGTGATGTCTACGTTGGCGTCGGTGTCCGCCTCCACGTCCAGGGTGTAGAAGTCCGGCAGGGGCACGCTCATCTCCCAGGTCCAGGGAGGCATCGCCGGGTCATAAACGTACTCGCTGGAGGAATACTGCGTGTAGCGGATCACGCCGAACAGAAGCCCCAGCAACAGCACGGAGAACAACGTGGTAAAGCACCAGCCCATGCTCCTTCTGGGCTTGCCGGCCACATCCGGGTGGCGGATGCGCCAGGCGCCCACCAGGAGCATGACCCCCAGCCCCAGGCAGGCCAGGGTGCAGGCGATGCCGGTAACGCTGGGGTGGCGCAAGGCAAATAGAGCATTGGCTGCTGTCAACGCCAGTTCCACCCCGCCGAAGGCGTACCCCAGGCGGCTCCAGCGGTCCGACATGTCCCGCACAGAGGTTTCGTCGGTGTATATCTCGTACTCCTCCGGGGGCAGGGACGGATCGTAGACCTTGCGGAAAAAGTGCCAGCCGTTGAAGGTGTCGCTGATGAACTCCCAGCCTTGCTCGGCAAAGGTGTCCCGGTAGCGGACCGGGTCGTCGATGGACCGGTTGTAGTCCAGGGCGTAGCGGTAGAGCACGCTCTCGTCCCGGTAAAATACGCTGCGGAAGCAGCCGCCCTTCTCCAGTTGCCAGCCCCTGTCCGACAGGGCGTTCAGGTCCTCTATCTCCCGCCGGTACTCCCAGGCGGGATACATTACGTAGCGCGTCTTTTTATTCTTCATTTTCCGTTCCTCCCTCTATCATGACGCTGTCCGCCGCCGCGGCCAGATGCTTGAGCCGGGCCGCCTCGTCCAGCAGTACCTGCCGGCCCGCGTCCGTGAGCCGGTACAGCCGCCGGCGATCCGCGCCGGGCGTGGGACATTCCTGGATCCAGCCTTTTTTCATCATGTTGCCCGTGGCCCCGTACATGGTGCCGGAGCCGATGTGCACGTGGCCCTCCGACAGCGCCAGGGTCCGGCGCATGATGCCGTAGCCGTGGTTCGGGCCCCGGTACAGGCACAACAGGATGTAAAAGTAGCTCTCCGTCAAAGGCTCCGTGGGTCTGGCCATGAGATCACCGTCCTTGTGTCGCAGGTCGATATGTCGACCATCGACATATCGTGACTATATCGTAACACGACATAGTGCCCGTGTCAAGCCCCGGACGCGAAAAATTTTCTGCCCCTCTTGCAAAGCGGGCAAGGGGGGCGTATACTGTGTGTTAGCAATGACTAATTAAGGGGGAAACGGGACATGACGAAGGTGCTGACGGTGGAGGGCATGATGTGCGGCATGTGCGAGAGCCATGTGGCGGAGGCCCTGCGGAAGGTGCCGGGGGTGGAGAAGGCCTCCGCCAGCCGGGCGAAGAAGGAGGCACGGGTGGTGTGCGCGGACAGCGTGACGGACGCGGCGCTGCTGGCGGCGGTGAACGCCACGGGGTATGAGGCGTCAAATGTTCGGACAGAGGCGGATAAGCCGAAAAAGGGCTTGTTCGGATTTGGGAAGAGATGAAAAAATGCCGCCTCGTTTCCGGGGCGGCTTCCTTGTTATTCGGGGCCCCCACGCGGCACGCTTGTCGCGTGGGGAGAAGGAGAAGGGACGCTGACCGATGATGAGGGCCCGCTTGCGGGGCCTCAGAATCTTCAGCGTTCTTTCGACGTGATTGGCACCCATATCTCAGAATGATAATCCTTGCTCGTCATGTCGCCGGCGGGGTATGCCTCGATGTCCAGCTCGTAGGTGGGCTCGTAGGCGGAGCCGGGGAAGAACTCGGTGACGATCCGGTGCCAGTGGGTCTGGATGGCGTCCGGCATGGAGCCGGCGCAGTCGAACACCGCCCAGGTACGCTCGGGGATGGCTGTGCGCCGGAAGCCCTCCGGGACAGGCGTTTCCGGGTCCGCCTGGACCGCGATGGCGTAGTCGAAGGTCTTGTCGTCCGTGGGCTGGTTGCCGTAGCAGACGCCCAGGACATAGGTCTTGTCCGAGGCCAGGGACAGGAGCTTTTCTATGGTCCCGTCGGTTTGGGCCCGGGTCCAGAAATCCGGGATGGTGTTCAGGTTCTTACTGTCCGCGATGGTGTGGCGCTCCACCTTTTCCAGAAGGGTGAAGCCGGGTCTTTCCACGATCTTATAGTCCATGATCGTACCGCCTTTCAGTGTGAGATGCACGGAAAGCGGGGAGAGGGACCGGAGCCGGGAGCCGTCCCGCCGGGCCTCCGAGGGCGTCACGCCGTGAAAGCGGGCGAAGGCCCGGGAAAAGCTCTCCGGACTCTCGTAGCCGTACTTCAGCGCCGTGTCCAGCACCTTCGCGTTCCCGGCGGCCAGCTCCCTGCCGGCAAGGGTCAGCCGCCGGGCCCGGATGTATTCGCCCAGGCTCATGCCGCAAAGAGCGCCGAAAATGCGCTGAAAGTAGAAGGGAGAGCATGCCGCCTGACGGGCGATATCACTATAGTCCAGCTCACCGTCCGTCAGGTGCGATTCAATGTAGTCCAGCGCCCGCTGGATGCCCGCAGCCCAGTCCATGGCTCCGCCTCCTTCCGTGTTGGCGTCATTTTAGCGGAAAAAATAAAAGTTGTCCTGATATTTGGTGCCCGCTTCTGTCAGGGCTCTGCCGCGTCCGGAAAAAACGGTTCCGCGCTCCTGTTGACAAGTTGGCGGCAATAACATACACTGGAGCCAACATGAAAACACAGGAGGCGCGCAAAATGGAGCAAAAGGTCAAAACCGCCGTGGTGGGCTGCGGCATGATCAGCAACATCTATCTCAAGAACCTGAAAAACCTGTTCTCCATCATCGACCTGGCGGCCGTGGGCAACCGCTCCATGGCCGCGGCGGAGGAGAAGGCGAAGACCTACGGGATCGGCCGGGTGATGACCATCGACGAGATTGCCGCCGACGGCGACATCGAGCTGGTGGTGAATCTGACGCCCGCCTTCGCCCATTACGACGTCATCAAAAAGATGCTCCTGGCGGGCAAGCACGTCTGGACCGAGAAGACCATGGCCGTCACGGTGGACCAGGCCCGGGAGCTGACGGAGCTGGCCGGGGAGAGGGGCCTTTACCTGGGCGTGGCCCCGGATACCGTGCTGGGCGCGGGATTGCAGACTGCCCGGCGGGCTATCGACACGGATATGATCGGCTCCGTGACCTCCGGGTACGCCGTCATCAACCGGGACCAGGCGCTGAACTCCGAATACTTCACCTTCCTGCGGGGAAACGGCGGGGCCCTGCCCTATGACGTGGGGGTGTATTACGTGGGGGCGCTGCTGAGCCTGCTGGGGCCGGTGAAGGCCATCCGGGCCTTTGGAGCGCCGGCACCGGTGCATGAGCCCCAGTTTTTGTACGTCAACGGGGCGGCGGAGCCCTGGCAGATCCCGGGCTGCAACGTGCTGTCCGCGTCCCTGGAATTCGAGTGCGGGGCGCTGGTAAGCGTGCTGTTCGACGGCAACACCGTCAACGCCTCCCAGCATGAGCTGACCCTGTTCGGTACCCGGGGCGTGCTGAAGGTGGGGGACCCCAACCAGTTCAACGGCCCGGTCACGCTGCTCTACGCGGACCAGCCGGCATGTACGCTGCCCTTCACCCACGGCTACGACGGGACCAACACCGTGGAGCAAACCCCCTTCGACGGCTACGGCCACCGGGGCGTGGGCGTGGCGGAAATGGCCTACGCCATCCGCCGGGGCCGGCCCAACCGGTGCAGCAAGGAATACGGGCTGCACTGCCTGGAGGTGCTGGCGGGTATGGAGGAGTCCGCCGCCACCGGCCGGACGGTGGAGCCTAAGTCCCGCTTTGCGATGAAGCCCCTGGCCCCCGGGTTTTATTCCGCCTTCATGGGCGGCACGGGCCGGGCCGACGCGGAGCGGTCCCTGATGGACTGAGAGGAGGCAAGCTATGAGATTCGGCATACAGCTTTTCGGCGTTTTGAGCAGCACCCGGGCCGGCGTCATGGAGACGCTGCGGCAGCTTCGGGAGTTGGGCTTCGACCGGATCGAACCCTGCATAGCGCTGGAGCCCATCCCCGGCATGGAGCGGGTCATGTGGCCGGAGGAATGGTTCCGGGACCGCGCGAAGGAGATACGGGCCATGGGATTGGAGACCGTCTCCGCCCATGTGTTCACGGAGGACCTGGCGGGGGCCGCCGGGAGGCTGAAGGACCTGGCGGTCCGGTACGGCATACGGCAGTTCGTGGTCAAGACGCCTCAGGATATGAGCGGCGAGGGCTTGCAGCAGGCGGCGCTGACATACATGTATGTGGCGGACGCGCTGGTGGAGGCCGGCGCGGAGCTGCTGCTGCACAATGAGCTTAAGGATATGTCCGCCCGGGACCGGGGCAGGAGCGCCTATGAGCGGCTGCTGGACCTTTGCATGGGTAAGGTGGGCGCGCAGGTGGACGCAGGCTGGGCATGGGCCGCCGGGGAGGACCCGGAGGCGCTGCTGTGGCGGCTGGGACCGCTGGTGAAGAGCCTGCATTACAAGCCCTTGCGCCGGGAGGGCGAGAAGCTGGTCCCGGCTGTGATCGGCCGGGGGCAGACGGATGACGGCGCCTGCTTCCAGTCCGCCCGGGCCATGGGCATCCCCCAGATCGTGGACGCGGACGAATTTCCCGGAGACCCCATGCAGTTTTGCGGCCAGTGCCTGGCCGCGCTGCGGAGCCTGGGCCAGAGCCGGGAGCGCACGGTGAGCTATCTGAACGTGCTGGACACGGCCACGGGCCGGGTCCGGACCTTACGCCGGTTCGACCGGATCGTCGAGGCCCCCAACTGGCTGAAGGGCTCCGAGCGGATCGTATATAACTCGGAGGGGCATATCTACGCCTATGACCTGGACGCCGGCACAGAGACGCTTATCGACACGGGGGCGTGCGACAACTGCAACAACGACCACGTCATCGCCCCGGATGAGAGCCAGATCGCCGTGAGCCACAGCGACAGGGCGACGCCCTGGGCCTCCCGGGTGTACGTGCTGCCCATCCGGGGCGGCCAGCCCAGGCTGGTGACAGAAAACGCCCCCAGCTATCTGCACGGCTGGTCGCCGGACGGCGGGGAGCTTGCCTACTGCGCGTTCCGGGAGCACGGGGGAAAGCCGGAGGTGGATATCTATACCATACCCGCCGGGGGCGGCGCGGAAAAGCGCCTGACCGGCGGTGGCTTCAACGACGGGCCGGAGTATTCCCCCGACGGGCGGTATATCTGGTTCAACTCCACCCGCTCGGGGCTGATGCAGCTTTGGCGGATGGAGCGGGACGGCAGCGGACAGACCCGGATGACCGCGACGGAGCGGAACAACTGGTTCGGCCACGTGTCCCCCGACGGGAAGAAGGTGGCGTATCTGTCCTACCGGAAGGGCGATCTGGACCCGGGCGAGCATCTGCCCAACATGCAGGTGGAGCTGTGGGTCATGAACGCCGACGGCTCCGAGGCCCATCCGGTGGCGTCCCTGTTCGGGGGCCAGGGCACCATGAACGTGAACAGCTGGGCCGGGGACAGCCGGCATCTGGCCTTTGTCAGCTACGAGCTGCTGCATAAGTAGGGCTGCGGCCTGTCAGTGCCAGACGAACCAGCAGAACAGGTAGCCGGTCAGTACGGCGGACAGGGTGAAGGGCACGCCGATGCGCATGAAGTCCTTCGTGCTGACCTCGTAGCCCTGGCGGCGGAGGATGCCGATGGTGGTGATGTTGGCGGAGGCACCGATGGGGGTGATGTTGCCCCCCAGGGTGGCCCCGGTGAGAAGGCCGAAGTACAGCAGCAGCGGCGAGCAACCCATGGTCCCGGCGATGCCGGTGACCACCGGCAGCATGGTGGCCACGTAGGGGATGTTGTCCACGAAGGCGGAGATCAGCACCGAGCCCCACACGATGATGGTGTACATGACGAACAGGTTCGACCCGCCCACCCGGACGAACAGTGCCGCGATGGCGTCGATGACGCCGCCGGCCGTGATACCCGCGATGACCACGAACAGGCCCGCCAGCAGCAGCAGCGTCTGGTAGTCGATCTCCAGAAACGCGGCCTTCACGTTGTGCCAGCTCTTCTCCCGCAGACGGGAGTGGACCGCGCCCACCAGAAATACGCCGCAGCAGATCAGGCCGTTGGTGATGGCCGGTTTGCCGGGGATGAAGGACGCGCAGATCAGCAGCGCCACCGTGCCCAGCAGCAGGTATGTGGGCACGTAGTTGGTCACCTCGGTCTTGTCGGAGATGGCGACCGGAGACCGCTGGTCCCGGAACAGCCACAGGATGATGGGCACCGTCATCACGGCCCCCAGCTCCACGGCCCAGAAGATGCTGAACTTTCCGTCCATGAAGAAGAAGTCCAGAAAGTCCATGCCCGCGTAGCCGCCCAGCATGATGGAGGTGGTGTCGCCCACCAGCGTGGCAGCCCCCTGCAGGTTGGAGCTGACGGCGATGGAGATGAGAAGGGGCACGGGAGAGGTGTCCAGCTTCTTCGCGATGGCAAGGCCCACAGGGGCCAGCATCAGCACCGTGGCCACATTGTCCACGAAGGCGGACACCACCCCGGCAAACAGGCTCATGGCCACCGCCACCCACATGACGTTGGGGGTGCGGGTCAGCAGGATCTCCGCCATCCGGTTGGGCATATGGGATTCGATGAACAGGCTCACCGTGCCCATGGTGCCGGCCAGCATCATCAGCACGTTCCAGTCGATGGCGCTGCCCAGCCCGGCGGGGGTCACGAAGCCTAAGATCACGTACAGCGCCGCGCTTGTCAGCGCCACCCAGGGCCGGTACTTGGGCAGCGCGATCATCAGGCAGTAGGTGAGGATGAACAGGACCAGGGCCAATACGGACATAAGCACGTCTCCTTCCGTTACGAAAAAAGACTTTTACCGCATGACTGGACGCGGTAAAAGTCTCGTTTCAGACACATATCTGCGGCGGCCCGGGCTGAAAAGCCGTACTGACGAGCCGCCGGACGCGGGCGGTGCCCCGCGCAAACTACTCCCTCTTACAGTACATATTATAGTCCAAGCCCGGCGGATATGTCAAGAATTATGGCGATTTTGCGATCGGAGCGGGCGTTTTGGGAAGGAACAAGGTCTATGGCATATGAAATGATCGCACTGGATATGGACGGCACCACGCTCACGTCGGATAAGCGGCTTTTGGACGGGACGGTCCGGGACATCGACGCTGCGGCGAGGGCCGGGAAGACCGTGGTCCTGTGCACGGGCCGGTGCGTGCCGGAGCTTGCCCCCTACCGGGAGAGGCTGGCCTCGGTGCGGTACGCGGCGGCGGTGAGCGGGGCGGTGGTCTATGACCTGTGGGAGGACAAAACCCTGTTCTCCGTGGGGATAGAGCGGGAGCTGGTCCTGCGGATCATTGCTGTGGCGGACGAATACGGCGCTATGGCCCATCTGCTGGCAGAGGACGCCTCTGTGCTCCGGCGGGACCAGGCGGCCCGCGCGGCGGACTACGGCATGGGGCCCTATCAGGAGCTCTACTCCACCGTGGCCCGGCTGGTGGAGAACATCGCGGCGGAGGCGGCCGCGCGCCCCAGCGTGCCCAAGGTGAACGTGTATTTCCGCTCGCCGGAGGACCGGGAGGTGGCCTATGAGACGCTGAAGGCGCTGCCGCTGACCATCACGTATTCCGAGGTGGCGGGGCTGGAGATGTCCCCGCCGAGGGTGACGAAGGCCACGGGCCTTCGGTACCTGGCGGACCGGCTGGGCGTCGGCATGGAACAAGTGATCGCCGTGGGGGACGGGGACAACGACCGGCCCATGCTGGCGGCGGCGGGCCTGGGGGTGGCCGTGGGCAACGCTGCGGGACCGGTGCTGGCCATGGCGGACGCGGTGGCGGCCGACAATGACCACAACGGCGTGGGCCAGGCGATTAGGAAATATCTGCTGGGATAAAATATCACATAATATGCGCACAATATAGCAGTCCGCACTCTGAAAAGGGTGCGGGCTCTCATTTTTTTGCCAGGACATCAAAGGCCGGGGGGAGAGAAGAAGGGAGGTCGATCTTATAGCGAACTACGGATATATCCGCGTGAGCACCCGGGAGCAGAACGAGGACAGGCAGCGTATCGCGCTGCATGAGCTGGATATCCCGGAGAAAAACATCTATATGGACAAGCAGTCCGGCAAGGACTTTGACAGGCCCCAGTACAAGCGCATGGTGCGGCGCATGAAAAAAGATGATCTGCTCTACATCAAGAGCATCGACCGCCTGGGCCGCAACTACGGGGAGATATTGGAGCAATGGCGCATCCTCACAAAAGAGAAGGGCATCGACATCGTGGTGCTGGACATGCCCCTTCTGGACACCCGCCGGGGCAAGGACCTGATGGGCACGTTCCTGTCCGACATCGTTCTGCAAGTGCTTTCCTTCGTGGCGGAGAACGAGCGGACCAACATCCGTCAGCGGCAGGCGGAGGGCATCGCGGCGGCCAAGGCCCGTGGCGTGCGGTTCGGCCGGCCGCCCCGCTCATTGCCAGAAAATTTCCACAGTGCCTATCAGCGTTGGAAAGCAAAAAAAATCACCGGCACGGCTGCAGCGAAGGAGTGCGGGATGGCGCTCTCCACTTTCCTCTACCGGGCGGCGATTTACGAAAATGCCAAGTTGTTGTAACCGGGACTGTTTTACAGAAATGTGTACTTTTCTGTAAAATGATGTACACATTAAAGCTAATTCAGTATAGCACAAGCACACATGGATTTCAATGCTTTGTGGGAAATTTTTTCGCTATTTTGCGAAGTGCCTATACATATTTTTGGGATTACAGGAAAGTACACATTATTGCTTGAAATGCCGATTAAAGCGAAATAAGTATTCAAAGCAGCCTAAGCAATGAAACGGTTCGTCCTAACTGGCTGTTAGGTATCTAACCACCACAACTTTATTGTAAGAGGAGGACAAAGAGATGTCGAAGTATGTCGAAAGCAATCTAAGAAAGGACGAGACTATCGTCCAGCAGGCAAAGGTATCCATGGTAGCAATAGTGCCAAAGGTAATTATCGGGCTTTTGTTGTGCATAATTCCGTATGTTGGCATATTTATTGGCCTTTTGCTGATTGTTGTGACGTTTTTAGAGTTAAAATCGATTGAACTTGCCGTCACGTCAAAGAGAGTGATGGGACACTATGGGCTTGTCCCTCAAAAAGTCATGGATGCGCCGCTTAATAAAGTGAACACGGTTTCCGTTGAAAAGGGATTACTCGCGTCGATCTTTGGGTATGGGACAGTTGTGATCACGACCTCTTCAGGAAGCTATAATTTGAAGTATATTAAGCAGCCGGATCAGATTAGATCCGCAGTTATGGAACAAATGGATGTGTTTGAGGAACAGCGAATCAAACTTCAAGCGGAGCAGTTGGCGAAAGCAATCAAGTAAGGACGTCCGATCAGCGCTATATGCAGATTCTTTGGACCAAAAATCGCTCTATCCGTGATCCCAGATAAATGCGCACTTCTATACATGGTCTGACGACCATGTATGTGCGCTCTGCGAGGCACAGCCCGGACACACGAATGCCCGGGCTGTTTTGCGTCGTTGCTGCTCCGTACAAGGGGCGGCCCCCTTGCGACGCTTGCGCGTCTATCCCCCTGCTGCCTGCGCTCTGTTAAGATTGTCTTTTAGGAGTAAGGACATTGAAATTCTTGTCCTGTTTTTTGAAACGGGCTTGTCCTGCCATTTGCCTGTTTTTTGCGAGATCCAACATAACTATTGCAGAGGATGATGAAGCGCCTGCCGCCCGGCAGGCGCTTTTTGCCTCTCATTCCATTCTGAAGGAGGGATCACAATGCACCCGACAAGATACAAAACACCGCTTTTCGCCGCCCCGCTGTCCTGGAACGGCGGGCAGGCGAAAACGCGCTCACAGCGCCGAAAAATCGCCAAAATGACACCGGGAAAATACAGATATCTTCCCGGAACCCCAAATCTCAATTATCGTATGAAAAGGAGTAATAATGCCGCGTATGAGCAAGAAGCGGCGGGAGGAATGGGCTTTCTTCCTTGACCGCCGTAACAGAATTTCATATAACCCCATCTGCCGGGGCTGCACCCAGGGCTGCAAGCAGAGCTTCCGCATGGGCATCGTCGTCTGCGACCGCTACTGGTCCAAGCGCTGGAAGCCCCAGGAGGATCGCAGATGAGCAAGACGTTGGAGCAACTGAGAGCGGAACAGGCCAGAGACAAGGCGCTGCTGGAACAGTATCAGCATCGGCTGGAACGTCTGGAGAACCGGGCAAAGTATTTGAGCAAGGCCGAGCGGACCGCACGGACGCACCGGCTCATCACCCGCGGGGCCGCCGTGGAGAGCATCGTCCCGGAGATCAAGACCGTGGAGGAAGTGCCATTCTATAGTCTCATGGAGCAGATACTCTCTCTGCCGGATGTACAGGCCGTCATCTACAGAGCTTTGCACGGGGAGGATGTGTGATGGCCCTTTATCATTTTCATGTCACTCAGATCAAGCGCAGCGCCGGTCAGTCCGCCATCGCCTCCGCCGCTTACCGGTCAGGCGAAAAGTTATACAGCGAATACTACGGCGAGACCAGCGACTACAGTAAGAAGAAAGGCGTGATCTGTTCCGAAATTCTTCTCCCGCCAAACGCGCCGCCAGAATACGCTGACCGGCAGACGCTCTGGAACGCCTTGGAAAAGGTTGAGCGAAATAAAGACGCCCAGCTCGCATACAGCTTTGACATTGCCTTGCAGAACGAGTTTTCCATGGAGGAGAACATCGCGCTTACAAGGCAATTTGTATCGGAGCAGCTTGTCAGCCGGGGCATGATCGCGGACCTCGCCGTCCATATGCCGGACAAGGAGATACAAAACCCTCACTTCCACATCCTCTGTCCTATTCGGCCATTGAAGGAGAATGGGAAGTGGGGATACAAGCAGCATCGCGTGTACCACCTGGATGAACAGGGCAATCGCATACTTGACGAGAATGGCAAAACGACCTTCGGCGCCGTACCAACTACCGATTGGGGCAGCCCGGAGCGGCTGGAATCCTGGCGGGCGGCCTGGGCCGCGCTGTGCAACGCCAAATTTGCGGAAAAGGGCCTGGATTGTCGGATAGATCACAGGAGCTACGAACGCCAGGGCATCGACCAGATACCGATGGTCCATGAGGGTCCCGCCGTCCGGCAGATGGAGGCGAAGAGCATCCCTACCGACAAGGGCGATCTCAACCGCTGGATACGCTCTACCAACGCTGCCATCCGCAGCCTACGGAAGAAGATAGCTACGTTGCTGGACTGGCTGAAGGAGGTCAAGCAGGAACTGTCCCAGCCCCAGCAGCCTAACCTGGGCCAGTTATTGGGCGATTACATCGCCATGAGGAATACCGGGGCGCGGAGCAAAAAGGAAAAACTCGGCAATCTCAAGCAATTTGTTGCGGCGCACAACTACATAATGGAGAACAAGCTGTTCACGATGGAGGCGCTGACGGGGCGGGTCGAATCTCTCAGTAGTCAGGTCGCCACGCTGAAGGCAGAGCTTGACGCCTCTGACAAGCGTCGGAAGGAACTGAAGGACCTGCTCCAGCAAGCGGAGAACTACGCCCGGCTAAAGCCCATCTTTGACGAGATGAACAGTATACGGTGGAAGGGTCAGCAGGAGAAGTACAGACAGGAGCATGAAAGCGAGCTGCGGCAGTTTTATATGGCCCGACGCAAGCTGACGGACGCTTTCACGCCGGACGGCAAGCTGCCCATCTCCGCCTGGCGGCAGGAGATGGAAACGCTGGCGCGGGAGCAAGAGGCCGCCTATGCCAAGTACAAACCCCTGCGGGACGATCTCACGAAGCTGCTGCAGGTCCAGCACCACGTCAACGTGGCGCTGGAGCGGAGAAATATTGAAGCTCCTGTCCTGCACCGGGACAAATACGAACGATAAGGAGGTGAACCAAAAGATACCACCCATCCGGTATCCGCAACTGAATATTAAACGGAGCCTGCGAATAAAAAGTCAAGGCCAAAATAAAGAAAAAGTGCAGGCGAGGAACGGGCACGACAAAAAGGCTGGCGAGAGCCAGCCGGGACGGCAGATATAACAGGTAAGTATTACGGAAGGATGGAAGATTTTGCTAACTCAAGGACATATGGTTCCTTGACTTTCCTGTTCGGCCAGGTATTCCTTGACCCTCGCG
>CANPXZ010000063.1 GCA_947587485.1 uncultured Oscillospiraceae bacterium | reverse complement strand
ACCCGTTCGGTGCCCTACCTGGGGTTCTTCCTGCCGGCGGTGAGCACCATGCAGGGGAAGATATCCCTGCTGGGAGTACTGGCGGCGGCAGTGCTGCTGCGGGCCCTGGGCGGCTGGCTGAAGAGCGAGCCAAAGAAAAAGGATGTGTGAGATATGGCGATCAAGGACCGACAAGGAGAACGGTTTGGTCTGCTGACGTGTATCGCGCCCACGGACCAGAGAGGCAAGGACGGATGTATACTCTGGCACTGCCGATGCGACTGCGGGAACGAGTGCCTGGTCTCTGGCGCCCAACTTGCCAGAGGCGACAGGAAAAGCTGCGGCTGTCTGCAGAAGCTGCCCCGCCCAATTCAGGTTGGCCAGCGATTCGGAGCATTGACCGTGATAGAGGATGCGGGAGAACAAGGCAAGAGGCAATTTTGGCGGTGCAGTTGTAATTGCGGAAATGAGTGCATCGTGTCGGCATCGGACTTGAACCGTGGCAAGAAGAAAAGCTGTGGCTGCTTGGCCCCGAAAGGGCCAAGAGACCTGCTGGGCCAGCGGTTCGGCTCCTTGGTGGTGACCGCCTATGAGGGCAAAGAGGGCCGGGACCATATGTGGCGGTGCCAATGCGACTGCGGCGGTGAGACGGTGGTATGCCAGAAGAATCTGCTGACCGGCCACACCAAGAGCTGCGGATGCCTCCAGCGGCAGAGCCCCCTCAATAATATGCGCTGGGTAGACGGAACATCTGTGGTGATGCTCGAAAAGCGGAAGCTGTCGCCGATCAAATCCAACAGAAGCGGCTATAACGGCGTATATTGGAACAAGACCTCGGGAATGTGGCGGGCTCAGATCACGTTCAAGGGAAAGACCTATTTTCTGGGCTCCTTCAAGAACATTCAGGATGCAGTCGTGGCCCGGAAGAAGGGCGAGGAGCTGTTTGACGATTTTTTGGATCAGTATTACGCCCGTGAGGAAATGGCAGTAACTGCTAATTAATTGGCTGCGATGAAGCAGCACGAACCTACAGATCCTGTTCTCTATATGCAGACAGGAAAAAGACAATACGATCCTGGCAAGCAATGTGTGTGGTGCCCCACATGCGAAAAATGGGTCATTCCTGCCTCACGCCGGAATGACCCATTTGCTTGTCGGGGCAGCATCTCCGAACCCCAGCATGTTAAATAGGTATAGCAAATACGAAAAGCAGGGCTCGCGTACCCTGATCTCGTATCAGGGGCCTTTTTTAGGACTTTTACCGCCCCGATTCCATATATTCATTATATGGTATTATCCCCGCGGCTGCATGACCCGCTCACGCACAGCTCGAGCGCAATGATTGGTAGACATAACAAATTATTCTCTTCCCGACGCACGTTTTCTTATGAAAATTTACCATTTGGATCACCCCGATGCATTGACATATTGATCAAACCAGAGTAAAATACAGTGTTGAGGTAGTATTATACCCCTCTATGGCGGGAAAGAGCGGCCATTATTTGGAAAATCGAAAAAAATTTTAAAAAATTCGCAAAAACGTGAGCCGTTTTTTGAAAAATTTCGTCTTTATAAGTGAAAGAGCTTCATTGAGTTTTGTACTCTTGCGAAAGACACGGGTCCGGCGACGGATTTCCCCAGAATGGAAGAATGAACCGGGGCGCGAGCTCCCGGCAGCGGAAGATCGAAGGAACAGACGGACGAGGAGGAAGAGCAATGGAGAATATGACGAGGAAGGTTGAGCGGATAGTCCGCAAGAGCGCCAAGCGGCGGCTTTGGCATCGTGCTGTGGCGATCCCTGCTGCGATCGTGGTCTTTGTCACCACCTACGCGCTGATCCTTCCCGCGATCGCCATGGAGGACGACACCTATTGCGGCTTCGAGGCGCACAAGCACACCGAGGAATGCTACGTCAGCGCGCTTACCTGCGGCTATGACGAGGGCCAGGTGCTTGAGGCTGGCCAGACCGTGACGGAGCTGGCCTGTGCGGCGGACATCCACCGCCACGAGCAGAGCTGCTACGATGCCGAGCACAACCTCATCTGCGGCTACGCGGACTTCGTGGTACACAAGCATGACGCCAGCTGCTATGACGCCAGCGGCGCGCTTGTCTGCCCGCTTCGCGAGGTGGAGGCTCACACTCACACCGCCGGCTGCTTCAAGGAGGAAAAGGTGAACGTCTGCGGCCTGACCGAGGGCGAGGGCCACACCCACACCGACGCCTGCTACACCGTGACCCAGCACAAGGAGCTGACCTGCGGCCAGGCGGAGTCTGCGGGCCACACCCACGGTCCGGAGTGCTACACCGCTCATGAGAACACCTATCTTGCCTGCGGCCAGGAGGAATCTGCGGGCCACACCCACGGCCCGGAGTGCTACAGCGTTGTCGTTGCCGAGGACGGCACCGAGACGACCCAGCTGACCTGCACGATCCCGGAGAGCGCGGGCCACACCCATACCGACGCCTGCTACGCCACGGAGACCGTGAACGAGCTGACCTGCATGCTGCCGGAGAGCGCGGGCCACACCCACACCGACGCCTGCTACACCGTGACGGAGAGCCGCGAGCTGACCTGCGGCCAGGCCGAGGGCGCGGGCCATACCCATACCGACGCCTGCTTTGAGATCCGCAAGACTGCGGTGTGCGGCAAGGAAGAGGTCATTCTGCACACCCACGACGAGCGCTGCTATGACATTCACGGCAACCTGATCTGCGGCCAGGTGGAGGTCAAGGAGCACACCCACGACGAGAACTGCTTCATCACCCGCCAGGTAACGGGCGAGACGGTGCACCATCACACCGACGAGTGCTACACCAAGACGCTGATCTGCGAGCTCCCCGAGCACGTCCACTCTCTGGCATGCTTCCAGGAGCCGGTGCCTGAGGCCCCCACCGCGACGCCTGGCCTGGGCATGATCATCCCCGTCCCCACGGACACCACCGAGCCCGAGTCTACCACCGAGCCCGAATCTACTACGGAGCCCGAATCCACCGCCGAGCCCGAGTCTACTACGGAGCCCGAATCTACTACGGAGCCCGAGTCTACTACCGAGCCCGAGTCTACCACCGAACCCGACTCCACCACGGAGCCCGACTCCACCACGGAGCCCGACTCCACCACGGAGCCCGAATCCACAACCGAGCCCGAGACCAAGACCGAGCCCAAGGCCACGGACGAGCCCGAGACCACCGACGCGCCCCTGGCCCCGGTACTGGAGCTGGTCTGCGGCAAGGAAGAGCACACCCACGACGGCGACAAGTGCTACAACATGATGGGCGAGCTGACCTGCGAGCTGGAGGAGCACACCCACACCGAGGACTGCTGGGGCGTGCCCGAGGCCACCACGGAGCCCGAATCCACCGACGAGCCCGAGGCCACCGAGGCCCCGGAGCCGGAGCTGATCTGCGGCCTGGAGGAGCATACCCACACCGAAGAGTGCTATGACGAGGCCGGCGACCTGCTCTGCGGTCTGGCGGAGCACACCCACACCGACGGCTGCTGGGCGGTGCCCGTGACCACTGCGGAGCCCGAGGCGACGGAAGAGCCCGCCCAGGGCGGCAGCGGCTACTTCGATGACCCCTGGTTCGAGGGCATGATGACCCCCGCGCCTGCGGAGACCCCCGCGCCCACCGCCGTCCCCATGGCCCTGGTGCAGGTGCAGATCTGCGGCCTGGAGGAGCATGAGCACACGGCGGAGTGCATGAGCCCGGAGCTGGAGTACATCTGCGGCAAGACGGCCCATACCCACACCCCGGACTGCTATGCCCTGGTGGAGACCCAGCTGCTGTGCGGCCTGGAGGCCCATACCCACACCGAGGCGTGCTATAACGAGGCCGGCGAGCTGATCTGCGGCCTGGAAGAGCATACCCACAGCAAGGACTGCGTGGGCGAGATCAACAATGGCATCAGCACCATGGACGAACTGCCCGAGAGCGATCCTCCCTTCGTGACCATTGCGAATGGTCCACAGAAGTTGGATCCTTTCGTTACGGGCCTGTCTGCCGAGAACACAAAATATGATCCTAATACTGAAACCTTTACCACGGACTTCTCTATTGATTTCCGCATGACCAAGGAAGATTTGCAGAATAACGGACTGGAGTATGAATTTAATATCCCGCCTGGAGTTGAACTCCCCCCCGATATTCCTACTACGCCTACCCTTGCGCAAGATAACAACAAAAAAGACGCATTTGAGTATTGGTACACTGAGAATCCTGATGGTTCCCACACTCTTCATGTCAAAGTACTTGAAAATTATTATGAAACTGACATGGGAACTGAACTGGAAGGCTATGTCAAAACCAAAGGTGCGAAGACGCAGAGTAAAGATGATAATGGTCTCCACGTTCACTTCTTTGATAAAGGTGAAGAGCATGTTGATCTAAATGTCTGGTGGAAAGACATTGATACGACATGGAATGTCCAGATGCGCAAGGAGCTTGACAAGAGCAAGGCTGCGGATGGCAAGCTGCATTACAAGATCGTAGTTTGGACCAACACCGGAACGCCGGACAATATTGTTCTGGAAGATATACTGACTTATCCGGAAGGCATAGAAGGTGTGACAGGTCCGAGTAATGTCACAGTCAACGTTTATGACTGCGATCAGTGGGGCTATAACACAGAGAACCAGCGGCATTACAATGGGCAAGTTAACGTCACCAAGGACCCCAGCAATCCCAACAAGTTCACATTAACGCTGGATAAGCTCGAGAAGAGCAGCGGTTACCAAGCGTATGTTGTGGAGTACGACTATGATGTCGATACCAGCAAGCTGCCGGATGGCTCGACGAAGTTTTATAACAATTCCTATGGCACGTCTGGCGGCTGGTCTGGAAGCGGTTATAGTGAGTACTACTTCGACCGCAACTTTATTGAGAAGAGCGGTCAGCAGGAAGGACAGAAAATCAAGTGGACCATCACGGTCAACAAGAGCAGAGCAGACATTAAGGGCTGGACTCTAACTGATAAATATTTCAACAATGTCCCGGCAGCTGGGCTTACGTTTGATCCTGATGATAAAAATTATACTGTTAACGAAGTTGATGGTCATGTGACTTCTGTTGTCTTTAATGACGATGGAACAGGATCGAATACGCAAAGCTACACGATCACTTATTATACTGACGCTGACCATGCGGGCACATATGATAACACTGCGAATCTGGAAGGCGGACCTGGAGGAGGTTCGCACAGCGGAAGCGCTAGCGTGCCCGTTAGCGGAGATGTGACCAGCAGCAAGGAAATGCTTGGCACCAGCGTCGATGGTGAGAATATGGTGTACGAATGGAACGCCGGACTTACCATCCCCACTGTTGGCATGCTCAATAATGCGACGTTCTCTGATTCCATGTTTGGACCTCCTAATACTAACGAAGCAAGAGGTCCGATGTGGATGACAAAAGAGCAGGTTTCGGCGATGCTCGACGGTGTCCAAGGCGAAGCCTGGTACGGAAAAGTTGAGTGGACGTTTGAAGTGCTTGGTGCCGATGGTACCATCACGCAAAAGACATTTGATAACCTTGATTCTGGCGATCATGTGGTGAGATTCACTTTTAAAGCGACAGCGGATATTCCATATGAAGATTTCGTAGATGGAAAATTACAGTTGCATTATAAAACCACCACGGAAAAGAGTTTGAGTGGTCAGTATCGCAACTCCTTCCATGATACTAATTATTATTTCGAGCAGAAACCGGACTCTGTTGTAAAGACCGACAAAGACGGAAGCCACGACAAGACAACAGTTACGATCAATCCGGATGGTACCATCACCTGGAAGGTGACGGTAACTATGGGCAGCGATCACAATACCGGAAAAATCGTGGATACATTGCCGGATGGCGTGGCGCTGGAGAGTGTCAGTTACAGAGTCAAGGATGAATGGAAAGACTTTACTGCCCAGGTTAATGGTGCCGACGGTACGTATGAGACATGGTACAACAGCCATGATGCGCGTGGTGTAAATGTTCAAGTCGATGGGCAAAAGGTGACCCTGGAATTTGGACCTGATCAGTCCTATGCGCTTAAAAAAGACAAGTATATCGAGATCACCTACAACTGCAAGCTTACGGACAAGATGCTGGATAGGTATGGAGATTACATCGAAAAAGATGGCATCCACACTGAGTCCTTTGATAACAATGTACGTCTTTGGCTTGACGGTGAGGACAAGGGCGGTGATAATCAGACCCAGGATGTTGTGATCAACGGCGGCGGAAGCAAGACCGATCATGGCAAAGTCGACAAGGGCAGCGTCTATGACGTGAACAACCACCGAATCAAGTTCCATATTGACATCAACAAAGACGGTGTCATCATTATGGGGACTGATGAAGAGGGGCACGAGCTTCCGTTGGATTATCTGACCCTGACAGATATACTGACCTATGAGGATTGGCCGGGACCCAAGGCTTGGTTTAATGGTCACCATGGATATAGGCAGATATTCACGCTTCTGACTGGTACTGTTCAGCTCTATTATGCCGAGACAGATGAAAACGGTCAGCCTGTTATTGATCCGGAAACCGGGAAAATGGTTGCCTCCGATGAAAGAGTGTCCGGTTGGGAATGGATCGACTATACGGAGGAACATCACGAGGCCGCAGATCAGTCTTGGCATCACGATGAAGGTAAGATCGGTCCTCAGTGGGTGAAGACGTTCTCCTTGAAGATTCCCAATACCGGAAGGCCGATGGTTCTCGTTTATGATTATCAAGTAGACCTGATTGACGAGAGAACGAGTACGGATCCTAATGGCGGAGAGTATCCGCTGATTCAAAGCACCAATGAGGTTACATTGGAGGGCTGGGGCGACACAGAAGGTACTACGGAGGATAAGTGGATAGAGTCTTCCTCTGAGGCAGGCGCAAGGACGAATGGCTACACGCTGAAAAAGGTCAAGGCTGGCGATTTCTCTAAAGCGCTTGATGGAGCTAAGTTCCAGCTCTGGCGTCTGGTAAAGCAGAGTGATGGCAGCATAGCACCTGAACTCGTTGATGAAGGCCCCTTTGTGACCGATAAGGATGGTCAGCTCATTGTCAGCAAAAAGGAAGTAGATGGCCTTGACGGCAATACTACTTACTCTCTGTCGATTCGCGATGCGAACCACGGTAAGGGCGAAGAGAAAGAAGTCCAATTCGATCCGAATAGCGTGTACTATTGGGAAGAGGTAGAGGCGCCGTCCGGATACAAGAAGGCCGAGGGAGAAGCTGCACTGAGATACTTCTATGAATTTGTCAGCGGCTACAATAATATTTGGAAAGTCGATGACATCCCCGGTTACGCTGACGTAAAGAGCAATATCACGAATCTGGAGGACGGCGATAGGCTTGTCTACATCCAGAATGAGGAAGAGGAAACCTACGTTCTGCCCGAGACTGGCGGAATTGGTACGATGATCTTTACGCTGGCGGGGATGGCGATGATGTGCCTGGGCGGGGCGGTGTACTGCGAGAGGCAGCGCCGCCGCGCGAGGGGACACAGCAAAGGGGGCGACGCTTGATAACATGACCCCCGTAACACAGCGGGAATACCCCGCCAGGCGCCGCCGGTACCCGAGGGGAGCTCCGGCTCCCGGCGGACACAGCAAAGGGGGCGACGCTTGATAACATGACACCCGTAACACAGCGCAAATACCCTTTATCATACAGCAAAAATTTTATTACAAGAAAGGAAACGCAAAAATGAAAGGAATGAAAAAACTGCTCAGCATCCTCATGGTGCTGACCCTGGTCCTCAGCCTCGGCGCTACCGCGTTCGCGTCGACAGTGACCATCGGTGAAGGTCTGGAGGGCCACTCCTTCACGGCTTACAAGATCTTCTCCGGTTCCCAGGATGACGCCGATGACAACATGCCCCTCGGCAACGTAACGTGGGGTGGCGGCGTTAATCCCGCAGGCTTTGTTGCCGCCCTGAGAGCCATGCCCGAGTTTACTGGTAAACTTGATGATGTAGAAGAAACCAATCCCGATGCTGCTAAGGTCGCTGCGGCTATCGGCGAGGTAGCGGGCAACACGTCCAATTCTGAGATTGCCAAGAAGATTGCCGATGCTGCTGCTGCCAACCTTCAGGGTTCTGGTACGCCGATCGAAGGTGGCTCCACGGTGCTTGACGACGGCTACTATCTGATCAAAGATACCACCGAAAAAATCGAAGGCCAGGACGCCTACAACGACGTGGTCCTGCAGGTGACTGAGGATGTTACCGTTAACTACAAGACCGATGTTCCCACCTCCGACAAGTCCGTCAAGGATATCAACGACACAGATGATGGCGATATCAGCGACGATCCCTGGGGGAAGTCTGCTGACCATGATATCGGCGACCATGTCCCCTTCCAGCTGAAGGGCACTCTGCCCAGCAACTACGGCGACTACACTGAGTATTACCTGGCTTTCCACGATGTTGAGGATGATGGCCTGTCCTTCGACTCCGGTTCCGTGAAGGTCTATGTGGACAACGTTCTGATTAGTGCTGGGTATGAAGTAAAGACTAGCGGGCTTGATGACGGCTGCACCTTTGAGGTCGTGTTCGACGACATGAAGGATGTCCTTAGCGCTCATGCTGGCAGCGTTATCACTGTTGAGTACACCGCTGAGCTGACCGAAGACTGCGTCATCGGCAACCCCGGCAACCACAACAAGAGCCAGATGGAGTTCTCCAACGATTCCCATAGCGATAGCCACGGCAAGACCCCCGAAGTGACCGTTGTGGTCTTCACCTATGACCTGAACGTCGATAAGATCGATGAGAATAATGAGCCTCTGTCTGGCGCTGAGTTCAAGTTGTACAAGGTCGACAAGAACGGCAAAACTGATGTCTCCGAGGTTGATCAGTTGAAGGATAAGCTCCCGGCTGGCACGAAGCTCACGGAGGTCGAGCTCGAGATGGATGCTGAGAAAGACAGCTTCTATGGCAAGGGCCTGGACGATGGCGAATACTGGATCGTTGAGACCGTGACTCCTCCGGGATACAACACCATTGACCCGAAGAGCTTCACTGTCAGCGCCGAGCATGATACATTGGTCACGACACTGAATGGCACTGCTGACTGGGAATTCAAACTCGAGCGCGCTGGTGGCGATCACGAGAATGCTCTTGGTCAGACCGACATTCAGAACCTGAAGGGCGTTGAGCTGCCTGAGACCGGCGGCATCGGCACCACGATCTTCTACATCGCTGGCGCGGTCCTGGCGGCCGGTGCGGTGATCCTGCTGGTGACCAAGAAGCGCCTGAGCGGGAACGCTGAGAAGTAAGAGTACCTAAGTAATAGTTTAAGCAATTAACTGACCCCTGGCGGGGACGGGGCCGCAAGGCCCCGCCCCCAAGAGGGGAGTGAAAGCCTCCCCTGTGCAAGGGGAGGTGCCGAGCGAGAGCGAGGCGGAGGGAGAGATACACCAGCACTGGAGGTCATCTTCTCTCCCCCAGTCAGCGCGGAGCGCTGACAGCCCCCTGCGTCGGGATTCGCAAGCTAGGTCTCCCTTTGGCGCAAGCGCCAAAGCTCGAGTAGCTCGCGATCCCTCCTTTCCCCAAAAGACAGGCGTGTCTTTTGGGGGCCCCATCAAAGAAGTTGCGGCTTGCGCCGCGATTGAACAGACAAACACACTGGGAGGCCGGCGGAAAGGGGCCGGCAACAGCGGCAAGGAGAACCCTGTGTTATGCGCGGTAAGGTATCGACGATCATCTTAATACTGATCCTGCTCATAGGGCTGTCCTTGCTGTTGTATCCTTCCGTGGCGGACTGGTGGAACAGCTTCCACGCGTCCCGGGCCATCGCCGGGTATTCCGAGAGCGTGGCCAACCTGAACGAAGAGGACTACGAGCGGATGCTGGCGGAGGCAAGGGCCTATAACGCGGACCTGGCCATGCAGAGCGGCAACCGGTTCGCCCCGGACGAGGAACAGCACGAGCGATATATGAATACGCTGGACGTGACCGGGACGGGCATCATGGGATATATCCAGATCACGAACATCAATGTGTCGCTGCCGATCTATCACACGGTGGAGGATACGGTGCTGCAGATCGCGGCGGGGCATATCGAGGGGACCAGCCTGCCGGTGGGCGGCCTGGGGACCCACGCGGTGATATCGGGGCACAGAGGGCTCCCCTCCGCGCGGCTGTTCACGGATCTGGATAAGCTGGTGGAGGGCGACGTGTTCACCATCAAGGTGCTGAACAACACCATCACCTATCAGGTGGACCAGATCGTGATCGTCCTGCCGGAGGAAGTCCAGGACCTGGACATCGACCCGAACGAGGACTATTGTACGCTGGTGACCTGCACCCCCTACGGGGTGAACTCCCACCGGATGCTGATCCGGGGGAAACGGATCGAAAACCTCCCCGAGGAGAAGGAGCTTCTCGTGGAGTCGGAAGCGGAACTGATCGAACCCCTCATCGTGGCGGCCGGCCTGGCCGCGCCCATGCTGCTGGTGATGTTCATCGGCATCATGATCCCGAAGAAGAGACGCTAAACGGAAATACGCGGGGAGGATGATGAAAATGACCCGAAAGAAGAAGGCCGCGGCGATCCTGGCGGCGCTGGCGCTGGTGCTGGGGCTGGGCCCGGGGGCGCTGGCGGCGCAGGCGGACCCGGCGGCGGAGGGCACGGTCCGGATCACGGCCGAGGAGACCGATTACCGGGATGACCTGGCCGAGAGCACCGTCAAGGTGGCGGTGTATAAGGTCGCCGACGTGGACGAGAACGGGCTGTTCACCCTGGCGGAGCGGTTCGCGCCCCTGGCCGAGAACGAGCAGTGGAACGAGGGACGGCTGGGAGCGGAGACCAAGATGCAGGATCTGCTGGACGGGACCATGGCCCTGATCGTCCCGGCCCCGGCCGAGGACGCGGAGGCGGAGGCGGAAAGCCCCGAGCCGGCGCTGGCCCCGGACATGGAGACGGAGACCGCCGCCGTGGACGGGGAGATCAAGCTGGGCTTGGGCCTTTATGTGCTGGTACCCGAGGAAGTCCAGACGGAGCGGTGGGTGTACACGTTCAGCCCCATGATGCTGACGATGCCCGCTACCGTGGACGGGGCGTGGAGCTACGAGCTGCCGGTGAGCATGAAGGCGGAGCGAGAGTCCCGGCTGACGGAGATCGTCATCGACAAGACCCTGACCAGCTATAACGCCTCGCTGGGGCCCACTACGTTCGTGTTCGACGTGGAGGGCGTGCTGGACGGGCAGAACGTGTTCAGCAACACCGTGAGCCTGACGTTCTCCGGCGCGGGTACCCAGAGCGCGACGGTGAGCGGCATCCCCGTGGGCGCGCACGTGACGGTGACGGAGACGTACTCGGGCGCGAGCTACGTGCCGGCGGACGGCCGGGTGAGCGTGGAGATCGAGGAACTGCCTCTGCCCGAGGGGGAGAACGTGACCCGGGTGCCGTTCACGAACACCTACGACGAGCGGCTGGTGCCGGACGCGTCCGTGGTGAACACGTTCGTGTTCAACGGCACCGGCTGGCAGTGGACGAGTCAGAGCGAGGAGGGGTGAGGATGAAGATGCAGGGCCTGTGGAAGAAAGCGGCAATGCCTGTGCTGGCGGCGGTGATGGTCCTGAGCGCGGCGGCTGTGCCGGCGGAGTCGTACTTCACTACCTACGTGACCGCCCAGGGCGGGTATACCTTGCAGCTGCATGACGTGGAGATCATCCCCCACGAGCAGGTGCAGACCAATGTGAAGAATATCTCGGTGGAGAATACCGGGAATATCGACTGCTACGTGCGGGCGCGGGCCGTGTCCGGCGGGGAGGTGCCGGTGAGCTACGCCGGCGCGGGCTGGTTCGACGGCGGCGACGGGTATTGGTACTACGACGGCGTGGTGGAGCCGGGCGCGACGAGCGGCGTGCTCCAGGCGACGATCACGCTGCCGATGGGTACGGAGGAAAAGCCCATCCCCGAGGGGACCACCGTGAACGTGGTGGTGGTGACAGAAGGGGCGAAGGTGTTCAAGGACGACGAGGGAACGCCGAAGCCGAACGGACCGGCCTATGAGGGCTGGGCGCTGAAGGCGCAGGAGGGCTGAGATGAAGCGTGCAAAAGGCGGGTTTCTGACCATCGCCCTGTTCGCGGTGGCGGCAACGCTGCTGACCTTCAGCGTGGTGGGCAGCTCCCGGGCGGCGCTGACGTACTTCTCCGAGACCTACGGGGCCGAGGTGTCCATGCTGGATATCGGCGTGACCCTGGTGGAGAACGGCGAGGGCGTGAGCTGGCGCGATTATTTGAAGCATGACGACCTGTGGAACCAGAATACCGGCGCGCTGGTGAGTAAGATGCTCGTCGGCGGCGAGGGCGAAAGCGAAGAGCTGGAGCTGGGGAAGAAGTATAAAGAGGAACTGGCGGTGCGCAACTCCGGTACCATCGACGAGTACGTGCGGGTGACGTTGTATAAGTATTGGGAGAAGAAGAACGAGGCGACGGGGGCGTTCGAGAAGGCCCCGGAGCTGGACTCCGGCCTGATCGACCTGCACCTGACCCCGGGCAATGGCTGGCAGATCGACGAGGGGTCCACCACCGAGGAACGGACCGTGTTGTATTATACGCCCATCCTGCCCACCGGCGCGACCTCCCCCGCCTTCACCGATACCCTGGAGATCCAGGACGAGGGCATCGAGGCGATGGTCACGACGAAGCAGTCTACGGACGCTGCCGGCAATACCGTCATCGAGACGATCTATACGTACAACGATACCCGGTTCGTCATCCGCGCGGACGTGGATGCGGTGCAGACCCACAATGCCACGGACGCCATGATGAGCGCCTGGGGCACCGTAGGCTGATAAGGAGGACGGGACATGAAGCGGATAGCAAGTATCGTACTGGCGGCGGTCCTGGTCCTGAGCGTGAGCGTGTGCGCGTACGCGGATACCATGGAGGGCGGCGACTGGTACTGCCGGTTCACCGCCGACGAGAAGATGGACAGCAACTTCAACGTGAGCGCCACCGGCATGAGCGACGTGCTCAGCGGCTTGCAGCCCGGGGACGACGCGGTGTTCTATATGGAGCTGGAAAATCAGCACCCGCAGTCCACCGACTGGTACATGACCAACGAGGTGCTGCAGAGCCTGGAGGCCAGCCAGACGGTGGCCGAGGGCGGCGCGTATACGTACGATCTGCGGTACGTGGGGCCCGACGGGGTCGAGGACGTGTTGTATACCAGCGACAGCGTGGGCGGCGAGGGAAAGACCCTGGCCGACCGTGAGGGCCTGCGGGAGGCCACCAGCGCCTTGGAGGATTTCTTCTACCTGGATACCCTGGCCAGCGGCGAGAAGGGGCATCTGACGCTGCGGGTGGCCCTGGAGGGCGAGACCCAGGGCAACGCGTACCAGGATACCCTGGCGCGGCTGCAAATGAACTTCGCCGTGGAGCTGAGCCCCGAGCAACCCTCGAGCCCCGACTCCACGCCCAATCCCGATACGCCCTATACCCCCGTACGGACGGGCGATGAGTCGAACATGCTGCTGTGGTCCGGGGTGATGCTGGTGTGCGGCCTGGGCGTGCTGGCGCTGGCGGTGTATACGCTGCGGCGGAACCGGAAATACCGGGAGGAGGACGAGGATGA